>NZ_CP016809.1:628000-942000 GCF_002741055.1 Paenibacillus ihbetae | reverse complement strand
TATCTGCACAACATGCAGGAATTGGAGCTTGAAATTACAAGTGAATTTCTGGTGATGGCGGCGACGCTGCTGTCTATTAAATCGAAGCTGCTGCTTCCAAAGCCTCCGGTTATCGAGATGGACGAGTTTGATTTTTACGAAGAGGAAGACGTGGATCCGAGAGCGGAGCTCGTTCAGCGGCTGATCGAATATCGTAAATATAAGGGAATTGCTCGGCATCTGCACGAGAGAGAATGGGAGCGGAGCATGATTTACTCGAAAGAGGCGGAGGATTTAACGCCCTACATGCCGGAAGCCCAAGAGAATCCGGTCGAAGGGCTCCACGTTGCCGATTTGATCCGGGCATTCCAGAAAGCCTTAAGCAAAGCCGTAAGACGAACGTCGTATGCCCGGATTCAGCGCGATGAAATATCGGTTAAGGATCGGATCCGCCAGGTGATCGATACGCTCGAGCAGGCGGGGCCGGGGGGAAGGGTGCTCTTCTCCAAGCTGCTTCACGAGGAGATGGAGCGGCATGAAATCGTGGTTACCTTCCTGGCGATATTGGAATTGATGAAGATGAAGCAGATCGTTTGCTATCAGGAGCGGCTCTTTGAGGATATTGTGATGGAATGGAGAGGGGAAGAACGCATTGATGGATTATCCGAAGCTGAAATCGATTATTGAGGGACTGCTGTTCTTGGCCGGCGAGGAAGGTTTGTCGGTCAAGCAGGTCGCCGAGATTACGGAGCAGTCCACGGGGTTGGTTGAGGAAGCGCTGGAGGATATGAAGGAGGAGTGGGCGCGCCAGGAGCGGGGCTTGCAGATCGTTCAGATCGCCGGCAGCTACAAGATGGCGACGCTGGCGGAGCATGCGCCATACTTCGAACGTCTGGCCTATTCGCCTTCGCGCTCCTCCCTATCCCAGGCGGCGCTCGAAACGCTATCCATCGTCGCTTACAGACAGCCGATCACCCGGGTTGACATCGAGGAGATCCGCGGCGTCAAATCCGAGCGGGCGATTCATACGCTGACCACCAAAGGCTTGATTGAGGAGGTGGGCCGGGCAGAAGCGATCGGCAGACCGATTTTGTACGGCACGACGAAATCATTCCTCGACTATTTCGGGCTTGCCAGCATTAAGGATTTGCCGGAGCCGTCCCAATTTGAGGATGCGGAGTCGCTTGAGGAAGAGACGCAATTGCTGTTTGATAAGCTGGACGGTCACCAGCTGACATTTGATGATGTGGAGAATTGATCGACAATGGACGTTATATGAAGATACTGAAATCCCGAGCGGAAAAACTGCTCGGGATTTTTACGTTGCATCGCTTTCCTTTCCCACAAGCCGTTGGTTCGATCCGCTTAACCACCTCAAGTGATTAAATTGGGGCACGGTCCATTGGTTACCCCTGCGACGTGATGGGAAGGAACGGAACAGGTTCGCATCATTTACCTGGCGATTTGCCATACTAAGCCAAGCGGATGCATTATATTAAGCTCGTTTCTGGGGGTTACGCTTGTGAGCATTTGGATTTATATTGCGATCGGACTTGGGGTGCTGCTCATTGTACTGGCTGTCATCCTGTTGAACTCGGCCGTGACGATTCGGCTGGACATGGTCATGCGAAAAAATGAATACAAGCTGCATGCCGAGGTAAAGATGGTCTATGGATTGATCAAGCGGATCTATGATCTGCCCTTTCATCTGGCGAACGGCGGTATTGAATTCAACCAGGAATCGGTATTCAAGCAGGGGATGACATTTGGACAGGACGAGGACGAACAGGCGGATCAGAAACCAGCAAGCCGAACCATTCGGTTTCGGCAGTATTCAAGCGCTATAATGGCCACCAAAGGATTCAAGAAATGGGTGCGGCAAACGCTGGCAAACGTCCATCTTCGGGATATCCGGTGGTCGACGGAGGTGGCCCTTGAGCATGCTGCCGATACGGCCGTCGCTTCCGGGCTGCTGCACGCCGTCAAGCATACCGTGCTCGGCTGGTTGTCCTACCGTCTGATTATGGAAGAGAAGCCGGCCGTCGATGTCGTCCCCCGCTTTAACGGCCCGCCGCATTTTTCCACAGAGCTGAACTGCATAGCGAAAATCTCCTTCGGAAAAGCTATGGTTGCTGGACTGGTATTCATAGTTCGCGTGTTAAAGGTGAAAGGAGGAGTTAGATCATGGCAGAACACCCTATTCAAGGCTTGATGCAAACCGCGATGGAGAACATCAAGGGAATGGTGGACGTGAATACGATCGTTGGCGACCCCGTAAACACACCTGACGGCAGCGTAATTTTGCCAATCAGTAAAGTGGCGTTTGGCTTTGCGGCCGGCGGAAGCGACTACAACATTGAAGCCGGAGGCACTCGCCATTCCGCAGACGGGATGCACGGCCATTCATCCACGCATCCGTTTGGCGGCGGAAGCGGCGGCGGCGTATCCATCAGACCGATTGCGTTCCTTGTCGTAGGCAAGGAGGGCGTCCACATCGTTCCGCTCGACAATCAAACGCATCTGTTCGAGCGCATCATTGATGCGACCCCGTATTTGCTGGAGCAAATCCAGGCGATGTTCCAATCAGGCAGCAACGCCAATGCCAACAACGGCGGTAACGTGTCGGCGTACTAAACGGCGCTTAGCAAATCCCCTCTCGCTTGAAGCGAACAGGGGATTTTTGCATGTGGACATACTTTCGGGTGGGACAACATATACTTGTACAAGATTTCTGAACACCGGAGGAAAAAATAATGAAAATGAAACGGACGACATGCAAGTCCTTGTTATCCATACTGCTGGTGGTTTGCCTAATGGCCGCCGCCGGTCCTGCCTATGCGGATCATGAGGGGGGGCCGGCCAATCACGCCCAGGCTGCCGCGTTGATCGATGTCACATCCGGCAGGCTTCTGTACAGCAAGAACGGGGACAAGCGGCTGCGGATTGCCAGCCTTACCAAAATCATGACGGCGATCGTTGCCATCGAGCACGGCAAGCTGAGCGACCGGGTCACGGTTTCGAAGAACGCATTTGCCAAGGAGGGCTCCTCCCTCTTCTTGAAGCTTGGCGAGGAGATGACATTGGAAAACCTGCTCTACGGCTTAATGCTTCGTTCGGGCAATGACGCCGCCACCGCCATTGCAGAGCATGTGGGGGGGACGGAGGAAGGCTTCGTCCTGCTGATGAATCAGAAGGCGCAGGAGCTCGGGTTGACCAACACGCATTTTATGAATCCGCACGGGCTGGATCATGACGAGCACTATTCCTCCGCCAACGATGTCGCCAGGATGACCGCCTATGCGCTTCAGAACCCGACGTTCAAAGAAATCGTGAAGACCCCGACCAAGCGGGCGCCGAACCCGAACGAGTCCTGGGATTACAAATGGGATAACAAAAATAAAATGCTGCACCTTTACGAAGGGGCCGACGGTGTTAAGACCGGTTTTACGAAGAAAGCGTTCCGCTGCCTGGTCAGCTCTGCCACGCGAAACGGTCAGCAGATCGCCGCGGTTACGCTTAACGACGGCAATGATTGGAATGACCATGCCAATATGCTCGATTACGGCTTCAAGCATTTTCCGCTAAAGCAGGTGATCGAGAAAGGACAAAAAATCCAAGGTTACACACTCGTCACAGGAAGCATATTTCAGTATGCGTTCACCCATGACGAGGAAGCCCGGCTAGTCAAAAGGCTCGTTCTTCACAAACAAAGCTCGCCGGATGTGTCCTTCGGGCTGCGGGGACACATCGAGCTGCTGCTGGACGGCATCAGCATCGGCAAAGTTCCTGTATACGAGCAAGGAGCCAGACTTCCCGAGCCGCCGACTGCCTTGCAGAAGTCAAGAAGCGCATCCGCGCAGGGAGCTGCCTTGTCCTTATGGCAATCGGCCGCCGAAGTGCTCAGGCATCTGGTGCGGGCCAATCATCACTAGGTTTCGCTAAGATGGCGAACTCTCGATATCGCGAGTCAAGAACGGGGGCGTGGAAAAGCTATGATCAATATGATCTGGATGGGGATGATCCTGATCGGGTTTGGCTTTGCAGCGGTGAACGGAAATATCGACGCGGTAACCAAAGCCGTATTTGATGGAGCACAAACAGGTGTAACCGTGTCTTTCGGGCTGATCAGCATCCTGGTTTTTTGGCTGGGCATGATGCGGATTGCCGAGGATTCGGGTCTTCTGAAGAAGGTTGCAGTCATGCTGGGACCGGTCGTAAGATTTCTGTTCCCCGACGTGCCGAAGGATCATCCGGCGATCGGGTATATTTTATCGAATATGAGCGCGAATTTGTTCGGTCTTGGCAATGCGGCGACACCGATGGGAATCAAAGCGATGCAGGAGCTGCAGAAGCTGAATCCGGATAAAGACACCGCGACACCGGCGATGTGCACGCTGCTGGCGCTTAACACAGCCAGCATCACGTTGATCCCGACAACGCTGATTGCCATCCGCCTGAATTACGAATCGGCGAATCCGGCGGAAATCGTAGGTACGACGCTGCTGGCTACGGCAATCGCGACAGCGGCGGCCATTCTAGCGGACAGGTGGTATAGAAGGCGTTCCATTCGTCGCCAGCAGCCGTCCGGAATCGGAGCTGGAAGGAATCCGGATATGAAAGGGTGATGAACATTGCTGTCATGGATTAGCGTCATCTCGGCCTGGTCTATTCCCATTATGGTCGCGTTCATCCCGCTTTATGCCTATACCCGCAAAGTACCGGTATATGAATCGTTTGTGGAAGGAGCCAAGGGCGGCTTCTCCACTGCGATCGGCATCATCCCCCATTTGGTCGGCATGATGGTGGCAATCAGCGTCTTCCGCTCCTCCGGAGCGCTGGAGTTCTTTGTGGGATGGACGGGCCCGTTTCTGCAGTCTCTCGGAGTCCCGAGCGAAATTCTGCCGCTTGGCTTGCTTCGACCGCTGACTGGGACAGGATCGCTGGCTTATACAACCGAGCTGATCCGCGCGTACGGGCCGGATTCAATGATCGGCCGAATCGCTTCCACGATCCAAGGAAGCACCGACACGACATTGTATGTGTTGACCGTCTATTTCGGAGCCGTTGGCATCCGCAACGGCAGATATGCGCTGAAGGTCGGCCTGTTCTCCGATCTGGTCGGATTTATTGCCGCTATCGCCGTATGCTTGCTCGTATTTGGATGACGACGGCGCGATATAGGCGCGAATATATCAGCTTCGTATGAGCTTAAGGGCTTGCATCAGACCGAGCCCCATGTCAAAAGAGGTAAACGAAGATGCATCATCTAAGATCAATACGTAACCCCGATATCGTGCTTGCGGCTGCGCGATAATCGGGGATTTTTGTTTACTGTAATGGGAACAGGCGCCTATACCGGGGGATCCGCACAGTCATATACTGCTGAATCAAAAGAATGAATCTTGTGCGGCAGAGGTGATGATATGGAATTCGAAGGCTTTGTGATCCATCATTCCGCATGCGAGCAGGAGACGCGAGTAGGGTTCGATTTTACGGTTCATTCGGACGGATCGGTCACGTCCTCCCCGATGCTTCTGCATCAGAAACTGATCCATATCTGTTTGGAAGGCAATTTCAATCGTCGTTATGAGCTTATGAGCCTTGAACAGAAAACCCAGCTGTTTACCGCCAGCAAAATCATTATGGAGCTTTCGAGATTGCATGATATTTCCCCGCTGTACCTGTTTCCGCATGCAGAAAGCTGCCCGGGAGCGGCTTTTCCGTGGAACGCGCTTGTGATTTATCCTGTCGATGGTTATCATTAGGGATGAGGTGACCTATCGAACATGGAGAGATTACAGAAAATTATGGCACAGGCCGGAGTCGCATCCCGCCGAAAGTGCGAGGAACTGATTCTGGAGGGCAAGGTGCAGGTGAACGGGGTGACCGTTACCGAGCTCGGGACCAAGGCCGACCCTGCCGAAGATATCATTACGGTTTCAGGGAAACCGATCAAGCATGAGAAAAAGGTCTATTTGATGTTGAATAAACCAAAGGGAGTCATTACGAGCGCATCGGATCCGGAAGGCCGAAAGATCGTATCGGACTACCTCAAGGGCATAAAGGAGCGCGTCTATCCGATCGGCCGTCTGGATTACGATACGGAAGGCTTGCTGCTGCTGACCAATGACGGCGAATTCGCCAATCTGCTCAGCCACCCCAAGTATCATGTGCCGAAAACCTACCTGGCGACGGTGAAAGGGGTGCCCCACGGATCCGAGCTGGACAAGCTTCGCCAAGGCATCATGCTCGAGGACGGGATGACCGCCCCGGCCGAAGTCGAATACCGTGACGTAGACCCGGAAAACAAGCAGTCCGTCATCACCATTACGATTCACGAGGGACGCAACCGCCAGGTGCGGAGGATGTTCGAAGCGATCAATCATCCGGTAATCCGGCTGAAGCGGATCGCGTACGGCGATTTGCTGCTTCAGAATCTAAAGCGGGGCCTGTACCGTCATTTGACGCCAAGTGAAGTCAATGAGCTGCAGCAGATGGCCAAGGCGGCGAAACCAGGCGGCAAACCGAAGAAAAAACGGTAACCCGACACATAATATTCAAAATGGCGAGCGGCGTTTATGACGAATTTCGTTATAATTGTTCATAGGATGTTCACACCCGCCTGCACATTTATGATGAAAGTCATAGAAAGGAAGCTGCTGCACTATGGGCAAATCGAAGAAAAGCATACAGATCGTTATACTGCTTGCCATCGTCCTGATCGGCGCGTACGCCGTTGCAACCGTTGTATTCGGCTCTGACGAGGTGCCTAAGGTCGGTGAGAAGGCTGCGAATTTCGAGCTTCTGGGCATGGATGGCAATGTACATACCATGAACGAATACGAAGGCAAAGCCAGGGTTATCAATTTCTGGGGGACCTACTGCCCACCATGCGTCCGGGAGATGCCGGCACTGCAGGCGCAGTGGGAGAAGTGGAAGGATCAAGGGGTCGAAATCGTCGGGATCAACGTGGGCGAGAACAAAATGACGGTGGAAAATTTTGTGGCTCAGACCGGCGTGAAGTTCCCGATCCTGATGGATCCGAATCGGGATGCGGTGGCCAGCTACGGCGTTGGCCCGATGCCCACGACCTTCTTCGTGACGGCCTCCGGGAAGATTCACCATATTCGCATCGGCGAGCTGGATCTGGATACGCTGGATAAACAAATCGAACAGTTGGTGAAAGCAAAATGAGTGAAGGTTCCAAGCCTTTGATCCAAAACACGAAATGTGAATGCGGACATCAGAACCCGCCCGGAACCGTCCTGTGCGAAGCCTGCGGGAAACCGCTGACAAAGGAAGCGGAAGCCCAGTCGATCCTGGAGATGCGTTACGACGGGGTGGCCCGCCGCTCGCAGAAAGCCAACCCCGGCTTCATCGACAAGGTCTGGAATTTCTTCTCCTCGGTGAAGGTTGCGATCTATTTGATCCTGCTGACGCTGATCGGCTCATCGCTCGGAACCATCCTGCCGCAGGAGAGCACATTCCTTAACATTGACCCCTCTGTCTACTACAAAGAGGAGTACGGACAGCTGGGGCATATTTATTATCTGCTCGGGCTGTCCCATACATATACGTCTTGGTGGTTCGTGCTTCTGCTGGTTATGATCGGCGCATCCTTGGTCATCTGCAGCCTGGACCGCGTGCTGCCGCTTTACAAGGCGCTAAGCAGACAGCGCATCCCGAAGCATATGTCGTTTCTGACCCGCCAGCGGGTGGTCTACCAGGGAACGGTCGAGCAAGATGGAGCCGAGTGGGTTGAGCGGGTTAAGCCGCTGATCAAGAAAAAAGGATACCGCGTCCGCACGGACGGGGGCACGCTGCTTGCGGAGAAGCAGCGTTTCAGCCGATGGGGGCCGTATGTGCTCCATATCGGCCTGATCATCTTTCTTCTGGCTGTTCTCGGACGGAATTTGCCGGGCCTTCATATGGACGAGCATATGGCGTTTCCGGAAGGCGAGCCCGTGCACATCAAGAACACGAGTTATTATCTGATGAATGACGGATTCAATGTAGAATTCTATACGGAAGAGGATTTGCCGAATGAATTCAAGGGCAAGGGCAAGGTGCTGCCTAAGAAATTCGAAACCGAGGCGATCCTGTATGTGTGCGAGTCCAATTGCGATACACCGGGCCAAGAGCCGCAGCTTAAAGAGGTCACCCGCCATAACATCGAGGTGAACCACCCGCTCAACTACAAGGGGCTGAAGGCATATCAATTCGATTATGATTTGACTCCGATTCTCCGGACCGTATCCCCGATGTTGATTGACAGCAAAACCGGGGAACAATATGGAAAGATCGATCTGTCGATCAAGGATCCCGTAAGAGAGTACAAGGCGGGGGATTACACCTTGACGCTGACGCAGACGTTTACGGATTTCGGTCTCGGTGACGACGGAAAGCCCGTCAATCTGTCACCGAACCCGAACGCACCCGCGTTCCTGTTCCTGATCAAGGGACCGAACCTGCCGGAGGAAGGCATTCAATATTTCTACTTCCCGAAACAGGTCGACAAGGAGCGATTCCAGCAGGATGCGATCAACGCGCAGCTTGCCGGAGGCGAGAATCTCATAACGCTGGACGTACTCAGCATGGAGGACGTCGACTTTGCGGAGTCAACGACGTATTTGAACATCCGCGTGGACAAGGCGATGCCGTTCATCTGGGTCGGCGCATTTATCGGCATGATCGGCCTGGTCATGGGCTTCTATTTCCATCATCGCCGGATTTGGCTGCGGATCGATGACGGAACGCTGACGCTCGGTGCCCACACGAACAAGAACTGGTTCGGTCTGCGCAGGGAAGTCGCCGCCATCCTGAATCAGATGAATATCGAGGTCGACGAAAAGTCGCTGGAGAATAACAGGGGGAGTCAAGCATGAATCTAATCGATTTTAGCGGTGATGCATTTGTTGTGTCCTTTTTGCTATATTGCGCATCGTTTATCATGTATGCCATTGCGGTCATGGGCCGCCGTTTCCGGAAGCGGGAGCCCGAAGCCCATCTTGCCAAATGGGGCAAGATCGCATTCGTAACGGCATCGATCGGCCTGATCGGCCATCTGCTGTATTTCTTCACCAGATGGGCAGGCTCCGGACATGTGCCGGTGAGCAACATGTACGAGTTTATGTCGTTCCTGGCCATGGCGATCATGATTGCATTTCTGGTGCTGTATTTTATTTATAAAAAATCGCTGCTCGGCCTGTTCGCGCTGCCGCTCGTCATTCTCATTATGGCGTATGCGGCCGTGTTCCCTCAGGAAGTGCAGCCGTTGATTCCATCGCTGCAGTCGTATTGGCTCGGCATTCACGTCACGCTGGCTGCGCTCGGCGATGCGTTCTTCGCCGTCGGCTTTATCGCAGGTCTGATGCACCTGCTGCGGACGGTCAACTTCGCCGCTACAGACAAAGGCGCGCGGAGAGAACAGCGTTGGCTCGAGCTGTGCATGTTCGCGATCGTCGTTCTGCTCGGCTTCATCCTGTCGGTCTACAGCTTCCGCACAGCCGGTTACGAAGCCGTGTTCAATCAAACGCAAGTTGACCCTAAAACGGAAACCAGTAAAATAGTAAAAGTGGAGTACAACATGCCGCCGATTGTAGCCCCGTATCAGAGCGAGACGGAGAGCATGCAATCATTCCTGGGCATGAAGGCCCCGCTGTTCGAAGCTCCGTCATGGATGCATGGCGTGAACGCGGGCAGGAAGCTCAACACCGTGATCTGGTCGCTGGTGAGCGGCATCATCCTGTACGGACTGCTGAGGCTCATCATCCGAAGACCGATTGCGAAATTCATTCAGCCTGCACTGAACAAGCTGAATCCCGATGATCTGGACGAAATCAGCTACCGTGCCATCGCGATCGGATTCCCGGTATTCACGCTGGGCGGACTCATCTTCGCCATGATTTGGGCGGAGATTGCTTGGGGCCGCTTCTGGGGCTGGGATCCGAAGGAAGTCTGGGCGCTGATTACGTGGCTCTTTTACAGCGTGTACCTGCATTTGCGGCTGTCCCGCGGATGGCAGGGCAAATACTCGTCCTGGCTGTCGGTTATCGGATTTATCGTCGTCATGTTTACGCTGGTTGGCGTCAACCTGATCATTGCCGGTCTGCATTCCTATGCCGGAACGGATTAAAAATGAAGTTAAATAGCAACGGATTAGAAAATCAGGAGGGCCCTTACGTTTTGAGGGCCGTTCTGATTTTCCCCTATAACAATGAAGGAGCTGCTGTCAATGTCTGAGCATGGAAACCGGATACTCGTAGTCGATGATGAAGAGCGTATTCGACGTTTGTTGAAGATGTACCTGGAGAAGGAAGGATATGAGATTGACGAGGCTGAAGACGGGGAAACGGCCCTACGCAAGGCAACCGGTGAGGATTACGGATTGGTTATATTGGATGTGATGCTGCCGGGTATGGACGGGGTGGAGGTATGTACACGTCTTCGGCAGGTGAAGTCGACGCCGATCCTGATGCTGACTGCCAAGGGCGAGGAGATCAACCGCGTGCAAGGCTTCGAGGTCGGCGCGGACGATTACGTCGTTAAGCCGTTCAGCCCGCGGGAAGTCATCTATCGGGTCAAGGCGATTCTGCGCCGCTCCTCGGCTACCGCTTATCTTAGCAAGGAAACCAACCCGAGCAACAGCATTGTCTTCCCTCATCTCGTCATTGAGCACGACGCCCACCGGGTGACGGCAGGGGGACATGAAATCAGTCTGACGCCGAAGGAGTATGAGCTGCTGCACTATTTGGCCTCCTCGCCGGATAAAGTGTTTTCCCGGGAGGAGCTCCTGAAGGATGTTTGGAATTATGAATTTTTCGGTGATCTGCGTACCGTCGATACGCATGTGAAACGGCTGCGGGAGAAGCTGAACAAGGTTTCTTCGGAGGCCGCCGCCATGATCACAACCGTATGGGGAGTAGGCTACAAGCTGGAGGTTCCGAAGTAACGTGAACTTCTGGAGATCGCTTGTCGGCAAGCTGTGGATCACGATTACGTGCTTGGTTGCCTGCGTGCTGTTGACGCTGGGATTATTTTTGCTCCCCTACATTGATACAACCTTCACAAATTCAAGTGCTATCAAACGTTTGTTTACGTATGTGTCGATCATCGGATTTTCGATGACGACCTTTTTCGGGCTCTTCTTGTTAACGAAAATTACGCAGCCGATGCAGCAGCTGATTGAGGCTGCCAATGACATCCGCAAAGGGAAGTACGGAACCCGCCTCAATTTGGTCACGAGCGATGAAATCGGCGAGCTTGCGAATACGTTCAATCATATGGCCGCCGAGCTGGAGACGAATATCCGCAATCTCAATCACGAGAAGGAGCATTTGTCCAGCGTGCTTCGAAGCATGAGCGACGCCGTGATTACGTTCGATAACCACGGACAGGTAATTCTCGTTAACCCCCCCGGACAGGAAATCATGAAGACCTGGAAGGGGCTTGAGTGGGATGATGATTTGCAAGGGGGCGGCTGGGCGGCAGACGTGATGCCTAAGCCGCTGAGCGAGCTGTTCTACAGCACCGTGAATGAAGGCAGGGATCAAAGCGCAGATCTGCATGTGAACCAGGGGATTTGGTCGGCACACATGGCGCCGCTCTATTCCGATGACGTGATCAGGGGCGCTGTCGTCGTGCTCCGGGATATTACGGAACAGGTCAAGCTGGAGAAGATGCGGACGGATTTCATCGCCAACGTATCGCATGAAATCCGGACTCCGCTGTCGATGATGCAGGGATATAGCGAGGCGCTGCTCGACGGAATGGCGGCTTCGCCTGAAGAAGGCCGGGAGCTGATTCAGGTCATCCATGAAGAGTCGCTGCGCATGGGCCGTCTGGTGAAGGACTTGCTGGATCTGACGCGAATGGAGGCAGGACACGCCGAAATGTCGCTGAGACAGGTGGATGCGGGCGAGCTGTGCGAGCGTGTCTACCGGAAGTTCTCCGTCAGAGCCAAGGAACAGGAGATTGATCTGCAGCTCTCTTTGCATTCGGATCTTATCCTTGAATCGGCTGATGAGGATAAGCTCGAGCAGGTGCTGACCAACCTGTTGGACAACGCTTTCCGGCATACGCCGTCCGGCAGGCAGGTGAAGATCCAGGCACACCGGGTCAAAGCGCCTAAAGGAGATACGCTGCAGGTGATCGTCTCCGACCAAGGCGTCGGCATACCTGCAGGGGATTTGCCGTTCGTGTTTGAACGTTTCTATAAAGCCGATAAAGCGCGTGTCCGCGGCGAAACCGTCGGAACAGGGATCGGCCTGGCCATCGTCAAAAACATCGTGACTGCCCATCACGGCACGATTACAGCGGCTAGCGAGGTAGGAAAGGGCACCGTGTTTACGGTGACGATTCCGATGAATGCGGCAGAATCTTAGGAAAAGAACGCCTAAAAGACAAAACACGCTCCGATCGGAGCGTGTTTTTTGTTGAAATTCGTGGGCTAATCTTGTTCAACGTGGAACATAGGGATTAGCTAAGCACGATTTGTTGAGCTGTATTGAGTTCCGGAAGTCCGGTCAGCTTCACGAGCACTTCCTTAGGAACGTCCTTGTCGACGGTCAGGCACATGATCGCTTCACCGCCGATGACTTTCCGGCCGACCTGCATCGAGGCGATATTCACGTCGTTCTCGCCGAGCAGGGTGCCGACGCGTCCGATAATGCCAGGCTTATCGTTATGCGAGATCAAGATCAGGTGGCCTTCAGGCGCTACATCGACCGGGAATTTGTCGAGGCGCACGATCCGTTCGCCGTATCCGAGGAGCAGGGTGCCTGCAACGATGCGTTCCTGTCCGTTCTGGGTTTTTAGCGTTACGGTAACGAGATTCGCGAAATCCTTCGTTTTCGGAGTCTGGGACACAACGACATGCAGATCGCGGCTTTTTGCCAAGTGCATCGAGTTGACGATATTCACTTCGCTGCCGAGATGACGCTCCAGCACGCCTTTCACAATGTAGCGGGTGAGCGCTTGGGTATCGACCTCCGCCAGCTCGCCTGCATAGTCGACATGAATTTCTTTCACGGCATGAGCGGTAATTTGAGCCGCTACGCTGCCCAGCTTCTCACCGAGGGAGAAGTACGGCTGCAGCTTGTTCATGACGCTAGCCGCTACCAGCGGGAAGTTGACGGCATTTTTGAAAGGCTCGTTACGCAAAATATGAAGGACCTGTTCCGAAACGTCAATAGCCACGTTCTCTTGGGCTTCGATGGTCGATGCGCCAAGATGCGGTGTGACGATGACCTTCGGATGGCTAAGGAATGGATGGTCGCTTTCAGGCGGCTCATGCTCGAACACGTCAAACGCGGCTCCGGCAACAATGCCTTCGTCGATTGCTTCAACGAGCGCGCGTTCGTCGATGATTCCGCCGCGGGCACAGTTCACGATGCGCATGCCGCGCTTCATAACCTCGAATTGAGGGCGGGCGATCATATGACGGGTTTCCGGAGTCAGCGGCGTGTGAACCGTGATGAAATCGGCGCTGCGGATAATGCTGTCGACGGAAGCGAGCTCGACGCCAAGCTTATCGGCGCGTTCCTCGGTCAGGAACGGATCGAATGCCATAATATTCATGCCGAATGCCTTAGCGCGTTTTGCGACCTCGCTGCCGATCCGGCCCATTCCCATCACACCCAGGGTTTTGTTGCGCAGCTCCACTCCGAGGAAGGATTTGCGGTCCCATACACCGTTGACCGTCTTGGCATAGGCCTGAGGAATATGGCGGGCCAGGGCGATCATCATGGCAAACGTATGCTCAGCAGTCGTAATCGTGTTTCCATCAGGAGCATTGATAACAACGATACCGCGCTTCGTGGCGGCTTCCAGGTCGATGTTATCCACTCCGACACCGGCGCGGCCAACCACCTTCAGCTTCGTTCCGGCGCTCATAATACGCTCGGTGACACGGGTCTGGCTCCGGACCAGAAGGCCGTCGTACTCTCCGATAATGGCAGTGAGCTCATCTTCGCTGAGCCCAGTCTTTTTGTCTACCTGCACATCGGCTGCATCCATCAATTGCTGGATCCCCAAATCGCTGATCGGATCCGATACCAAAACTTTAAACATGGTTTCACTTCCTCCTTAAATTCTCTATAAATAGTGCTGCAAATATTGAATAAGGAGCGCGCCGGTTAACGCGCATCCGTTATACCGTTGGCTTGGTAACGCTTGGTTCTTGTGGCAATTGACGCGGTGCCGTAGCAAAGGATCGAGAAATATAAAAACTCCCGACTCCGCATACTACCTCCGTAGTAAGGGACGAGAGTTATTCGTGGTGCCACCCTTATTCACTGTCCGTCAATCGGACAGCCTCAAGCGGTCTACATCAGACCATGATTGGTAACGGAATCATCCGATTTGCGCCTACTAATGCCTTCAGCGAAATATCTCAGGAACGCTCAAGAATAACCTTCCGCCGCCGATTCTCACCAACCATCGGCTCTCTGCAGGCGTAACAGCTTCTTATTTCCATCATCGGTTTTGTACGAGATTAATTTTTTCATAATGTAACATGGCTTTTACATTGTGTCAATAGTCGGCCATCATCGGTATAATAGGGCAATAAAGGACTTCTTATGCTTGCGGGAGCCTTGAATGTCATGCCAACAATTTGCTATGATGCATATGCCCGCCATATTTCGCGTCAGCCCTGGATTTGTCGAATTTAGGGTGAAGAAGCACGAACCGTTCAAATACAATGATGAAAGACAGGCACAACTTTTATGAAAAAATTTAAAATAAGAGTGAAAAGAATCGAAGCCCACCAGCTAAACGACCGCCTTCTTCTTATTAATTTGTACCTGACCCAAGCGCTTACGCTTATTGTCGGCCTGATCTGGATTTTGTTCCAGGGCCGGAATCCGCTGACGCTTCTCGCTGTGCCGAAGGAGCTGGAGTTCCTGTATTGGGGGCTGGGGCTTGCAGCGGCCATGCTGGTCGTGGATTTGATATTATCCCGCTTTGTGTCCGAGGACAGCATGGATGACGGGGGAATCAACGAGATGCTGTTCCGGAATCGGCCAGTCTGGCATATTCTCGTCATAGCAATCGTCGTTTCCGTATGCGAGGAGCTGCTGTTTCGCGGAGCGATCCAGCATGCATTCGGGCCATATTGGACCAGCATTTTATTCGCACTGATCCACGTCAGGTATCTGAAGCACTGGCTTCCGACCGGCTGGGTATTCTTGAGCAGCTACGGTCTTGGTCTTGTCTATATTTATACGGGAACATTATGGGCACCGATCCTGTGCCATTTCCTGATCGATTTCATCTCGGGAATGCTGATTCGATTTCGGAGGAAAGAGGAGAATGAACGAACTTAGCAGAATGGAAAGACACCGGGGCCGAAGCAAAGGCCGGAAGAGCCAAGCATCATCTGTCTCTGTCTCGCCTGCATCGCCCGCCGCAAAGCCAACAAGACCGGATGCCGGTGAATACACCGGGCTTAGCCGGTCTAAGCCGAAGGCGGCTGAGGAGCGGCGGACATATGCGGCCGGCGGGGAGGAAGGGCTCTCCCGGTCCCGCAGAAAGCAGTCGGCTACCCACGACACCATGGAGGAAGCTTCCGCCCCGCGTCGAACACATACATATTCTTCCTACCGTGTTCGGATGAGCAAATGGTTTGTGAACTCATTAATCGTCATTTTTATTTTATTGATGGCCAGCTTGCTGTGGTGGGGGCTGATCGGGGCGCCACCTGTAAGCGAGCTGATAAAGGAGTTATTATGAGCATATGGTTGTGGCTGTCGGGCGCCGCGGCGGCGGGTGTCGGTGTCCTTGGCTGGATGAGAGCTGAAGCGGAGGGCTACCGGGTACGCGAGGAAGAGGTGGCGTCGGAGCGAATTCCGGCTTCCTTTGACGGATTCAGAATTCTGTTCCTGACCGATATCCATCGCAGAGAGTTGTCGGAACGGAAGCTGATGGCTGCGCTGCAGCCCGTAGACTGCGTCCTTCTTGGCGGCGACATTACGGAGAAAGGCGTTCCCCTGGAAAGGCTGAGGCATAACATGGAGGTGCTCCGGCGGGTTGCTCCAGTCTATGCGGTCCTCGGCAACCATGATCTGTATGCAGGCAAGGATGCAGTGAAGAAGGTGCTGAAGGAAACCGCCGTGACCCTGCTGAGCGATAAAACGGTTCCGATCACGGTCGGGAGCGACTGCATCTCCCTTAGCGGCATTCGCCAGCCTAAGAGCAAACGGCATCCGTACTCCCAGTTCAAGGGCAGCTTGCAGGGCGGCGAATACCATATCCTGCTCGTGCATGATCCGATTTGGCTCAAGGGCCGGGAGGAGGCGAATTGCGATCTGCTGCTTGCCGGGCATACGCACGGCGGACAAATCGTGCTTCCGCTTGCGGGGGCGGTCCGGCTCGAGCGTTTCTACAAATCCTTCAAGTCCGGATGGTACTCGATCCCAAGGGCTGCAAGCGGCGATCTGCCGGACACGCGCGTGCTGATCAGCCGGGGGTTCGGAACTTCGCACATCCCCCTCCGGCTGTTATGCCCGGCGGAGTACCACGTGCTGACTTTGCGTAAAAAGTGAAAAAGCCTTTATTCTTCCCTGTAAAGCCAGGAGTAGAATAAAGGCTTTTTTTATTGCGCTTCAGCGTATGTGAGGCTCAATGGTCCGGGGATCCACGAAGCCATATCCTTTGGCTTCCAGCTTCGTCAGCAGATCGTCGAGCGCTTCGACCGTCCATGGAAGCTCGTGCATCAAAATATTGCTGCCCGGATGGAGCTGCTCCAGTACGTTGTTGATGACCGCTTCGGGCTTGTTTTTATTATTGCCCTCCCAGTCCAGCGAGCCGTTGGACCAGGTCATGTACAGCAAGTCGTTCTCTGCAGCGATATCCTTGACGACATCCCCGCCGGATCCGAACGGAGGTCGGAAGAACGCAGGCTCCGTGCCGACCGTATCCTTCACGATTTGCTGCACGTCTTCAATTTGCTGACGGACCTTCGCTTTGCTCTCCTGCTTCAAGTCGATATGGTCCCAAGCGTGATTGCCGATGATTTGCCCCCGGTCATGAATGATGCCGAGCAGTTCGGGATTGGCTTTGACCCGGTATCCGTTCACGAAGAAGATCGCCTTGGCCTGGTGCTTGTCCAGCGTGTCGATCAATCGGTTGATCATGTCCGCATCCTTCGGTCCATCGTCGAACGTGAGCAGCACGACCTTCGAAGGGACGGATTCGTCATTCGGCACGATGCGGTACACCTTGTTCATGTGATACTTCAGCTCCGGCTTCTCTTCAGCTGCCGGCTTTCCGCTGGCTTCATCCTTCGCAGGGCCTGATCCTTCCGTAATGCCGGCAGTTCCGTTCGGCACTTTATCGGCGGCAGGAGGAGGGGCTTCTTGCTCCTTAGGCGCTGCAGGCTCAGTCGTCTTCGCATTTGGCGTGGTTTGATTGCCCGATTCAGAGGGCATGCTATGGTTCTGTCCGTTTCCTTGGTCTCCGCAGGCGCTGAGCAGAACGCAGCAGGCCAGCAGGATGATCTTTGTTGTCGATTTAACCATGATTCCATCTCTCTTTCCTGTATTTATGTAGCATGAGTTGTTGCCGGCTCGAGAACACTAATCCCGAGTTTAACATAGAAGGAGGTATCATTTGTGAAGACTTCGTCATTTCTGTACGGCGTAATCATCGGTGCGGTCGCAAGCCGTATGATATCCCGCAAAGGCAATTTGTCGCTCTCCTCGATGATGAAAAACGTCAACGTCGGCCGGTTTGCCGACACGGCATTAAGCAAGATTCAACACGGAATCGGTAATCATGATGGCTCAAGCCAAGAAAGCGTGCGTCCCAGTTCAAGCCGACATGATTCCGCTAATCCCGTTGGAGTTGCAGGGGTATCGTCATCGTCTAATTCGAAGGCTGCCAACCTGAAGCAGCTGAAGGATTTTATCCGCAGCAATCCGGACGTTAAACACGAGGTTGAGCAAATCTTGAAAGAAACGCATACCGTCTTACCGGGATTGTAAACGAGGCAATTCTTTTTGAATCATTCCGTGGGGAAACCATCCTTCCATCCCTGTGAATGATTCTTTTTTCTTAAACTACATATTTACGTGCATTTGCGGGTATTAAATGATAAAATCAATTATATAAAACCATTTTTATCACGTCATAATCCAGGCATCATAATTTGTTATAAACTTTTGTATACGTTAGGAGGATCCTGTCATGAAAATAGAACGTTTGAGTCAAGATAAGATACGGATTTTCCTCACGTTTGACGATCTGAGTGAGCGTGGGATCCAGAAGGAAGAAATGTGGCAGGAAATACCGAAAGTTTATGACCTGTTTACAGAGATGATGGATCAGGCATACAGTGAGCTCGGATTTGATGCCACCGGACCTCTTGCCGTTGAGGTGTTTGCACTGCCTGCCCAAGGCATGGTGGTTATAGTGACGAGAGGGAAGTACGATCATCATTTCGGCGGCTTGTCCGAAGACGATATGCCGGACGAGATTTATGAAATGGAAGTTACCCTGGATGAAAGTGATAAAATCGTCTATGTTTTCCAGGATTTTGAAGTGCTCATTGAAGCATCGCATATGCTGAAAGACCTCGTAGACGGAGCAGGTACGCTTTATCACTATATGGATAGATGGTTTTTGTATCTGGAGCCTGAGGAGCTTCAGAGCGAGAAGTTGCCGGCGGTCATTGCAGTTCTGGCAGAATTCGGCGAATCCTCCTCGGTAACGGAGGCTATGCTGGAGGAGTACGGGAAGAAGATCATGCCTCAGCAAGCGATTGAGGTTATTTGCAGTCACTTCCAGCGTCAGCATTAATACAATGTGGGCGTGAGTGCCGGACTAGAGGCTCGAAACTAACGGAGGGGAATTTTGGTGCTGGTGTTCTCGATCATAGCGTCGGCTTTGGCGCCGGGACTCGCGTTGCTCACGTATTTTTACCTGAAGGACAGGTATGATCAGGAACCTTTGCATATGGTCATCAAGGTATTTCTGCTTGGGGTTCTGGTCGTCTTTCCTGTCATGATTCTGCAGCGGGGAATGATACTTTGGCTTGGCGATCATCCGGTTGTCCAATCATTGCTCGTATCTGCGGGCATCGAAGAGTTTTTGAAATGGTTTGTCATGTATCACATTATTTTCAACCATACGGAATTCGATGAGCCTTACGACGGGATTCTGTATGCTGCGGCGATTTCGCTGGGCTTTGCTACCGTGGAGAATTTGCTGTACGCATGGTACAGCCAGGCAGCGTTCGGTCCCATGTTCCTGCGGGCGCTGCTCCCTGTGTCGGGTCACGCCATGTTCGGCGTGATTATGGGCTATTACATCGGGCACGCCAGGTTTTCAGGGGAGAGTCGCAAGAGGTTTTATCTGGCTCTTTCGTTCATCGTCCCCTGGATATGGCATGGACTGTATGATTTGATTTTGAATCTCTTGACCCATACGTGGATTTGGTTTATCGTTCCGCTCATGGTCCTGTTGTGGTACGGGGGCATGGGGAAAATCTCCAGGGCAAACAATCGCTCGCCTTTTCGTTTCATTAACCGGGAGGAAGAGATTAACACGTAACCAAAAAGGACACACTGGGGCTATAGGCGCTTATGCTGAAGGCATAAGGGCGAATATAGCTCTGGAGGTGTCTTTTTTTGCGTATCAAGGTGAAAATTCTTTGCAAGGATTGCGGCGAGCGCTTCATTCTTCGCGGCAAGAAAGAGCATGGCCGGATCGAGACCGGCTTTAAGCAATGCTTATGCAACAATCGTGATCATTTCGAGATTGAGGAAGATTTCTAAAACATGAAGTGATCGCACAGCGATGCATAAGACTTCTTTTTTCTAGTCAAACTAACGGCAGTGAGTAGAAGAAAGGAGACTAACGCATCATGTATAAACGACTTAGCGCGATTCTGTTCCCTGTCGCCACCGTTTTACTGATCGGGGCTTTGGTGTGGGGATATCAGGAGAACAAAGAGAAGAACGCGATATTGATTAATGCAGAAAACCAGTATCAACGGGCCTTTCATGATTTGTCCTATCATATGGACCGGCTGCATACCGAGTTAGGGAATACGCTCGCCGTCAGCTCCACTTCTCAGGGCATGCACCGGAAGGGCCTTATGAATGTGTGGCGCATTACGAGCGAAGCCCAAAATGAGATCAACCAGCTTCCATTAGGTCTGCTGCCGTTCAACAAGACGGAAGAATTCCTGTCCCGCATTTCCAATTTCGCCTATAAGACAGGCGTTCGGGATTTGACGAAGGAACCGCTGAGCGAAAATGAAGTCAAGACGCTGAAGACGCTCTACACCAATTCCGGTGAAATTACGAAGGATCTTCAATCGGTGCAGAACAAGGTCATTGCCAGCGGGCTTCGCTGGATGGATGTCGAGACTGCGCTTGTGTCGAACAATACGCAGGATAACTCCATCATCGACGGCTTTAGAACCGTTGACAAAAAGGTCGAGGCTTATCCCGAGCTGGATTGGGGCCCGTCGGTCAGCAGCATCTACGACCGCAGGTCCGTGAAGCAATTGGCAGGCATGCCTGTATCCGCCGAGGACGTCAAACGCAAAGCGATGAAATTCGCGGATACGGACGGAAGCGCCAGATTACGCGTAACCCAAAACGGGAAGGGGACCGATTGGTCATCCTATACCGTTCAGGTGAATCAACGCCAAGGCCACAAAATCAGCATGGACTTTACCGAAAAAGGCGGCCAGCTGATCTCGTATACGAAGGAGCGCAACGTGGGCGCGAAGAAGGTTTCCGTGCAGGAGGCCATCGATAAGGCGCAGGATTTCCTGGCCAAAAAAGGATATGCCGACATGACGGCGGTATCCGCAGACCAGTTTGACAATATGGCAAACTTCTCCTTTGTCCGCGAGGAGGACGGCGTTCTCATCTATCCGGAGAAGATCACGGTCCGCTCAGCCATGGACAACGGGGAGGTTCTCGGGTTCCAAGCCAGCGATTTTGTGTACGAGCATCAGATCAAGCGCGAGATTCCGCAGCCTAAGCTGAAGCTCGCCCAAGCGAAAAAGACGCTGAATCCGGAATACAACATTTTGTACAACCGCAAGGCGTTAATTAAGAACGACCGCAACGAGGATGTGCTGTGCTATGAATTTGGAGGGCGCATCAACGGGTCGCAGTATCGGATCTATATCAATGCGGATACAGGGTTAGAAGAAACGGTTGAAGTCATCAAGGACGCGCAAGCCGGTATTCGGTAACTGCCGGACGTGTTGAGGGTCGGCCGCTCAAGCATCATTGCTTGGGCGGCTTTTTTGATAGGATTGCCGACATCATAAGGATTAGGCCCGGTCATACTGCCGTGAAAAACGAGCGAATTATCCGTACAGCCCGCCTGCCCCCGTGATATAATGGAAATTATTGATTATGAAGAAATTGTAGGTGAGCGCTTTGTATCCGAAGATCAATGAGGTCCTCTATATCCAGCTCGATACGGGGGATCAGAAAGAAGCAGATATTTTGTATAAATCCCGCATTTCCGACATGGATGACGAATCGATTTATATGGAGGTTCCCCTTCAAGAAGGGACAGGGAGACTGAAGAAGCTGTATATCGGCGATGAGATATCCGCTTACTTTCTGACCGAGGGCGGAGTGAAAAATTATTTTAATTCCTACGTGCTGAGCCACCATGAGGACGTCATCAAGCTGGTTCGGATCAAGAAGCCGGAGTCCGACCAGATTACGAAGGTGCAGCGAAGGGGCTTCCTTAGGGTACAGGCCGAGCTGGAAGCAGCCGTGAAGGCAAAGGACGGAACCCGGTTTTTAACCAAGACCGAGGATGTTGGCGGCGGCGGTATCTCGCTGTATTTGGAGCCGGGCCAGACGCTTAAAGAAGGGGATCTTCTGGATTGCTGGATGCTGGTTCCCTTTAAAAACGGATCGGTTGAGCATATTCCGTTCGAAGGCGAGGTCGTCCGGCTGAAGGAGCTTCCCATGGGCCGAAGCATCGTGATGATGAAATTCAATCAGATTTCGGATATGGAGCGCCAAAAGCTGATCCGGTATTGCTTTGAAAGACAGTTCGATTTTCGAAACCGATAATTCCTTGCCCCGCGGATGCATAATTTACGCCGGGCTGTGGCACACTACCGGAAATTTCATGGTGGAAGGAAGGTTGTGTCATTATTGAGGAGCGAAACGAATCGATAACGGGGCAGCGCGAACGGGAGACCGGCGAGGTGCATGATTCAATGGGACAAGCCATGGAAGCGCTGGCCGGAAGGCTGCTCCTGCGCGTGCTGATCGGTCTCGCGGCGGCAATGGTCATCATCCAGCTGCTGCTGCATTACGAGCCTGCCAGGCCCTATATTTCGCCGGTTCAGCAGATGGAGGGAGTCCCCGTAAACGAGCAAAATGTCAACGATTGGATGGGGGGAAACACCCCTTCTCTTTTGCATCACTCCAGCTAGTGTGGTATAATTTTCACGTCGCAGGCAGGCGCCTGCTTTTTTCTTGAAGGTTAAGAGGGTATAAGTCTAATCTTGCACTTTCTTATCTTATTTTCTCTACAATCATCTGTCATATCATACGCAGGAATGCAATGCTAGAGGCGGCGGATGGGCTGGAGACGTACGTTTGAGGAGGAATGCCCCGTTGGTTATGCAGGGGACAGGTTACCAGGACAGAATCAATATTGCCATCGACGGTCCTGCAGGGGCGGGTAAAAGCACAGTAGCGCGTATGGTGGCCAGCAGGCTGCAATACATCTATGTGGATACCGGCGCCATGTACCGGGCGGTGACTTGGTTTATGCTAAATCAAGGAATTGATGCAGAAAATCACGAAAAAGTGCTTCAACATGCGCAAAACATGGTGATTGAATTAAAACCGCATGAAACAGGCCAAATGGTGTTGTTGAATGGGGAAGATGTCACACCGTTTATCCGCCTGCATCAGGTGAGTGCATCCGTTTCCAAGTATGCGCGGATCGAAGGCTTGCGAACCAAGCTTGTCCACCTGCAGCAGCAAATGGCGACACAAAAAGGCGTCGTCATGGACGGACGCGACATCGGCACTACGGTTCTGCCGGACGCTGAGCTCAAGATCTTCATGACAGCCAGCGTCAAGGAGCGGGCGCTTCGCCGGTTCAATGAGCTTCGCGACGAGAGCATTACGCTGGAACAGCTGGAACATGATATCGCAGAACGCGACCGTCTCGATGCGGAGCGTGAAGTATCGCCGCTGAGATGCGCGGAGGATGCCATCGTTCTGGATACGACGCAAATGGATATCAACCAGGTGGTCGAAGCGATTCTTTCATATTGCGAAACTGTATTGGATGGGGAGAGGAAGGCATGATTTACGTTTTTTGCAGAGCGGTGGTCCGCGGTTTGTTCGCTATTCTGTACCGGTTTGAGTCTGTCGGCGTACATAATATCCCTTCCGAGGGCGGCGTACTGATCTGCAGCAATCATCTCAGCGTGCGAGACCCGATTTCGGTCGGCATTCACGTGAAGCGCCAGGTTAAATTTATGGCGAAAGCGGAGCTGTTCAAAATTCCGGTATTCGGATGGCTGATTGACAAGCTTGGCGCATTTCCGGTAAAGCGGGGCGGCGTCAGCAAAGAATCGATCAAGACCGCACTGACCATTCTGCGTCAGGGAGAAGTGATGGGGATTTTCCCGGAGGGGACCCGGAATTCGGATGCAACCGCAGCGAAGCGGGGGGCGGCAAGCTTTGCGCTCCGGAGCGGAGCGACGGTAATCCCGGCGGCGATCATCGGTGACTATAAGCTGTTTCGGAAGGTTAAGATCATTTACGGAGCGCCTGTAGACTTATCCCGTTTCGAAGGCGACAAGTCGCCCGAAGCACTCGATGCGGCAACCGAGATCATTATGAGCAAAATCCATGAAATGCGGGCAACCGGTAAGCCGACCGTCAACTGATCAATCGGTTTGATGCATAAAAAGCGGTGTTTTCATGGAAAGATACTACAACAATTTATGTTTTGAACTTCGCCTATGCGAGTTTAAATAAATGGGGTTTGAATTGAGGAGGTTATTTGACATGTCGGAAGAAACAAGAAACCAAGAGTCTGCTGAAATGCAAAGCCAGGAGCAGCTCGACCAAATCGTATCCTTGAAAAAAGGGGACACCGTGAAAGGGACGATCGTCAAATTGGAGGACAACCAGGCTTATGTAAGCATTGGATATAAATACGACGGCGTAATTCCTGTTCGCGAACTGTCTTCTGTCCAGCTGGACAACGCATCCGATGCGGTTCAGGTTGGCCAAGAGGTTGAGTGCAAGGTTGTGAGCATCAATGACGACAAGGAAAGCCTTGTTCTGTCCAAGCGCGCAATCGACTCCGAGAACGCTTGGGATGAGCTGGAGAAGCATTTCGAAGCACAAGACGTGTTCGAAGTGACTGTTGCAGACGTCGTTAAAGGCGGTCTTGTAGCTGACGTTGGCGCACGCGGCTTTATCCCTGCTTCCATGGTAGAGCGTCACTTTGTAGAGGATTTCAGCGACTACAAAGGCCGCACGCTTCGCGTAAAAGTGAAGGAGCTTGACCGTGAGAACAACAAGGTCATCCTTTCCCAGAAGGACGTTTTGGAAGAGGAATTCGAAGCCAACAAGCAGAAGGTAATGGCCGAGCTTAAAGAAGGTCAAGTGCTCGAGGGCACGGTACAGCGTCTGACCCAATTCGGCGCATTCGTTGACGTAGGCGGCGTTGACGGACTGGTTCACGTATCCGAAATCGCTTGGAATCACGTGGATAAGCCTTCCGACGTATTGTCCGAAGGAGATCAGGTTCGCGTGAAGGTGCTTAAGGTTGATCCTGAAAAAGGAAAAATCAGCCTCAGCATCAAGGCAGCGGGGCCAGGACCATGGGAAACTGCAGGCGAGCAATTCCACACCGGCGACATCGTTACAGGCGTGGTTAAACGTCTTGTGAGCTTTGGCGCATTCGTTGAATTGGCTCCTGGCGTAGAAGGCCTGGTTCATATCTCTCAAATCTCGCACAAGCACATCGGCACTCCGCAAGAAGTGCTGAAAGAAGGACAGGAAGTTCAAGTTAAAGTTCTTGACATCAATCCTTCCGAGCAGCGTGTAAGCTTGAGCATTAAAGAAACAGAAGAAGCGCCGGCGCAGGCTCCTAGAGCAGAAAAACCGTCCAAAGGTCCTAAAATCGACCTGAAAGACAACCCGAACGTTTCTTTGAACAATCAGGGTATGAGCGTAACGCTTGGAGAGCGCTTTGGCGATAAGCTGAGCAAATTCAAGTAAGCCCGAAAATTGTCATGTACGGTCTAATGACCTGTCATAACGAGTCGGCGAACCCACATTTCTGGGTTCGCCGTTTGTTTTTGTTAGGGACGAATGCGAACGGATGTTGTAACATGGGGAAGAGCATAATAGAAATGATATGAAAGGTTAGCCAATTGAAACGATTTTTGCTATGATGATAATCGTAAGAATTGACAGGAGGAGTGAATATGGCAAGACCCGTAGTGGCCATTGTCGGAAGGCCAAATGTTGGCAAATCAACGATTTTTAACAGGCTGATCGGCGACCGGTTGGCCATTGTTGAAGATAAACCGGGCATCACCCGGGACCGGATTTACGGAAGCGCCGAATGGAACGGCAAGGCGTTCAGCGTCATTGATACCGGAGGCATCGAAATCGACGGAGACGACATGATCTTAAAGTCGATCCGGATGCAGGCTGAGCTGGCTATCGAGGAAGCAGACGTTATTATTTTTATGTGCGACGCAAAGACCGGTGTAACGCAATCTGACGAGGAAGTGGCACAGATTCTGTTCCGGTCGGGCAAACCGGTCATTCTCGCAGTGAATAAAGTGGATAATTTGAAGCGCGCTGAAGATATTTACGAATTCTATTCCCTGGGCTTCGGCGATCCGGTAGGCATATCCGGAAGCCACGGCACCGGAATCGGAGATTTGCTGGATGTGGTCGTTGAGAACCTGCCGGATCTGGCGGACGACGACTATGATGAGGATGTGATCCGCGTGGCGCTGATCGGTCGTCCGAACGTCGGCAAATCATCGCTTGTCAACGCCATTCTTGGCGAAGAACGGGTCATCGTCAGCGATATCGCCGGCACTACCCGCGATGCGATCGATACTCCGTTCGAGAAGGACGGTCAGCGTTATGTGCTGATCGATACGGCCGGCATGCGCAAACGCGGCAAGGTGTACGAGACGACGGAGAAATACAGCGTCATGCGCGCGATGCGCGCCATTGAGCGTGCGGATGTCGTACTGGTGCTGATTAACGGCGAAGAGGGCATTATCGAGCAGGACAAGCATATTGCCGGCTATGCGTACGAAGCCGGGAAGGCTTCTTTGTTCGTCGTCAACAAATGGGATGTCGTCGAGAAGGATGACAAAACGATGCAGCAGTTCGAGCGCAAGATCCGGGACCATTTCCTGTTCATGACCTATGCGCCGATCGTTTTCCTGTCGGCCAAAACCAAACAGCGGCTGCACAAGCTGCTGCCGGTAGTCAAGCATGTGGCAGAGCAGCACTCGCTGCGCGTGCAGACGCATCTATTGAATGACGTCATCTCCGATGCGATTGCGATCAACCCGCCTCCAACAGACAAAGGCAGAAGATTGCGCATTAACTATTCAACACAGGTAGCGGTCAAGCCGCCGACGATGGTTGTATTCGTTAATGACCCGGAACTGATGCACTTCTCTTATGAGCGATATCTGGAGAACAAGATCCGGGCCGCATTTAATTTTGAAGGTACGCCCATCAGGATATTTACACGAAGAAAGTCTGATGAGAGTTAGGGGAGAATAGCTTGGTTCTGGAGATCGTAGCGATACTTGTATGTTACTTATTGGGTTCGGTGAGCTTTAGCGTGCTGTTTGCCAAGTTTCTCAAAGGAATCGACATACGGCAGCACGGCAGCGGCAATGCGGGGGCAACCAATACCCTTCGTGTCCTTGGAAAAGGACCTGCAATCATGGTGCTTGCACTCGACGTTCTCAAAGGCATCGCAGCCGTATGGATTGGCCGGTGGCTGGGGGGAGACAACGAATGGCTTCCGGGACTTTGCGGCATTGCAGCGATCGTTGGCCATAATTGGCCGCTATATTTCCGCTTCCGCGGGGGCAAAGGCATCGCCACGGCGATCGGCGTACTCGCAACGCTGTGCTTCCTGCCCGCGCTCTATGCGGGCATCATCGCGATTACGTCCATTGTATTTACCCGGTACGTTTCATTGGGGTCTCTTATTTTCGTCGTGCTTACACCGATATTTTTGCTGATTGCCGGGTATCCTTGGCCGGTATTTTGGACCAGTCTGATCATATGCGTGTTCGCCTTCTGGCGGCACCGCAGCAACATTGTAAAGATCGTACAGGGCCGCGAAAACAAGCTCGGCTCCGGCGGTAAAGGCAAGGATAAAGGAGGAAAGCGCGTTGTCTGATAAAGTGGCCGTTCTCGTTGCTGGAAGCTGGGGAACAGCGCTGGCAAGCGTTCTCGCTTCCAACAACCGGGAAGTATGGGTTTGGACCAGAACGGAGGAGCAGGCCCGGGAGATTAATGAATCGCACACCAACAGCCGTTATCTGCCAGGGATCACGCTCCCTTCCAATATACAAGCGACTACCGATATGAAGGCCGCCGTTGAATCGGCAGCAGCCGTCGTGATCGTTGCTCCATCCTCCGCCATGCGTGAGGTTGCCGGGCAGCTCAAGGAGCACTGGAATGATGAGAAACTCGTCATTCATGCAACGAAGGGCTTTGAGCTCGATTCGTTAAAGCGGATGTCAACGGTAATTGCCGAGGAGCTCGGCTGTGAGGAAGGGCGGATCGTGGTGTTATCGGGACCGAGCCACGCGGAAGAGGTGGTAAGACGGTGTCCGACGACCGTGGTCGTGGCTTCCGCGGATGCGAGCGCGGCCGAAGCCGCCCAAGACCTATTTATGAATACCTATTTCAGGGTATACACGAACCGGGATATGCTGGGCGTTGAGCTGGCCGGTGCCTTAAAGAACATTATCGCGCTCGGGGCGGGCATGTCCGATGGCCTCGGCTTCGGCGATAATGCGAAGGCGGCGCTGATTACGAGAGGCATTGCGGAGATTCTGCGCGTCGGCATGGAGATGGGGGCGAACCCGCTAACCTTTGCCGGTCTTGCAGGAATCGGCGATCTCGTCGTAACCGCAACGAGCCGCCACAGCCGGAACTGGCGCGCAGGCTCCATGCTGGGACAGGGCAAGAGCCTCGATGAGGTGTTGAGCTCGATGGGGATGGTTGTGGAAGGCGTTCGAACGACCAAGGCTGCCTACACCATCTCACAGAAGTACGGCGTCCAGATGCCGATCGCGGACCAGTTATATCACGTGCTGTTTGAAAACCGCGACCCCCGAAGCGCTGTAGAGGGGCTCATGGGACGCGGGCCGAAGACCGAGATGGAGATGATGCCGCTCGAAACTTGGGAGCAGTGGCATACCTAGCTTATTCACCAATCCGAGGACTTCCTCATATATTAAGTTGAGGATGCCCGGAGGAGGGGTGGAAATGAGCAAAAGCTTTCACAAGGATGTACTGAACGCAATCAACAAGAAAAGCGGCAAAAAAATTTCTGCAGGGGCAGTCAACAAGCTGGCTAGCACGGTAAAACCGTCTACCATGCAAAATGAAGCCCAGCTCCGTCAGCTGATCAAGCAGGTATCGTCCATGGCGAACATACCTGTCAGTGAAGATACGGTTCAGGAAATCATTGCTGCTGTCAAGAAGAGCGGGATGAATCCGAGCAATATGGAAGCCTTGATGAAAATGATGATGAACAAATAGGTTAGGCCTAGCGTATTTGGCGCTAAAGCCGCGCCCGTTCCCGGGCGCGGCTTTTGTTTTTTTCGGGCAGGGCTTGGATGAGCGGATGCGGTTTTCATGGTATAATAGGTTGATATTACATGAGAGAATGGAGAGTTTCGTGACATGGATCCGATGCAAAAGATGTGGCTGTCCCTTGTCGCATTGTTGATTATGGCTCTGTCCGTCATCGTTGTTACGCTTGCGCGAAGCAAGACCAAAGGGTTTATCCGCGGAGGTCTGTCGTTCGTCGCCTTTATGATGATGATCGTGGGCTTCATCCTTGGACTGGCCTCGATCATTTAACATGGGGAAGGATCGCGCGGAAGATGGTAAAAAGGGGTGCAGAATGAAGCTGAGTGATGTGCCAGTGCTTGAGAGACTGCTGTTCGAGACCGTCTGCAAGCTGAACCCTACGGGTCAGCCGTGGCTGCTCGGAGGAAGCTGCAGCTTGCTTCTTCAAGGCGTACAGCTGGACAAGCCGCCTAGAGATATTGATATTTATGCGGATGCGGAAAGCGTCCGTAAGCTGCATGCCTCGCTTGCCGATTGGGCGGAGGATTCCCCTCATCTGGATCAGGAGGGCATATATGCCTCCATACTGAGCCACTATGGTCAGCACGGTGTATCCATCGAGCTGGTGGGTGGCTTTATCGTCATGACGGGGGGATCCGAATATCGCGTGGAGATCGGCCCGCTGCTGCATCATGCCGCTCCGGAGCATCGAATTCAGGGCGCGGCGGTCCGCTTAATGCCGCTGGCGCATGAATTGGTATTCAATGTGCTTCGAGACAGGCCGGACCGGTATGAAGCGATTGCCGAAACCATCCTGCTCAGGCCGGATGAGCATCTTCCGCTGCTCTCGCAGATCTTAATCCGGAATAAGCTCAACGCGCAGCATCGCTTAATCTTGAGCGGTCTGCTTGACCATTTGATTTGAGTGCCGATGGTGCTCTGCACGAACCATACATACAAGGCAGGAGAGGAGTGCAACAGCCATTGGATTACGAGGTGCTGTTTCAGCCGGATGGCAAAAAGGTCAGGGTCCGTCCCTTGACGAACGTCCTGGACGCCTCCCGCCGGGCCGGTGTGCGCATCCCGACCCGCTGCGGCGGCAAGGCCGGCTGTTTGATGTGCAAGGTGATCATACCGGAGGGACAGCGCGAGTCCTGCCTGCCCCCGGAGGACAAGGAGCGGAGGAAGCTGGGCTCCGCTCTGCTGGAGCAGGGGTACCGGCTGTCCTGCCAGACGAAGATTACGGGAGGCTTGCAGGTAAGCATTCCCGAGGACCCGCTGAAGGCGGCGATCCGCAAACAGCTGGAGGCCGCACGAAACCGGGATGCGGATGACTTTATTTAAGCGAAGGATGATGTTGATTTGAATAGGATCCATCGGATGATTCCTGCTGCAGGAAGCGCAAAGCCTCTTTGGGCAGCCCTGGTCCTGGTGTTGTTCTCATTGCTGATGACCGGATGCCTGTACCCTGACGAGGGAGCGGGCGAGAATAAAGTTTCATACAGAGAGAGTGTTAAGCGGATTCAATCCGCCGTAGATGATTACTTTAAGGAGCAAGGGGTGCTGCCTATCATTACGGCAGGACCTGAGGTGCCTCGTTATGAGAAGTACCGCGTGGACCTGGAACTGCTGAAGAACCGCGGCTATATCGATCAAATCCCGGCAACCGCTTTTGAAAAAGGCGGGACCGGCTATTTCCTGATCATTAATGAAGAGAGCGATCCGACCGTCAAGGTGATGGACCTGACAACCGTTCAAGCGGTCAACGATGTACAGCGTGCCGTCAATTTGTACAAAATGGGCAATGATGGTGCCCTGCCGGCGGGGGAGACGCTGTATCCCGGTTATACGGCAGTGGACCTGTCCAAGACCGATGCCAAATCGCTGAAGCTGATGAGCGTCTTCTCCGGCCAGGAGATGACCTTCATTATGGATGAGGCAGGCAAGGTGTATGCCGATTATGCCTTCGATATCATGCAGGCCGTCCAGAAGGATGGCTCAGAGCCCAAGGAAGGCGAGGACTTAAGGGTATTCCTGGAGAAGGAGTCCTATTTCGTTCCGGTAAAATCCGTGCCGTACGCCTGGATCAATCAACAGCCGGTTGCCCAGCCGGTATCTTGAATAATTCCATAAGAGCATTCCCTTCGTAGGTTATCCTACCGGGGAGTGCTCTTTTTTCTATCGATCAAAAAGTTGATCCATATTGCCAATCTATTGGAATATCTATCAGCGTCCCGACATACACATAATCTGAAAGAGTCGTGCGGGCATGATGCCGGTTGCCCATAGCATGATCGCGTTAAGATTAGTATCTATCAAAGCAAAAAAAAAGGACGGAGACATCGTGGGCAACCGTCATATTTTTAGACCCGGTACATAAGATGTTACTAGTCCAAATGCATGTACGAGTTACGCCGCTTTGCCGTTTCCATCCATAAAAACCATGGAATCTTCGGCGGCGGACTGCTGGCGACAAAGGTGAAAGCTGCTCATCTGTTGCAATGGCTTTGGCTGTGAGTGGAACACGAAGCGGATGCTCTTAAAGCATTTTTCCTTCGGAGTAATTTGAGGAGGGGATCTCTTTTGGAAAAAGTGGACATTTTTAAGGACATTGCCGAACGGACCGGAGGGGACATTTATTTAGGTGTCGTCGGGGCCGTCCGTACGGGAAAATCAACCTTCATCAAGCGTTTTATGGAGACGGTTGTGCTCCCGAACATTACGAACGAGGCGGATCGGGTAAGAGCTGTCGATGAGCTGCCTCAAAGCGCTGCAGGAAAAACGATCATGACCACCGAACCAAAATTTGTACCGAACAACGCGGTGCAGATTAAAGTTACGGAAGGGCTTGAGGTCAACGTAAGACTGGTAGACTGCGTCGGGTATGCCGTGGAAGGGGCCAAGGGCTATGAGGATGAAAACGGTCCGCGAATGATCTCCACGCCATGGTTCGAGGAGCCGATTCCGTTCCAGGAGGCGGCCGAAATCGGAACCCGCAAGGTCATCCAAGAGCATTCCACGCTCGGCGTTGTCGTTACGACCGACGGAAGCATCGCGGAAATTCCGCGCAGCTCCTATGTTGAGGCGGAAGAGCGAGTCATTGAAGAGCTCAAGGAAGTCGGAAAGCCGTTCGTTGTCGTCATCAACTCCACCCGCCCTCGAAGCGAGGAGGCACTGCAGCTGCGGAACGAGCTGGCCGAGAAATATGATATTCCGGTCATGACGCTCAGCGCGGCCACGATGACCGAGGATGATGTTACCGGGGTTCTGCGTGAAGTATTGTATGAATTCCCGGTTCATGAAGTCAACGTAAACTTGCCGAGCTGGGTCATGGTGCTGAACGAGAACCACTGGCTGCGCAGCAACTACGAGAACTCGGTAAGGGATACCGTGAAGGATATCCGCCGTCTGCGCGATGTCGACCGGGTTGTAAGCCAGTTCATGGAATATGACTTTATCGACCGCGCCGGACTGAGCGGCATGAATATGGGGCAGGGCGTGGCCGAGATTGATCTCTTCGCGCCGGACGAATTGTACGACCGGATTTTGATGGAGGTCGTCGGGGTCGAAATCCGCGGCAAAGATCACCTGCTGCAGCTGATGCAGGAATTCTCCCATGCGAAGCGCGAGTATGACCGGTTCGCAGAGGCGCTTGAGATGGTGAAGACGACCGGATACGGCATTGCGGCGCCTTCCCTTGCCGAAATGGCGCTGGATGAGCCGGAGCTGATCCGTCAAGGCACCCGCTTCGGGGTCCGCCTCAAAGCGACCGCACCGTCCATCCATATGATCCGCGTCGATGTCGAATCGGAGTTCTCGCCGATTATCGGCACCGAGAAGCAGAGCGAGGAGCTTGTCCGCTATCTGATGCAGGACTTCGAGAACGATCCGATCAAGATTTGGGAGTCCGATATTTTCGGCCGATCCCTCCATTCCATCGTCCGGGAAGGCATCCAGGGCAAAATCGCGATGATGCCGGACAATGCCAGATACAAGCTTCAGGAAACGCTGGGACGTATTATTAACGAGGGCTCCGGCGGTCTGATCGCAATCATTCTTTAAGAGGAAGTTCAAAAAGTCGCCTTTTGATCACGAAGTGAGTCAAGAAGTAATTCGGCATCGAATCTTGAATTTAGCCGGGCCTAAGATTATGCTTCTGAAGTATGTTTCCTGCGGAAACATTTCAGGTGCTCACGTACCCAGAACAGCAGATGCTTTCGAAGACGTTTTCTGCGAAAACGTGTAGCTCCGCTCCTCAGTCCCTTGCTTTATCAAACCTAAAGCGTTTTGAAAAAACGCACTTCGGAAGCATAAGCCTCGGTGCTGAAAATTCGACTTTTTGAACACGCATTGTAAGTGAGCGCCAATTTAGTGTTGAAAACACAGCCGCTAGCGGGCCAAAAGTCCCGATTAGCGGCTGTTTTTCGTGTTTTCATCGGTCTGCTAAAGCAAAACGCTTGAAATTATGAGATGGCTGTATTACTATAAATTTGTTCCGCGTCATGCATTCGAAGCGCGAAATAGGGGAAAATACCCGATTGCACGTATAATTTGCGGTAAAACGGAAACAGTGTATAGCAAGTGGAGCACATTCCTTGTTAGGGAGGTGAAAGAATGAATAAATCGGATCTGATTACTCAAGTAGCTGAATCTGCTGAGCTTTCCAAGAAAGATGCGACTAAAGCGGTTGATGCCGTTTTCGATGCAATTTCCGAAGCACTGCAAAACGGGGATAAAGTTCAATTGGTTGGTTTCGGCAACTTCGAGGTTCGCGAGCGTTCCGCACGGAAAGGCCGCAACCCGCAAACAGGTGAAGAAATCGAAATCCCTGCGAGCAAAATTCCTGCATTTAAACCTGGTAAAGCGCTCAAAGACGGAATCAAATAAAGATTTCTACATATTACCTAAGAGCACAGGTCGTGAATTCGTTCACGGCCTTTTCTTTTAGATTGACGGTGAGGAGGTCTGTGGAATGGAGAACGTTCAAAACGGCGATTATTTCGTAATCAAGGCGCTGGATCACGGCGTACAGGTGATCGGCCTTACACGCGGTCAGGACACGCGGTTTCATCATACCGAGAAGCTGGACAAGGGCGAGGTTATCATCGCCCAGTTTACGGATCATACATCTGCGGTGAAGATCCGCGGCAAAGCTGAGATCATGACGAAGCACGGAAAGATCGAATCCGGCAGCTGATTTTGGGAAAGCCATCGGGGAAGCGGCTATGAACGATGGCGGCTTAAAGGCAGGCAATATCGAACATTCATCTATCATTTATTTTGCAGCAGGCATAGCCTGCTTTCAGATTGTCGAGAAACCCTGTACTTTTTTCTAAAGTGCAGGGTTTCTCAATTTCAAGTGGTCACTTCAAAAGTGAAAACGGGGAGATTACCCCCGTTTTTCCAGGCGATCCAGGTGGATCGCCATCTTCTTCATGTTCTGTACAGCTGCTGTCATCAGGGCCTGTTCCCTGACGTTTTGCAGCCCGCGCAAACGGCAATAGCGAAACCCATGGAGCTCTTTGGCATCCGCGAAGCTTCGCTCAATCGTTTCTTTTCGTTTTCGGTAGAGATATTTCCCGGATCGACTCAACCGGTTGCCTCGCACCCACTCTTTGCTGTCCTCCCAGACATGACGAGTTACCACCTTTCGGTGGTTGCGAGACCGCGTGCATTCATTTAATAACGGGCAGTTCTTGCAGTGCTGTGGATCCGAAGCGTACTGTCGGTATCCCTCACGGTTGGTCGTCTTGTACGGTAATTCGTGCTTTGCAGGGCAAACATAAAGATTGCGCTCCGCATCATACGTGAACTTCCATTTAGGGAATAAACCCTGGGTCGGGTGAAATCTTCGGTGAGCAATAACGGCAAAGATGTTTCGGCTTTGCAGCCCTTTGCAGATGGGTGAAGTCAAGTACCCGGAGTCCAGAGCAACGGCTTCGACTTTAAAACCAAATCGTTCTTGTTGACGATCCAAACGGGACAAATATGGTACAGAATCATGGACATTTCCGGCGGTGACATGGACATCCGTAATCATATTATATTTCAGGTCCACGGTACGGTGGTCTAAATAGAAGAATCCTTCCGGTTTCCCATCACGAATCATATAACCGCTTTCGGGATCTGTCGTGCTCACTTTAACTTCCTTTTCCTCGATCACGTCCTCTCTTGGCTTTAGCGCTTTTTTCCATGTGCATTCCGGTCAGCCTCTACGGCCGCATTAAGTTCACTCACATAATCACGAGTGTTTTGCAAAACCTGTTCTTTTGTGTATTTATGCTTGTTCGCATTCGCTTTGACGTGGGTTGAGTCGGTAACTAAGACACGTCCGCCCACCATACGGTGCTGGATAGCTTGAAGCACAATCTCATCGAAGATCTCCTGAAAAATCTCGGTGTCTTTAAAGCGCGTGCGACGATTCCAGCTAATCGTAGAGTGGTCCGGCACTTTGTCGGTTAAACCTAACCCCAAAAACCAGCGGTAAGCAAGGTTGGTTTGAATTTCACGTTCGAGTTGGCGTTCGGAACGGATGCCATAAAAATAACCGAGGAAAATCATCTTAAATAACACGACAGGGTCGATAGCAGGCCGCCCAGTATCCGCACAGTAAAGCGGACGAACCTTTTCGTCGATGAAAGAGAAATCGATATACTTGTCCACTTTACGGAGCAGATGATCTTGAGGAACCAATTCTTCAATCGAAACAAATTCGTAAGTCTGCTGTTTTTCTCGATTCGAACGCAACATATGTAACACCCTTCCGAACGGTTTATTTACTATTATTATACAACATTAACGCGGTGTCGTGTTGAATTAAATTCACAAGAAAATAGCTGTCGAGACTTTCTCGACAGCCTGAGCAGGCATAGCCTGCTTTTTTTCTTTATACAATGAGGTATGGACTTAAGAGGAGCGGAAGAAACTAAGGCTAGGGGGGTATAGGACATGAAGCAATGGCAAATTGTACGGGCTGTGCTTGTGCCGGCCGCGATCGCATTCATGATGCTCGTCATCCTGCTGGAGCTCCAATCGCATGCGCGCCAAAAAATCGAGACGGTTACCGCTGCGGTCCCTTATCACAGCCGTGAGCTGTCGGATGCCGGATTAGTCGACTCGCTGATGAATCTGCCGCTTCATCTCGGAATAAGCCGGGCGGATTATGATGACGGCACGCTGACGATGGATATCAAACTAAGCGACCCCTCGGAGGAGGTCGGCGACGTGTATGAGGATATCGCCGGCATCCTGTCCTTCGCGTTCGAAGGCACGGATAATGTGAATCAACTGTATTTGCGAGTGATCGCGATCGATCGCTGGGGCGGGAAGCGGTATCTGCTGCTGGCTTCCAATATGAACAGGGATTCCTGGGAGCCGCGTTATGCGGAGGCGCTGAGCCGGCTGCGAAACGGCGACGTGCCGCCATCCTTGGCTGCCTCGCTCAATTTAACTTTTACGAATCTTTGGCAGAAGCAATTCAGCCGTCCGTGAAACGGTTAAAATAGTAAGTGACAGGCATGTACGTGTCCTGAACATGTGTTATAATAGATTGGATTGTTGGCTCAATAGACCATAGAACATCAAGTGCACGGAGGCTGAGGATGAAACCGTATCGCGTACCAGAACTGGCAGAGAAATATATAAATTATGATATGATCCAGAATCACACGGAACTACCGGACTTTCCGGACGCCCGTGTTCATTTGCTATACATATTTTTGAAGGACTCGGGAAGGAATATTGCCGGACTCGAAGAATTATACGCGCTGGTCGCCTCGCTGGTTCAGATGGGTCTTGATACGCATGAGAGCATCGATGTTGCCGAAGGCAACCAAGGGGAGGCCATGATGCGCTCCCGTCAATTAAAGGTGCTTGCCGGGGACTACTTCAGCAGCCGGTTTTACCAGCTTCTTGCACAGAAGGGCGAAATCGCGGTCATCTCGCTTTTGAGCCGGGCGGTAAGCAGTGTCAATGTGATGAAAATGAACCTGTATGGCAAAATGAAAGATACGCTGGTGCCTTCTGAAGAATATTTACGGCAAACGGTACAGCTGAATATGCAGCTGTTTCTTTCTTTTACCCCCCTGCTTGAGAAATCGGTTCACGAGACATGGAGGACGCTGCTGAAGGAATTCACGCAGTGCGAAACCCTGGTTCAAGAGATGAAGCGCTGCGTTTCTCCGGATTCGGGAAGATGGAGCTACAGTTATTGGCACTTGATCGAAACGGCAAACGAAGAGGAGCGCAAGCTGCTGGTCGGGAAGAAGGCGGACCCGAAGGATTGGAAAAAGCTGATCCTGAAATACAAGGCTGCCGAACGGATCCTGGACAAGCTGCGGGAGACGGTGGCGAACCTGCAGCAGCTGCTTGCGGGACGGTCTGGGGATTGCCCGTACGCCGGCTTGCTCGAGCCGTTCCTGCACCGGCTGGGTACCGTTTCGTCCGTTGTAAGGGGAGGATAGGGAGATGTCTGTGGATAAACAAACGATGATGCCGGATTCCCGGCGTAACGGCGGCACGCCGAAAGAGGAGCATGTCCATTCCGTATTTGAGAGCATTGCCGGCAAGTACGATCTGATGAATGATATCCTCAGCTTTAGAAGGCACAAGGCCTGGCGCAGGTTTACGATGAAGAAGATGAACATGCGCCCGGGCGACACCGCAATTGACTTGTGCTGCGGAACTTGCGACTGGACGATTAGCATGGCCCAGGCAAGTGAAACTGGACACATAGTCGGGCTTGATTTCAGCGAGGGGATGCTGAAGGTCGGCCGGGAGAAGGTGTCCAGAAACGGTCTGGAGGGGCAGATCCGGCTCGTGCAAGGCAATGCGATGGAACTGCCGTTCGAGGACAATCAGTTCGATTATGCGACGATCGGGTTCGGGCTCCGGAACGTTCCGGATTATATGCAGGTTCTTCGCGAAATGCAAAGAGTGGTAAAGCCGGGCGGGATGGTGGTATGCCTCGAATTGTCCAAGCCGACCTGGCAGCCGTTCAAAGGACTTTATTATTTTTACTTTCAACAACTGCTGCCGCGCATGGGACAACTGGTGGCGAAGCGGTATGAGCAGTATAAATGGCTGCCCGATTCGCTGAAGCTGTTTCCCGGCCGAGAGGAGCTAGCCGAAGCTTTCCGTCAGACCGGACTTAAGGAGGTCCAGGCCTATCCCTTGACTGGTGGCATCGCAGCCTTACACATTGGGATCAAGGAGAATCGGAATGTTTAAGAAAATTGGGACTTATCTGGAAATGATCAAAGTGGAGCATACCTTGTTTGCTCTGCCTTTCGCATTTATGGGGGCGATTCTGGGATCGGCGGTCGTGTTCGACCACCTGCCTTCCTGGGGAGACATCGGCTGGATTTTTCTGGCCATGTTCGGTGCGCGAAGCGCCGCGTTCGGGCTTAACCGGCTGACCGACCAATACATTGACGCGAAAAACCCGCGGACTGCAGGACGGGCCATTCCGGCCGGACTGCTCAAGCCGTTTGAAGTCATTATCTTTATCATTTTATCGTTCGCCGTCTTTTTCTGGGCTACCTATGAGCTGGACCCGTTCGCTTTCCGGCTGCTGCCGATCGCTATCTTTTTGCTTGTTATTTATTCCTTTACGAAGCGTTTTACATGGCTGTGCCACGTCGTTCTTGGCTTGACCACCGCGCTTGCGCCTCTGGGGGGCTGGGTCGCCGTTACGGGCCAGGTGGATTGGAAGGCGCTGCTCTTCTATGTCGCACTGGCATTCTGGACGGCCGGATTCGATGTGATCTATGCATGCCAGGACCAGGAGTTCGATGAGAAGGAAGGCCTGTACTCGATCCCTTCCCGCTTCGGGCTGCAGCATGCGCTATGGTTCGCCCGCGGCTTTCATGTGATCACTGCCGTAGGCTTTATCGTGTTGTTTTTCATAACGCCGCTCAGCTGGTGGTATCTGATCGGGATGATCATCGCCCTAGGCATTCTGTTTTACCAGCATTACATCCTGTCGCCGAACGATATGAGCCGCCTGCAGACCGCTTTCTTTACGATGAACAGCACGCTGAGCATCGTCCTGTTCGTCTTTACCCTGATTGATTTGGTGGTGCGTTACCTTTGATGGAGGCCGTGAGGAAAAAAAGCTGGGTCGTCGGGATTACGGGCGCAAGCGGAAGCATATACGGCGTGCGTCTCACGGAAAGCCTGCTCTCGCTTGGATATGACGTCCACCTCGTCATCACGAATGCCGGTTGGCGCGTGCTGAAAGAGGAGCTGGGCTTTGAAGCGGCAAGCCGGGAGGCTGCCGTTCTCGAGCGCTTCGGAGGATATGAGGGACAGGTCGTTTATCATCCGATCGCCGATATCGGGGCCACCATTGCCAGCGGCTCCTATCTGGTCGAGGGCATGATCATTATGCCATGCTCCATGGGGACCTTGTCTTCGGTGGCCCACGGGGCTTCCGACAATTTGATGGGACGGGCCGCCGACGTCATGATGAAGGAAGGGCGTCCGCTCGTGCTCGTTCCGAGGGAAACGCCGCTGCATGCGATCCATCTGGAGAACATGCTGACGCTGGCCCGGCTCGGCGTAAAGATTATTCCGGCGATGCCGGCATTTTACTTCGGGCCGCAAACGCTCGATGATATCGTGAATTTTATGGTGGGCAAAGTACTGGACAGCTTGAGAATCGAACATCATTTGTATAAAAGATGGGGTGACTAATATGCCGGGGGAAGACAACAAAACCATCATCGGCAAGATCAGTTATACCAACGCTTGGCCCGTGTTTCATTATGTGGATCCTGCAGCGCTCGGCACGCAGGCGGAAATGGTCGCGGCCGTTCCGGCCGAGCTCAACCGGAGAATGCATGAGGGCAGCATCCACATCGGCGCATTATCCTCGTTCGCCTATGCGGAGGTTGCGGATCGCTTGCTGCTTCTGCCGGATTTATCCGTCAGCGCGGACGGGGCGGTTAACTCGATCTTCTTGTTTACGAAGGTGCCGCTTCCGGAGCTGAAGGAAGCCAAGGTCGCGCTTACGAATACGTCGGCAACGTCGATCAACTTATTGAAGATCCTGTTGGAAAAATCGCTCGGCGGCTCCTATTCCTACATCACCTGCGAGCCGGATCTGACCGAGATGATGGCTCAAGCGGATGCGGCCCTCTTAATCGGCGATCATGCGATTCGGGCTTCATGGAGCAATACGGAATATTACAGAACGGATCTCGGCCAGTGGTGGAAGGATTGGACGGGGTGCAGCATGACGTTTGCCGTCTGGGCGGTGAACCGGGACGCCGTGGAGCGTGATCCGGAAGGCATGGCGGAGATCGCCGATATGTTCCTTGACAGCAAGCGGCGGAGCTTGAGCGATTTGACCCCGATCGTTGAGGAGGCGGTCAGCCGGATCGGGGGAAGCGCAGCCTACTGGCAGCATTATTTTACGAACCTGTGCTACGATTTTGATGAACGACAACAGGAAGGACTTCGCTTATATTTCAAATTCGCTTATGAGCTCGGCCTGCTGGATCATCTCGTCGTGCCGGAGCTGTGGAATGAGAAACGAAGCGTGCGGGTGAAGAAATGAAACGATTTGATATATTCGGAACTCTTAAAAAAGATATGGATGTCATTGAAAAAGAGCTGTACCGCAGTGTGGAAGGCGACAGTCCGGAACTGACGGAGACCTCGCTGCATCTGCTCCGGGCGGGCGGCAAGCGGCTTCGTCCCGTTTTCGTTCTGATGGGCGGCAAGTTCGGCAGCTATGACATTGAGAAGCTGAAGCATGTTGCCGTACCTCTGGAGCTGATTCACAGCGCTTCTCTGGTGCATGACGACGTGATCGATGATGCCAGCACGCGCCGGGGGAAGCCGACGGTAAAAGCGAAATGGGACAATCGGATCGCGATGTACACCGGCGATTACATATACGGCAAGGCGCTGGATTTGACCACCCGGCTGAAGCAGCCGGAAATTCATCAAATTCTGGCCAAAGCCATGGTTGAGATGTCCATCGGCGAGATGGAGCAAATCCGCGATTTCTTTAATGTCTCGCAGGATGTCAGAAGGTACCTGCTGCGTATCCGCCGCAAAACCTCCCTCCTGATCGCGATCAGCTGCCAGCTCGGAGCGCTGGCCGCCGATGCGGACCGGAGAATCGCGGCCAGCCTGTACAGGTTCGGCTACAATGTCGGAATGGCCTTTCAGATCCAGGACGACCTCCTGGACCTGTGCGGCAGCGAGAAGCAGATCGGCAAGCCGCCGGGAAGCGACATGCGCCAAGGGAATATCACGCTCCCGGTCATCTATGCCCTCGAGGATCCCGAGCGCAGGGAGCCGCTGCTGAAAGAGCTGGACCGGATCCATGCGCTGAACGGCCAGTGCGACGTTACCGAAGCCGTTAAGCTTGTGACGTCGAGCAGCGGGATCGCCAGATCGGAAGCGCTGGCGGACCGGTATATCGCGAAGGCGCTGGACGCCTTGGCGGACCTCCCGGACATCAAGACGAGAAAACAGCTGAAGGATATCGCACATTTTATAACCAAGCGGTCATATTAGTCATATCGGCAGGAGACGCTTTCTGTTAAAATAAGGGTACACATGTAACATCACATGAGCATGGCAAGATTGTTCAATATCCTGGCAGGAGAGGAAAGTGATGAGGGCAATGGAACGTACTTTTTTAATGATTAAGCCGGATGGGGTCCAGCGCGGATTGATCGGCCGCATCGTCGGCCGTTTGGAGGATAAAGGCTTCAAAATGGTTGCCGGCAAGTTTCTGCAGATTTCGGACGAGCAGGCAAAGCGCCATTATGCGGAGCATGAAGGTAAGGATTTCTACGATAATCTCGTCGGCTTTATTACTTCGGGACCGGTATTCGCGATGGTATGGGAAGGCGATGACATTATCGCCCTGTCCCGTCAGGTCATCGGCAAAACGAATGTGAAGGAAGCGCAGCCGGGTACGATCCGCGGCGACTTTGCCTCCCATACGCCGCATAATCTGATCCACGGATCGGATTCGCCGGAGAGCGCGCAGCGCGAGATCGCCAACTTTTTCGATGAGTCGGAGCTGGTGCAATATGAGAAAACGCTTGCTCCTTGGCTGTAGCCGAACAGGAATTGCTAAGCAGGTCAGAATAATTTACAGTAACAGGATGATAACATGACGGAACATGGACTATTGACGGAGGACCAGGATTATGTCGGCTTTGTCCGCAGCATCGAGCGGAGCACGGGAATCAATCTGGCCGATTACAAGGAAGCGCAGATGAAACGGCGGCTGACGACGCTGCGCAACAAGAAGGGCTACTCGACCTTTGCGGCATTTTACGATGCGATGATGAAGGACAAGCCGCTATTTCACGAGTTTCTGGACCGGATGACGATCAACGTATCAGAGTTCTGGCGAAACCCGAACCGGTGGGAAATTTTGAAAGAGAAGATTTTACCCTCCATCGCCGAGCAGAACCCGGGTACGCTTAAGCTGTGGAGCGCAGCCTGCTCTACGGGCGAGGAGCCGTATACCCTTGCGATGATTTTGGCGGAGAAGAAGCTGCTGAACCGGGCGCGCATTACGGCAAGCGATATCGATGAAGGAGCGCTGCAGAAGGCGAAGGAAGGAATGTATCTGGAGCGTTCGCTAAAGGACGTGCCGCAGGAGGTTGCCTCGCGGTATTTCACGGAAGAAGGCGCCCTGTACCGGTTCAGCGACAGTCTGAAGAAGGAGATCGTTTTCCAGAAGCAGAACTTGTTGACGGACCGGTTCGAGACCGGCTTCGATCTGATCGTGTGCCGGAATGTCATGATTTATTTTACAGAGGATGCCAAGCATAAGCTGTACATGAAGTTTGCGGCAAGTCTGAAGCCCGGCGGATTTCTGTTTGTGGGCAGCACCGAGCAAATCTTCAATCCGGGCCAATACGGCTTGGAGAGCAATGAAACGTTTTTTTACCGGAAGCTCTAGCTCACTGTGTGCGAAGCTGCGCCGGAGCGAGCAGCCGGGATCAGGATCGATACCATCCAATCATGGTTGGCAATCGCGGTGCGCGAGCAGGCTGACCATAAAGGCGAAGCGCTTTTCCATCCGGGGATGAGAGGCGCTTTTGCTGTATAGAGGGATTCTTGTCAAAGCGTATTAGCTATACTATAATGATCAGAAGATATTTACGGATTTTAGCGTTTTAACGCTTAAAAGTTTAAAGGGGGAAAAGCATCATGAGTTTACGTTTTCTAACGGCGGGAGAAACGCACGGGCCTCAGCTGACTACGATTATCGAAGGGCTTCCGAGCAATATGAAGATCGATTTCGATGCGCTGAATTTTCAGCTGCACCGGCGCCAGAAGGGATACGGCCGCGGACGGCGCATGCAGATCGAGAAGGATACGGCCCAGATTCTCGGGGGAGTGCGCCACGGATATACGACCGGCGCGCCGGTTGCGCTTGTCGTGGAGAACAAGGACTGGACGCACTGGAGAAACATCATGAATGTGGAGCCGATCGAAGGCAATGACGAAGCGAAGCGGCGTGTGCACCGCCCAAGACCCGGCCATGCGGATCTGAACGGCGGGTTGAAATATAACCTGAAGGATCTGCGCAACGTGCTGGAGCGCTCCAGCGCGCGGGAGACGACCGTACGGGTAGCCGTCGGCGCCATCGCCAGACAGTTTCTGGAGCAGTTCGGCGTGAAGGTGGCGGGACAGGTCATCCGGATCGGCGAGATTGAGGCGCCTCCGCACAATCTCCCGATTGACGAGCTGATCGAGCGCACGGAGGCCTCCTCGGTCCGGGTCGTTGATGCTGAGACGGAGAAGAAGATGGAAGCCTATATTGACCAAATCAAGCAGGAGGGCGATTCCATCGGCGGCGTCGTCGAGTGCATTATCGAGGGATTGCCGGTCGGCCTTGGCAGCCATGTGCAGTATGACCGCAAGCTTGACGGCCGCATCGCCCAGGGCGTGATGTCGATCAATGCCTTTAAGGGCGTCGAGGTCGGCATCGGATTTGAAGCCGGAGAGCTTCGCGGCTCCCAGGTGCATGACGAGATCATGTACAGCGAGGAACGCGGCTACTACCGCGCGACCAATCGCTTGGGCGGCTTCGAGGGCGGGATGACCAACGGCATGCCGATCGTTGTCCGCGGCGTCATGAAGCCGATCCCAACGCTGTATAAGCCGCTTCAAAGCGTGGATATCGATACGAAGGAGCCTTTTACCGCCCAGGTGGAACGCTCGGATGCATGTGCGGTCCCTGCGGCCAGCGTCGTCATGGAGCATGTCGTCACATGGGAGGTAGCCAAAGCGTTCCTGGAGAAATTCGGCGGCGATTCGATGGAGGAGATCCATGCGAATTACCAAAACTACCTGAAGCAGCTGGAGAGCTACTAAGATGAGGACGCTGCGAGTTGAATTGGGAGAGCGCTCATACCCCATCTATATCGGCTCAGGGATAATGGATTCGATCGGGGAACTGAGCCGAAAGCACGGCATTAGCGTCAAGAGCCCCCAGCTGATCGTAACGGATGACAAGGTAGCGCCTTATTACTTGGCCCAGGTTGAGCAAGCGTTGACAGCGGAAGGCTACTCGGTTGTTACGCATACCGTACCGTCCGGGGAATCCTCCAAATCGCTGCAAGTGTACGAGGAGGTTATGACAACCGCGATCCGCGGCAAGCTGGACCGCAGCTCGGCGGTGTTTGCCCTCGGAGGAGGCGTCGTCGGCGACCTCGCCGGCTTCGTCGCGGCTACTTATATGCGCGGGGTCACGTTCGTCCAGATCCCGACGACCATTCTCGCCCATGACAGCAGCGTGGGCGGCAAGGTTGCGGTCAACCACCCGCTTGCCAAAAACATGATCGGCGCCTTCCACCAGCCGGCGATGGTGCTCTATGACGTGGATACGCTGAAGTCTCTCCCGCCGCGCGAGGTCTCGTCCGGACTCGCCGAAATGGTGAAGCACGGGCTCATTTTGGATCGTGATTTCGCGTATTGGTGCCGGGATCATGCCGAGGAGCTGCTCGGGCTCGTTCCGGAGACGTTGATCTACGGCCTGGAGCGGGGCTGTGCCATTAAAGCCGATGTCGTCTCCAAGGACGAGCGGGAAGGCGGTCTTCGCGCCATTCTTAATTTGGGCCACACGATCGGCCATGCGATCGAAGCTGTCGGTGGTTACGGACGTTTCCTTCACGGGGAAGCGATTGCGATCGGAATGGCCGGCTCGGCTATGCTGGCAGGCATGCTGGGAAGAGACCAGAGCCTGTATGCCGAGACGGTCGGCATGCTGCAGGCATTGAATCTCCCGGTGACGCTTCCTGCCGATATCATGGTCGAGGACATTATGGACGCGATGCAGCATGACAAGAAATTCGCCGAAGGCCGGATGGTGTTTATCGTCCCCGAGGCCATCGGGTCAGTCAGCATCGTCAAGGATGTACCGGTCGATGCTGTTCGAACGGTCGTTGAACAGCTGAAGGGAGAGGTTAATACATGATGAATCGGGGAATCCGGGGAGCCACAACGGTGACCCGCAATGAAGAGCAGGAGATTTTGCAGGAGACGCTTCGCCTGTTGGAAGAGATCGTTAGGCGCAACGACCTTCAGCCGGAATATATAAGCAACATCTGGATTACGATGACGCAGGATTTGGACGCGGCCTTCCCTGCTCGTGCCATCCGCCAGCTGGAGGGCTGGGACCTCGTGCCTTTGATGTGCTCCGTCGAAATACCGGTGAAGGGCAGTCTTCCGCGCTGTATCCGCTTCATGGTGCAGGTCAATACCGACAAGAGCCAGAGCGAGATCAAGCATGTGTATTTGAACGAAGCGAAGCGGCTTCGCCCGGATTTGTCCGGCGCGGGGGCCGACAAGCAAAATTAAGGGTTGCGGATTACCGCCATCATCCTGTATAGTGGTATCAGAATATAGCTGAGTAGAGTTTAGGTTTCACAGATGAGTTGAGTTGAGAAGAGCAGAGTTAGCATTTTAGGCAATTTCATATCGGGATTAGGAATCCGTGGTTCATTGATCATGATTGGGCTATTCTAACTTGGCGGAAGGAATGCCGGCAGATGCCGCATTTTATGTCGCGTCAGGTATACGAACAGCACGGCATTGGATTTGGTGAAGCCTTCGGGGATTTCTGTACCGTGCTCTTAATAACAATTCTCATATGCAGAACGAACCAAACCTCTACTTCGGTAGAGGTTTTTTTGTATTTGACAATCATGAAGGAGGGTTTGGCATGGCACATCCATCGATGGAGAAAGTGGTGGCAATGGCAGGCGAATATAATCTGATTCCGGTAGCGATCCGATTGCTGGCCGACATGGAAACGCCGATTCGCTTATTTCAGCGGTATGCGGAGCGGAAGCGGGCATTTTTACTTGAAAGCGTAGAGGGCGGCGTGCAATGGGCGCGCTATTCGTTCATCGGAACAGATCCCTTCTTGATGATTCGCGGCAAAAAAGGCGGCATCGAAATCGAAATGAACGGCGAGCGTTCCGTGCTGAAGGGAAAGCCGGTAGAAGAGCTTAAGGCGCTCTTGCGAAAATACCGCAGCCCGCAGCTCAAGGATATGCCTCCCTTTACAGGCGGGGCGATCGGATTTTTCGGATACGATCTGCTGCAGTATTACGAGAAGCTGCCTGCGCATGCGCTCGACGATTTGGGCATGGATGATATCCGGTTCATGTTCTGTGACCAGGTCATCGTGTTCGACCACGTGAAGCAGCAAATCATGCTTATCGGCAACGTGCACGTCGAGCACGGGGATACGGACGAGGACATTCGTCAGAAGTATGACCATGTACGCCGCAGGCTCGAGGCGGCGGCGGAGCAGCTGCAGGAAGACGGGCCGAGGGAGAATGTGAATTCCAGAAGCATTCCGGCAGATGTCGAGCTCGGAGATATTCAATCGAACATGACCAAAGAGAAATATATGGCCAACGTAGAGCAGGCGAAGGAGTATATTCGGGCTGGCGATATTTTTCAGGTCGTGCTCTCCCAGCGGTTTCATATTGAGACGGACGTAACGCCGCTTCATGTCTATCGCGTGCTTCGCACGCTGAATCCTTCGCCGTATATGTATTACCTCAAATTGGACGACGACATCATCGTGGGGACGTCGCCGGAAGCGCTGGTCAAGGTTGATGGACGTCGCGTAGAGACGAGACCGATTGCAGGAACCCGGCCAAGAGGCATCGACGAAGCCGAGGATCAGCTGCTGGCGGAGGAGCTGCTGCAAGACGAGAAGGAGCGGGCGGAGCATCTGATGCTGGTGGATCTGGGGCGTAACGACCTCGGACGCGTATCGGAGTTCGGCTCGGTGAAATGCGACACCTTTATGGAGATTGAAAAATACTCGCATGTGATGCATATGGTATCCGGGGTTTCCGGACGCCTCAGCGAGAATAAGGACTTCTTCGATGCATTCCTTTCCTGCCTTCCGGCCGGAACCGTGTCAGGCGCGCCGAAGCTCAGAGCGATGGAGATCATTGCGGAGCTGGAGCGGGAAGCCCGAGGCGTTTATGCCGGAGCGATCGGATATCTCGGCTTTGGCGGCAACATGGATTCCTGCATCACCATCCGGACGATTATTTTCCGCGGGGGAAAAGCATATGTTCAGGCCGGCGCCGGCATCGTCTGGGATTCCGTACCCGAGAAGGAGTATGAGGAGACGGTCAATAAAGCCAAAGGCATGCTGAAAGCGATCCGGGTAGCGGAAGCGATGTTCCCTGCTAACAGCGGCGCTGAGGATTTCATTAATCAGGATTACCTGTATCAATACACACCTTAACCTAGAGGAGGAGAACGAGATGAACATTATGGAACCGGTACAATCCAGCCTTTCCAAGCTGATTGAAGGCCAGGACCTGAGCCGTGAAGAAGCGCGCGGAGTGATGCAGTCCATTATGGACGGGCAGGCCACTCCTTCTCAGATCGGAGGCCTGCTGACCGCCCTGAGGATCAAAGGGGAGACTGTCGATGAAATCACTGGCTTTGCCGAGGCGATGAGAGGAGCCGGCGGGAGAGTTGTCACGGAGCGCAACCGGCTGCTGGACACCTGCGGAACCGGCGGGTCGGGCATTCATAAATTCAACATTTCAACGGTATCGGCCATCATATCCTCCTCGGTATCGGTCCGGGTGGCTAAGCACGGCAACCGCTCCGCTTCGGGGCGCGCCGGGAGCGCGGATGTGCTGGAAGCGCTAGGAGTTAACATTCACCTGACGCCGGAGCAGGCCAAGGCATGTCTTGACGAAATCGGCATCTGCTTCCTGTTCGCCCAGATCTATCATCCGTCGATGAAGCATGCGGCCGCGCCGCGGAAGGAGCTGGGGGTAAGGACGGTGTTCAATATGCTGGGACCGCTGACGAATCCGGCCGGGGCGGACCGGCAGATGCTCGGGATATATGACATGAGCAAGACGGAAACGATCGCCCATGTGCTGAAAGAGCTCGGACTGAAGAGAGCCATGGTCGTCACAAGCCATGAGGGGTTGGATGAAATCAGCGTATCCGCTCCGACCCGAGTATCCGAGCTTCGGGGCGGGGAAGTGCGCACCTATGACATTCATCCTGCCGACCTTGGCCTGCAGGTTCATCCGATGGAGGCGATCCTCGGCGGTGACGCCCAGGAAAATGCCGCGATTATCGGCTCGGTGCTCCGCGGGGAGAAAAGCGCATACCGGGATATCGTGCTGGCGAATGCCGGAGCCTGCATCTACGTAGCCGGACTCGCGGACAGTCTTAAGGAAGGCGTGCAGCAGGCTGCGCATGCTATTGATTCAGGGCTTGCCCAGGCGAAACTGGAGCAGCTTATTATACGGACGGGGGAATTAAGCTATGTATCTTGATCGAATCGTAGCCACGAAGAAGCAGGAGGTCGCGAAGCTGCGCGAAACGTTCTCCGCTGCGGAAGCGGAAAGCCGGATTAAGGAATTGCCGCCGACTATCGGATTTGCACGAACGCTTGCGGAAGGGCGCAAACGCAGCATGGGCTTGATCGCCGAAGTGAAGAAGGCTTCGCCGTCCAAAGGATTGATACGGCCGGATTTTGATCCGGTCATGATCGCGAAGGCCTACGAGGCCGCAGATGCCGATTGCCTTTCCGTCCTGACGGACCGGGAGTACTTTCAGGGCAGCGGAGATTATTTAAAGGCCGTTCGCGAGGCTGTCCGTTTGCCCCTGCTCCGCAAGGATTTCATTATCGACGAGACGCAAATTTATGAAGCGCGCTTGCTTGGCGCGGACGCTATTCTGCTCATTGCCGCAATTCTTACGGAGGAGCGTATGGCGGAATTTATGGACCTGGCCTCTTCCATCGGGCTGGACTGCCTGGTTGAGGTGCATGACAGTGAGGAGCTTCGTACGGTGCTTAAGCTCAATCCGTCTTTGATCGGCATCAACAACCGGAATTTGCGCACATTCGAAACCTCGCTCGAGACGACAGCCGATCTGGCAGGCGATGTGCCTGAAGGAGTGACGCTTATCAGCGAGAGCGGCATATCGCGGCCGGCCGATATCTCGTATTTGCATTATGTTGGGGCGCATGGCGTACTGGTTGGAGAACATTTCATGCGACAGCCGGATGTTTTCCGTGCCGTGAATGATTTGATGGGACCGGTCCCGGTTGCCACTGACTCGGAATAAAAGGGGAGCGGCTTGATGAGCGAGACGGCAGTAAAAATATGTGGACTTCAAAGCGTTGAAGTGCTAAAATCTATGATAAACTTACCTGTGGATTATATCGGATTTGTATTTGCCAAGAGCCGGCGGAAGGTGACGCCCGAGCAAGCCGGGGAGCTGATCGGCATATTGAAGAAGTGGAGCTCAGGACAGGCGCCCGCCGCCGTCGGCGTGTTGGTTAATCCTGATTGGAGCGAGCTTGAGGAGCTGCTTTCGCATGCCCCGCTCGACATCGTACAACTGCACGGTCAGGAAACGCCGCAGTTTTGCCGGGAAGTGAAAGAGCGCTTCCCGGTTTCCGTTTTTAAAGTGGTGTCGATCGGCGGGGAGAAGAGCGATGAAGCACGAATGGCTGCGCTCGACTCGTATGCAGGCTGCATCGACGGACTGCTCGTCGATACCTTCGATCCGGAGTATGGCGGGGGATCAGGCAAGACATTCGCCTGGGACCTCATTCCGCCTTACCAAGACTGGGCCAAGCAGCATGGAATTCCGCTCTTCGTGGCCGGAGGGCTCGATGCGGATAATGTATCGCAATTAATTAGCCGGTACGCTCCCGATGGCGTGGATGTATCCAGCGGTGTCGAGCGCGAGCCGGGCGTGAAGGACATACAGAAGGTGCAAGCATTCGTGGAAAGGGTGAAGGGGATATGAGAACAGAGCTGCCTGACGTCAATGGACGTTTCGGGGTGTTCGGCGGACGGTTCGTACCGGAAACGCTGATGAACGCCTTGATCGAGCTGGAACAGGAGTATAACCGCTATGCGGAAGATGCTGAATTCAAGGAGGAGATCGCCTATCTGCTGAAGCAGTATTCCGGCAGGGAGACTCCGCTGTATTACGCCGAGCGGTTCAGCCGTCATCTTGGCAAGGCCAAGATCTATTTGAAGCGGGAGGACCTGAACCATACGGGCGCCCATAAAATTAATAATGCCATTGCCCAAGGCGTACTTGCCAAACGGATGGGCAAGACCAAGGTCATTGCCGAGACTGGGGCCGGCCAGCATGGAGTGGCGACGGCCACCGTGGCTGCGCTGCTTGGACTGGAATGCAAAGTATTTATGGGCGAAGAAGACACGAAGCGGCAGCAGCTTAACGTGTTCCGCATGAAGATGCTCGGAGCCGAGGTTATACCGATAACGTCCGGCAGCCGCACGCTGAAGGATGCCGGCAACGAAGCGCTCCGATACTGGGTCAGCAACGTGGAGGACACGTTCTATGTGCTCGGATCGGCTGTGGGACCGCATCCGTATCCGATGATGGTTCGCAATTTCCAGCGAATCATCGGAGACGAGACGCGCAGACAGATTCTGGAGAGCGAAGGCCGGCTTCCGAGCATGATATTGGCACCGGTGGGCGGCGGCAGCAATGCAATCGGCATGTTCTATCCGTTTCTGGAGGATAGCGAGGTGCGCCTGATCGGCGTTGAGGCGGCCGGCAAGGGCGTTGAGACCGAGTTCCATGCCGCTACGATGACTAAGGGAACCCAGGGCGTATTCCAGGGCTCGATGAGCTATCTGCTTCAGGATGAGTACGGCCAGGTTCAGGAGGCCCATTCCATCTCGGCCGGCTTGGATTACCCGGGCGTCGGCCCAGAGCATTCGTATTTGAAGGATATCGAGCGGGTCCAATACGAGCCGATCACGGACGCGGAGGCGCTTGAAGCGCTGCAGCTGCTGTGCCGGACCGAAGGGATCATTCCGGCGCTGGAGTCCGCGCATGCCCTGGCTCAAGCCGTGAAGATGGCCCCGCAATGGACCGAGGAGGACCTGATCGTCATCAACTTGTCAGGTCGCGGCGACAAGGACGTAGAGTCCATTATGGCATATACGGGAGGGAAGACGCTATGAACCGGATCGATCAGACGTTTGAAACATTAAAATTGCATAACAAAACGGCGCTCATCCCGTATTTGACCGTTGGCGATCCCGACCCGGAGACGACCCTGGACATCATCGCCGAGCTCGAAAGCTCCGGCGCCGACATCATTGAGCTGGGCGTGCCGTATTCGGATCCGCTGGCCGACGGACCGGTGATCCAGCGGGCTTCCGAGCGGGCGCTCAAGAACAAAGTCACGATCCGCACCTGCATGGACATCGCACTAAAGGCTCGGGAACGCGGCAGCCAATTACCTTTCATCCTGTTCACTTATTATAACCCGGTGCTGCAGATGGGCCTGGACACCTTCTTTGAGGAAGTGCTGAAGCACGATATCAGCGGCCTGATCATACCGGATCTGCCCGTGGAGGAATCGGCGGAGATCCGTACCCGTGCAGCAGCGGCTGGCGTTCACCTCATTCCGTTAGTGGCACCGACCTCCCATGAGCGGATCGCTACCATCCTTTCGGAGGCAACCGGATTCGTTTATTGCGTGTCTTCGCTCGGAGTAACGGGTGAGCGCACGGATTTCTATTCCGGCGTGGAGGCTTTCCTTGAGACGGTGAAGGAATACAGCCGCGTGCCGATCGCGATCGGCTTTGGCATTTCAACAGGGGAGCAGGTGGCCAGATTCTCCAAGATTTGTGACGGCGTCGTAGTCGGCAGCGCCATCGTCCGCACGATCGAATCGAATATTCCGCTGCTGGAGCGCGAGGAGACTCGCGGACAAGGGCTTTCGCAAATCGGACAATTTGTGGCACAATTAAAAGGAGCGAAGCTTGCCCTAGACCGATAGGGTGTTTAAAGAATTAGTTGTAGAGATAGATATGAAAGGTGAGGCGAATATCAAATGAAACCAAAAGCGCAAATCGTGGATCTTCCCGTCTACCAGCCGGGAAAACCGATCGAAGAGGTGAAGAAGGAGCTGGGGCTGGATCGCGTGATCAAGCTGGCTTCGAACGAAAATCCATACGGCTGCTCGCCGCTTGCAAGAGAAGCGATCACGGCGGAGCTGGAAACGCTCAGCCTGTATCCGGACGGCAGTGCAGCGGAATTGACAGCTGCGCTGGCGGAGCATTTGAACGTTGCAAGCCCTCAGATTATTTTCGGCTGCGGCTCCGATGAGATCATCGCGCTCATTATCCGGGCATTCCTCGTTCCGGGCGACGAAACGATCATGGCCGACCAGACGTTCTCGGTATATAAGACAAACGCCGAGATTGAAGGTGCGGTCAGCATCGAGGTTCCGCTTGTCGATGGAAAACACGACCTCCAAGGCATGCTCGACGCGATCACGGATAAAACCAAAATCATCTGGGTATGCAATCCGAACAACCCGACCGGCACCATCGTTTCGGAGGCGGAGCTTGTTCAGTTCCTGGACGCCGTTCCTGAGCACATTATGGTCGTTCTCGATGAAGCTTACTTCGAATACGTCACCGATGCTTCGTACCCGAACAGCATCCCGCTGATGGGTCGCTACCCGAATCTGGTCATCCTCCGCACCTTCTCCAAGATTTACGGGCTGGCGGCGATGCGGATCGGGTATGGGGTTGCACAAGAAGAGGTGATCTCCCTAATCAACCGTGTACGGGAGCCGTTCAATACGGGACGTCTAGCGCAGGCAGCAGCCAAGGCAGCGCTGAAAGATCAGGCGTTCGTGGCCAAATGCCGCAAGCGGAATGAAGAAGGGATCAAGTACCTTCAAGGAGAATTAGACCGTCTCGGGCTGTCGTATTTCCCGGCACACGGCAACTTCATCATGATCGATGTGAGAAGATCCGGAAAGGATGTCTTCCAGTCTCTTCTCAGCAAAGGCATTATCATCCGCCCTGGATTTGAGCGGTATCCGAATTGGATTCGGGTAACGGTCGGGTCGCAGGAGCAGAACGATGCTTTTATCGGAGCGCTTGAGCAGGTAATCGCCGAAGTGAGCCCTGTAGTATAACAATCAAGGAACGGATTTGAAACAACCATAATCACCATAATCAGCTAAACATCGCAGTTTGAAACGAGTGAGAGAACATGACCATGCATATATCCATATTTGGTGTCGGCTTGATCGGCGGATCGCTGGCCTTGTGCTTTAAAGGGAAGCCGGGCATCACCGTTACCGGCTACGCGCACACCGAAGCTTACGCCGAACAGGTGAGGTCCAAAGGCGTAGTAGACCATGTTACATTATCGGTGGAGGAGGCAGCCCGGGACGCAGACGTTATTTTCCTTTGCGTTCCCGTGGGCAGCCTTGAATATTACCTGAAACAGTTGAACGAGATTCAATTAAAGCCCGGCTGTATCATAACCGATGTGGGAAGCACGAAAGCAAGCATCGCCGAGTGCGCCTCGCAGCTTGAGCTGAAGGATGCCTGCTTTATCGGCGGGCATCCGATGGCCGGTTCGGAGCGTTCCGGCGTCGGGGCGGCTTCGACGCTGCTGTTCGAAAATGCCTATTATGTGCTTACCCCGGCGGATAACGTACCGGAGGAGAAGCTGGATACCCTTGCACGCCTTCTGGCGCATACCCGGGCGCATATCGTACGGGTTGAGCCGCGTCTTCATGATGAGATTGTGGGTGCCATCAGTCATCTGCCTCATATCATTGCCGTCGCGCTCGTGAACCAGATCAGCGCTTATAACGACGATAATGCGCTGTACCGCACGCTGGCGGCCGGCGGCTTCCGCGATATTACCCGGATTGCATCGAGCGACCCGGTCGTTTGGCGGGATATCCTGCTGAATAACCGGAACGTCATGCTGCCGCTGCTGCGTGATTGGAATGAGGGGATTCAGCGCTTTATGGATATGCTGGAGGAGGGCAACGGAGCTGCCATAGAAGAGGCTTTCCGCCGAGCGGGCGAGTTCCGCAGCGTGCTGCCGGAAAGACGCAAAGGCATGATTGTATCCCAGTATGACTTGTATCTGGATGTGCCTGACCACCCGGGTATTATCGGCCGCATCGCGACCGAGCTCGGTGCCAACAGCATCAACCTGAGCAATATTCAAATCATCGAAAGCCGGGAAGATGTGCCGGGCGTTATGAGGCTGTCCTTCCGGAACGAAGTGGATCAGGAACGGGCGAAAGAGCTGCTGTTATCGAAAGGTCATCCCGTTTATCAATAGCTGTTGCGGTTGTTTTTAAAACAACCGCAAATAAATACGTTTACTGTATTGACAAAATGAAAACGTATACATATAATAAAAGTACAGTATGGTTTCTCTCCACTCCTATCCAAAATATTGCACTATGTGCGGCCGTCTTCAGATGAAGGCGGTTTTTTTTTGTCAATTTCCTGAACATGCCAAGGAATCTGGCATAAAACTGATTCTTTCTCCAATATGTGCTATAATGCTAGAGTGCTAGTGTAGAAGATTTGGGGAAATTGCCAAATACATAGAATAGTCAGTCACCAAGAGGCGTAACTATATATGGTTTGACGGTACTTTTACAGATCCTAATTGATCGTTTCCTTGGACATTCAAGGAAGTTGAGGCACCGGTGGGAGAAGGAGGAACGAAAAATCATATGACGGATTCCCAGTTAATACAAGAAATCAAGCAGGGCAATACCGAGCTGTACTCGGAGCTTATGCGTCGTTACCAGAGAAAAATATTGGCATTTGTCTATCATATGTTAAAGAGCTCCAATATGGAGCTGATGGCGGAGGATTTATGCTCCGAGACATTCTATAAGGCTTTCCGCAGCCTGCATTCGTTTCGCGAGGTGGATGCATCGTTCTCGACATGGCTGTATACCATCGCGCGGAATACGGTGCTGAGCGAGCTCCGGAAGCATCGCAGCGGTACGCTGCCGCTGGAGGAGAGCGGGGTCGTTCCCGTGGCTCCGATTGAGGTCGCACCCGAACAGGCGATTTTACGAAGCGAACGCGTACATATGGTAAGGGAAGCCATCAATAATTTACCCGAGAAGCAGCGGTCAGCGCTGATTCTCCGGGAGTACGATCAGCTGGACTATCAGGAAATTGCAGACATATTAGGTCAAAGCGTCAGCTCCGTCAAATCCCTGCTGTTTCGAGCCAGAGGCAGTGTCAAAATTCAGCTCGAGCCTTATTTCTACGAACCGGTCATGGAAGAGCTGAGAGGGATGGGGAGCAAATGAATTGCCAAGAAGCCCGAGAGCTGATGGAAAGTGTCTGGGATTTGCCTGACGAAGATCCGCGGCGACAGCGGCTGAATGCGCATGTAAATACCTGCAGCGCGTGCGCGGCGGAGTACGAATTGTGGCTTCAGAGTTTGAACATGGTTCATGTTCTGGAAGAGGAGGATATTCCGGGAATCGATAGCGAACGGATCAACCGCAACGTCATGGACCGGATTTATCGGGATTTTCCTTGGCTGGTGGAGGAAACCTCGAAGAGCCGGGCAGTAAGCCGAGTATTTCGTAAGCGGTTGACCTTATGGATAGCCGGATTTTTGGCACTGTTCGTTTGCAGCTTCATTTATTTTGCAGTCATCGAAAGCCCGGCTAAACCGGCACCCGAGGCGGTTGCAACCGGGATTATCCCGACGGGGATCGCAGATACCGGTCAGAGCCTGACGGGCAAGGATTACAACATTCCGAAGACCAACAGCGGAATTATCGATCCGTTCGTGGTTGGAATGAGTCCTACCGAGCCGCAGTATTGGATGCTGCTGTCGCTCCTGAGTGTGGGGCTGGCCATGTATTTCCTGATGCGGCTAAATCGGGTCAGACGGTAACGTATGCTATGAAAGATAGATGAGGAGGAAGATCATGCTGATAGGGTTGGTTCGCCACGGTTTAACGGACTGGAATGCGATGGGGAAAATACAGGGACAGACGGATATTCCGCTGAATGAGGAAGGACGGCGGCAGGCACGGCTGCTTGGCGAGCGGCTTCGCCAGGAGCCCTATCATTGGGATTTTGCGATCAGCAGCGGCCTGTCCCGTGCGGAAGAAACCGCGCAGATCGTCGCGTCCATGCTCGGCATTCCGGTAGCTGACCCGGATCCCCGTGTAAGGGAGCGCAGATACGGGCAGGTCGAAGGCCTCACGGCGGAGGAGCGGGAGGCCCGTTTCGGTCCCGACTGGCATCAGCAGGATCTGGGACAAGAGACCGATGTGGAGCTGATGTCCAGAGGACTTGTCTTTTTGGACGATATGGCGCTCAAGCATCGGAACAGCAATATCCTTGTTGTAAGCCATGGCGGTTTCCTCGCACAGCTGTATAAGCTCGTCTGCCGCGGTCAGCTAAGCCAGCGTATCGGCAACCTGTCGCTGACGATCGTGGAGCGCAAGGACGATGACTGGTCGCCGCTCCTGTACAACTGCACGAAGCATTTATTGACGGAACCGGCGGAAGGCCAAGGATCGAATGTGCTGCCGACGAAATAATTCCCCACGATTCAAAATAAGACGTCCCTAATCGATGATTCAGCAGATCATCGATCAGGGGCGATTTTTTTATATAAATGAGATCAGCCGAGGGAATAACAGTTCCGCAATACCCTATTACAATGAGGCGATCATAATAAAACGATGCTGCCTTACCTCAAAATAGCCCCGGGATCGGATCAATTCATGAATGTGATGCAGCTCATCCCGATACCGATCCACCGTAAAATTCGGGACCTGCCATGGAATCGCTGCAAGATAATGCGAGCGTCAGATTTTTGTTACATACACCAGCAGACGTTTTGTAGCCCGCAGCTTAACATATATTTTCCTTTTCGCTGAGAATACCGCATATTCTATCATGGAATAAGAGGGCATAGAGATAGTATAAAAAAATACGCAATTTCACGTTTATGGAGCCGCTATTCCGTTAAAGATGATAAAACCACCATGCAGATCAATTGATTACGCCTCTTACTAGGGACAAGAAACTTCATGAAACGTAAGAGAACAGGTATCAAATGATCAAAACATTCCCATAATGGATGTAAAACGGCGAGGCGATGAACGATGAATCTAGCGGATATGCTCACTTATGCCGATATCGGTCAGCTCAGCAGCATCGCGAATCACTATCAATGCGACGCCAAGAGAAACTCGAAGCATGAATTGATCCAGAGCATCTTAAGCAAGCTGGGAGGAAGGGAATTCTTAGAGCAGCATATCAGCAGCCTGTCCCCAAGCGATCTTCGCTTTCTGAACCATCTGGTCTTTGACGCCAGGAGCGGCTACTCTCTGGAAGAGCTGACGGCGGCGATCCGCCAAGCTGCTGAGATTAACAGCGACAATCAGCAGGGGAAGAGCGAAGCGGGAACAACCGAAAGCCCTCGCGAAGCCGTAGCTCGCTACCGCAGAAGCGGCTGGCTGTTTAACGGATTCACCCATTCCACGAAATATATGTTCCAGGTTCCTTCCGATCTGAAGCTGCGCTTCAGGGAAGTGCTTCGTGAACGCCTTCTCGAACCGCTGCAGCGGCTGCCGGCCGATCCGGAGGCCTACCGGGACGAGCAGGGGTTGATCGTGGAAGATTTGCTGCTCATGCTCAAGTATATCAGCAGCCATGACATTGAGCTGAACCAAGAAGGGTTTATGTATCGGCGGAACCAACAGCAGCTTATGGGCAAGCTCCACATTGATGAACCGCTCATAGCCAAAGGGGCGTGGAGGTTCGGATACGGACGATCCTGCATTGCCTATCCTGACCGCTTAGCTTTGTTATACGATTACGCGTATGCCCGGCAATGGGTCAGGGAGAACGGCAGCCGGCTGGTGCTTACCGACAGCGGAGCCTCGCTCCTCGATGAAGGAAATCAAGTTAGCGTGATGCAGATATTCCGCTTTTGGTTAAGACTTTATAAAGGCGCAATTCCCAATATGACCTCGCTTGTATACTGGATCAGTCAATGCACGCGGGATTGGGTAAGTGCCGCATCGCTCTATGAATCGCTGGGATGGCTCGTCCGACCGTTCTATTATGACAGCCCGAACAACATTCTCGAACAGAGGCTGATTCGGATGCTGATGCATCTGGGCTTGCTGCGAATCGGGGAAAGCGCGTCGCACGGCACAGCGTACAAGATAACGGCGCTCGGCATAAAGGCAGCGGAGGCTTGCATCCATATCAACGATTCGAAAGAGCTGAAATAAAGGCAGCAAATGGCCGTCCGGGTGACGAATGATATGGTGGTTGGTGGTCAATTAGGAAAGCAAGACATAAGGCAAATCCCTTATTTAAAATTTGGTTTGGAGGTGCATCCTAATGGATAAGATGAAGGTTACTTACGAAGTTATGTTAGGTCTGGCTGCTGAAATGGTATGGGACGAGGCATTGCGTAAGCATCGGAGTGAAGAACTGTATAAGGAAATTGACGCAGCGCTGGCATCCGGAGATGAAGTGGCTTTCAAAAACCTGACGGATGAACTGAGGACTTTGAACTGAAGAAATGCCTCCATGCATTTCTTCTTTTTTTTGCCTAAACCGGGCTCTCACTCGTATAATGATGTAAAAAAGCGTTTGGCGTGAGAGAAAGGATGTAACGTTTACATGAAATTTAGTGAAGTGGACGAGCAGACTTGGCCGGAGCTGCAGCCTTATTATGACACCTGTTTAATACCGTTCACCGGGTTGACCGGCCAGGAGCCTCCATGGGAAGCGACCGGCGCGCTAGAGAGACTGCGAGACTTCATGGATTTGGCTGAAATTCCGTTTAAGGGCAGAATCGTTACATATCCTGCCGTACAATATGGAAAGACTGAAGATACGACGCTTTTAAATGAAGTATGTCACAATGTTAAAAAGGCCGGCTTTAAATATGTCGTCGTTATGACGGCGGACGTTGATCTTAGCCCGGAGGATGTCCCCGAGAGCACGCTCGTGCTGTCCCGGCGCAGGATCGAGGCGGATGGAAGCAAGGCTGGCGCAGCCGTTTCGGCGGGCATCAGTGAAATGTGGCAGGGGTAGTGAACAACGGTGCATGAAATTGTGACAAAATACCAACAATTTAAGAGAGGCCTGTTGGAAGCGAACCCATTTTTGGCCTTCACATTCTTGACGGTCTTGGGTGCCTAATATATTATTAGTATGTCCTAGTACGTCGTGTGATTTTAATCATTGATGACACTTAAGAACGGTTGACAAAGGGGGTTGAACACAGAATGAGCAGCAACCACAATGACGAGCATGAAGAATCGCACAATCCACCCCGCCGGAAAGAGATGTCCCGCAGACAATTTCTTACATACACGTTGGGCGGTGCCACAGCTTACATGGCTGCTGGGGTAGTTTTGCCAATGCTCCGTTTTGCCGTGGATCCAATTCTTCAGAACAAGGAAGAGGGAGCTTTCGTTAAGGTCGTAGAGGAGAGCAAAATTACCAACGAACCACAAGAGTTCCATTTTGAGCTGCAGCAGCAGGACGGCTGGTACAACAGTACGGCTACGTTGACGGCGTGGATTCGCAAGAATGATCAGGGTGAGATTATAGCGCTTTCGCCGATTTGTAAGCATCTGGGATGCCTTGTCGGATGGAACAGCAACAAGAATTTCCCGGATGAGTACCACTGCCCTTGCCACGGTGCCCGTTATACGCCGGACGGCAAGAACCTTGCAGTCGCGCCGAAGCCGCTTGACCAGTACGAGACGAAAGTGGAGAACGGCTGGATTTACCTCGGCGAAATTGTACCAAATACCGTAGTATCATAGGAGGCGTAGATTCGGATGTTGAAGAATGTCTACAACTGGATTGACGAGCGTCTCGATATCACGCCGATTTGGAGAGATGTTGCGGACCACGAGGTCCCTGAGCACGTAAACCCTGCACACCATTTCTCCGCGTTTGTGTACTGTTTCGGCGGTTTGACGTTTTTTATCACAGTCATCCAGATTTTGTCGGGAATGTTCCTGACGATGTATTATGTGCCCGATATCATCAACGCGTACAACAGTGTCGAATACCTGCAGACCCAGGTTGCCTTCGGGCAAATCGTCCGCGGTATGCACCACTGGGGCGCGAGCTTGGTTATCGTCATGATGTTTCTGCATACGATGCGCGTGTTCTTCACAGGCTCTTACAAGGCGCCTCGTGAAATGAACTGGGTAGTCGGCATGCTTATTTTCTTTGTTATGCTTGGCCTTGGCCTGACAGGCTATCTGCTGCCATGGGATAACAAAGCTTACTTTGCAACAAAGGTTACACTCGAAATTGCGAACTCCGTGCCTTGGCTCGGTCCGATCATTAAAGAATTGCTGCAGGGCGGTACCATTGTCGGCGCCGAAACGCTCACACGTTTCTTCGCCATCCATGTATTCTTCCTCCCGGCTGTGCTCCTGGCCCTACTGGTAGGACACTTTATCATGATCCGCAGACAGGGTATTTCCGGACCACTATAAGAAGAAGGGAGGCGCAAATTTATGGCACATGGTCATAAATCTGATGAGAAAGTTGTTTTTGTCGGTGATTCCCGTGTACGCAAGGGCAACGGCTGGGTCGTACCGCCGGATTACACCGCTTACCCTGGCAAATCAGAAGCGTTCATTCCTAACTTCTTGTTAAAGGAATGGATGGTTGGTGTTGTCGTTCTGGTCGGTTTCCTAGTGCTGACCATCTCGGAGCCGGCTCCGCTCGGTTATCCGGCTGACCCGGGGGCATCCGTAATTCCGATGCCTGACTGGTACTTCTTGTTCCTTTATGAGTATTTGAAGCTTCCGTACGCTTCCGGCGATTATGTGGTGCTCGGAACGATCGGCGTGACCGGTATCGCATTCGGCTCACTGCTGCTCGCGCCATTCCTGGATACAGGCAAGGAACGCCGCTTCTATAAGCGTCCGATCGCTTCGTCGCTCATGATTTTGTCGTTGATTTCGATCGTCTATCTGACGAACTCGGCTTGGACGCACTATCAGCATGAGCTGAAAGAATCCGGTCAGAAGCCTGAGCATATTCAGCGGGAAGAAGAGGCTGAAGAGAAGCATGCTGCAGGGCTGCCGACGTCGAATGCGAAGCAGCCTGAGGACAGCGTGGTAGCGATTGTCGATAAAGACAATCCGGCCATGGAGACGTTCAAGACGGCTACTTGTATCTCGTGTCATGCAGCTGACTTGAAGGGAGCTTCCGGTCCATCCCTTCGCGGTGTCGGTGATACCCATACGAAGGAAGAGATCGTTGCCATTATCGAGAAGGGTCAAGGCTCGATGCCTCCAATGAAAGACACTGCGCTTAATGCCGGTGTAACGGAAGAGGAGCTCGACCAATTGGCCGAATGGCTTGCAAGCCAGAAGGCTGAAGCGGCCGAATAGCAAGAAGCAAGAACCTGATCGCATCATGCGGTCAGGTTTTTTCTTTGAAAGGCTATCGTTGATGATCCCGTCCGGTTGAACCGGAAACGAACTGCGACAGGTGAAAAAGAGAGTTAGATGGGTTATAATACCCGTTAGTCGCGAACATCGAATGAACGTTAACATTAGAGGGGGACGGAGTTTGTCACTATCATATTATTGGAGCAAGGAATTCATCGGAAAACGGCCGTTCCTGTGGCTGCTGCTAATCTGCAACGTGCTGGGCACGATATATGGATACATATGGTACGGCCATCAAATTTCCGACACGGTGACCCGGGGCCAGTATTGGCAGGTCATCTTTGTGCCCGACAGTCCGACGGCCAGCTTGTTTTTCAGCATTGCGATCCTGCTGCTTCTTTATCCTCCCAGAACAGCTTTAAGCGCGATGGTTCAGCAATGGATCGAGGCGCTGGCGGTCGTTACGTCGGTCAAGTACGGGATCTGGGCCGTCGCAATCATCTTTGCCGGACAAGCCCAAGGGGATGTGCTGGTGTGGCAGGATTGGATGCTGGTTGTGTCCCACACGGCGATGGCCGTGGAAGCGCTCCTGTTCGTAAGACTGTTTCATTATCGGTGGACCGCCCTTGCAGGGGCGATCGCTTGGACATTCCTGAACGATACGGTGGATTATTCCTTCGGTGTCTTCCCGTGGCTGCCGGGTCAGCTGTATGACGATTTGTCGGCCGTTGAGCTATTCACCTATCTGCTTACACTGTTCAGCGGTCTGGCCGCCTGGCTGTCCAGGAAATACGCATTACCTAAATCAAGCATGTGACTGACTCATATTACCTTTTGGGTTCTATGGACATCCCTCCTGCCATAACATATACGGTAGGAGGGATGTCCCATGTTACGAAACATGCCTAAACTGAGCCGATACGTACCTGCTGTTCTCATTTTGCTCGTATTCGCGATCGGCACGGGGAATCCGATAGGGGCGGGGTCGGCCGCTGCATATGATGCAGACGAATCCTCACCCGCTGCCCCGATACAAGCGAAGGCATTTAATAAGGAAGTGGAGCTGCTGTATCGTCAAGTTGAAGAAGGCAATATCCAGGCGGTTTTGGAGCAGGTCAGGAGAGTGTCAGGCATCTTTGAAGCCTCCTCTTTTCAGGGCTTAACCGGAGTCGAAGGCATTCATGTGCTGGCTGAGAGCATCATTGAAATGAAGGAAGCGACAGCGCATGCCTCCCAGGATCCGGAGCACTGGATGTTGACCGCTGGGAAGCTGCGGTTGGCCGCGGACAGCCTGACCCATACGAAGGACGCGCTGTGGCTGCAGTATTTTAAGGTCGTAAGAGAAGATTTGGATAGGATGAAGGAGTTTGCGGGTAAGCAGGATAAGCAGGGAATGTCAGGCGCATTCGAGAGCCTGCAGGGCCATTATGAGCTCATTCGTCCATCGGTCATCATCCAGCGCAAGCCGGATGAAGTCAATATGGTCGAGTCCTGGCTTTCTTATGCGGGCGGACTCGTATCGTCCGGAGATACCGAGGGAGTTCAGCGGATCGTTCCGCAAGGGGAAGAGCTCGTCAATGCTTTATTCGGTAAAAAGAGGGATGAGCCCGCCCTGGCTCCGCTCGGTGAAGTAAAGGAGCCGTGGACCTGGCAGGTCGTCATAGGCGCAATCATACTGGCTGCGTTAACCTTTGCAGGGTACCGGAAATATCGGGGACAGCTGAACAGCTCCAAGCCGCTGTTTCCGCCCAAGGCCTAAAAGCTTATGGGCCAAGGGGCAGCGTCAACGCAGCAAATTATGAACAGCCCGGCGAAAGCCGGGCTATTCTTCTTTAAATCCTTCCCCGTGCACATCATTGACATCGTTTATGATCATAAACGCCTTAGGATCGACGGATTTGACGATCCCGGTCAGCCGCCTGATTTCCTGCCTGGAAACGACGCAGTAAATGATGTGCTTGGCTTTTTTGGAGTATACGCCTATCGCCGGGATCAATGTCACTCCCCGCTCCATGTCAACGGTGATGCGGCCGGCGATGTTCTCCGCCTGATCGCTGATAATGGTAAAGGCCCTGGCGGCATACGCCCCCTCCTGGATAAAGTCGATTACCTTGGAAGCGATAAATACGGCAACCAGGGTATACAGAATCCGTTCAAGCGGGATAAAAAACAAGGACAGCCCGATGATAAGGATATCCAGACTCAAGATCACCTGCCCCATGCTAAAACCAAGCTTCCGGTTAACGATTCGGGCGATAATGTCGGAGCCCCCGGTCGTTCCGCCAAAACGGAACACGATTCCGAGTCCTGTGCCCAGCGTGACTCCAGCGTAAAGGGAGGCGAGAATATAATCATGCTCCGTCCGGAAGGGGATCATCCAGCCCTTGTCGATCAGAAGCTCGAACAGCCAGAGGAACAGCGTTAAGGAAACGATCCCGAGCCCGGTATAGATGGATTGGCGCTTGCCAAGAATTTTCATGCCGAGAAGAAACAGCGGGATATTGATGACGATCGTAGAGATGGAGGGGGCGATATGGAACGCATAATTAAGAAGTACGGTAATGCCGGTAACGCCGCCTTCCATCAATTCGTTCGGAATGATAAAGTACAGCAGTCCGAAAGCATAAATCGCCGTCCCGAGCATGATCGGGATGATCAACTGAAGCTGTCCAAGCCATTTGATTGATTTCATGTTACCCCTCGCATTCTGGTCTGTAATGTTCCGTTATGTTCAGGTTTCCAGATTAACCCGCCTAGTATGTACCGATCGGGGATGGGATAAAAAATATTTGTTTTCAAAACCGCTTTACGATAACATAGGTTTAAAACAATCTTGGGATCCCTTCATGGCATGAGGCGGATTCGGAAAGATCGGGCACAAGCCTGGAAGAAAACGAGCATTGAAGGGAGTTAATGATCTTGGAAAAATCAATGGCTGAAATGCAGCAGGAAGTCGATCGCTACATCTCGCAATTTAAAGAAGGATATTTCAGCCCGTTGTCCATGATGGCCCGGATGTCGGAAGAGGTTGGCGAGCTGGCACGCGAGGTTAACCACCAATTCGGCGAGAAGCCGAAGAAAGCGGATGAAGCGGACAATTCCATTGAGCTCGAGCTTGGCGATATTTTGTTCATCACGATCTGCTTCGCGAATTCGCTTGGCATTGATTTGACCGAAGCCCATAATAAAGTGATGCACAAATTCACGACGCGTGACGCCGACCGGTGGACGAAAATAAACACCGATTAGGCCGCTGTTACATATGCTGTACCAAAACCCGCTGCGGGGGAGGGACAGCCAGTGAAATCGGAAACTTATATACAAAAAGCATACCGATGCATACTTCAAAATGATTTCGAAGAGGCGCTCCGCTGGTTCGAGGAAGCGATCCAGGCCAATCCCGGGGATGCCGAGGTTCATTATCGCTGCTCGATCACGTACGGCCGGAGCAACCGGCTGGAAATGGCAATCTCCCACGCGGAGGAAGCGGTGCGGCTTCAGCCGGACAAACCTGAATACGCCCTTCATTTGCAGCATATCAAAGCTGCTGAGCTGGTTCAAAAGGCTAGAAAAATGGTCGAGGGGCGTACGGATGTCACCAAGTCGGAGCTGTACCAGGCGGTTTCGCACCTGAAGTCCGCCGTTGCAATGGATCCGTTACATTCGCAAGCCTATGTATGGCTTGCCCTCGTTTATAGCGAGCTGAATGAGCATGCCTTGGCTATTGCCACCCTGAGGGAAGTGATAGCATTATTTCCGCAGGAGAGCAGTCTGCAGCATATTATGGAAGAGCTTAAGCAGCGGCTGAAATCATATTTGCAAGAACCGGCATCGGACAGAAAGAGAGGACATGAAAATGGCAGATAAAATATCGGTAATCGTTGTCGGCGCCGGCGGGCGGATGGGTAAAGAGGTTGTGAAGCTCGTGCTGGGGGATCCTGAGCTCGAGCTGGCGGCAGCGGTCGGGCTGTCGGATGCGGGCAAGGATGCGGGGACCCTGGTAGGTCTTCCGGCCTGCGGTATTGAAGTGACATCGGATTTGGAAATGGCGCTGGTAGAGTCAAAGCCTGACGTTATGGTTGATTTTACGGCGCCTCAGTTCGCATACAGCAATACGGCGCTGGCGATTAAGCACGGTGTCCGCCCGGTCATGGGCACTACCGGCTTCACGCCGGAGCAGATCGAAGAGCTGGACAAGCAGTGCGAGGAGCGGGGAATCGGCGGATTAATCGCGCCGAACTTCTCGATCGGGGCCATTCTGATGATGAAGTTTGCGGCGCAAGCGGCCAAATACCTGCCGCATGTTGAAATCATCGAAACGCATGGCGATCAGAAGCTGGACGCACCGTCCGGGACCTCGATCAAAACGGCTGAGATGATAGCCGCTAACCGCGAGGAAATCCGGCAAGGCAATCCGAAAGAGGAAGAGGTTATCGAAGGCGCAAGAGGCGGTTATTACAAAGGATTCCGTATCCACAGCTTGCGGCTTCCCGGCGTATTCGCGCAGCAGGAGGTCATATTCGGCGGCTACGGACAAAGCTTGAAGATTCGTCACGATTCCTATGAACGTGCAGCATATATGCCGGGCGTGAAGATGGCAATCGAGAAGGTAATGGGGTATACCGGATTAATCTATGGATTTGATCATTTTATCGACTAACATAGGGGAGAAATCAGATGAATATTGCATTTATCGCACACGACCGTAAAAAAGAAGAGATGGTCAACTTTGTTATCGCCTATGAGGGCGTTTTTAAAGACCATAAGTTATATTCGACCGGCACGACAGGTACGCGCATTATGGAGCAGACCGAGCTGAGCATTCACCGATTCGCTTCCGGCCCGCTTGGCGGCGATCAGCAGATTGGAGCGCTCGTTGCGGACAATGAGATGGATCTTATCATTTTCTTGCGCGATCCGTTAATGGCTCAGCCCCATGAACCGGACATTAACGCTCTGCTTCGCTTGTGCGATGTTCAGGGAATCCCGCTTGCAACGAATGTGGCAACGGCAGAAATTTTGGTCAAAGCACTGGACCGCGGAGATTTTGCATGGCGGGAGCTCGTTCATAAGTATAAGCCGGGCGTGGACGGACAATGAGCGACAAGCTGGATATATTAATCTTCGGCGCGCATGCGGATGATGCGGAGATCGGCATGGCCGGCACGATCGCCAAGCATGTTGCGGCAGGACGGTCCGTCGGTATATGCGATCTTACGCAGGCAGAGATGTCGTCCAATGGGACGGTGGAAATCCGCCGGGAGGAAGCGAAGCAGGCAGCCGAGGTGCTAAACCTTAAGGTCCGAACAAACTTAGGACTGCCCGATCGAGGATTATTCGTAACGCCCGAGCATGTCGAGCGGATCACGGCCGAGATTCGGAAGCATGCTCCGTCCATCGTGTTTGCACCGTACTGGGAAGACCGGCATCCGGATCACGTGGCTGCCAGTCGTCTTGTTGAAGAGGCGGTGTTTAATGCGAAGCTGCGGCGGTATCTGCCTGAGCTTCCGCCGGTCAAAGTGGACGAGCTTTATTTTTACTTCATTAATGATATCGGCAGAACGGATCTGATCGTGGACGTGACCGAGCATTACGGCACGAAGGAACAGGCACTCTCCTGCTACCGCTCGCAATTTGAGAAGACGGACGAGAATTCCGTGTCCACGCCGCTGACCGAGGGGTATATCGAGCGCGTGCGGGCCAGGGATTCGTTACTGGGAGCTCGCAGCCTGATTCCATACGCGGAAGGCTTTGCTTCGAAAAGTCCGTATACCGTTCATCTATTCGGCTCCAAACAGGCATAATATACAGAAGGTGACGTTTAAGGAGGCCTTATATGAAACAGCAACCTTTAAAAATCGGGATTACCTGCTATCCTTCATTGGGCGGGTCTGGCGTGGTGGCGACGGAGCTTGGGAAGCTTTTGGCGGAACAAGGCCATCAGGTTCATTTTATAGCACACAGCATTCCGTTTCGTTTGGGCTCCTTTCATAAAAATATTTTCTATCATGAGGTAGAAGTAAACGATTATTATGTATTCCGGTACCCGCCTTATGATCTTTCGCTGGCGACCAAGATGGCGCAGGTGGCGAACATGCAGCAGCTTGACGTGCTTCATGTACATTATGCGGTTCCGCATGCCGTCTGCGCATTCCTCGCCAAGCAGATGGTGGGGGACCAGCTGAAAGTCGTAACGACGCTTCACGGGACCGACATCACGGTGCTGGCCCAGGACGAATCTCTGAAGGACCTGATCCGGTTGGCGATCAATGAGAGTGATGCCGTAACAGCGGTTTCCGAGGATTTGATCCGCGAGACAAGGGAGCTGCTCGACATTACCCGCGACATCGACTTGACCTATAATTTCGTTGATCCGAGAGTGTACTATCCTCGGCATTCGGAATCGCTCCGCAGGGACTACGCCAGCCCGGCGGAGAAGGTACTCATGCATATCTCCAACTTCCGCCCGGTTAAACGGGTAGGGGATGTGCTGGATATATTCGATCGGGTCCAGCAGAATATGCCTGCGAAGCTGCTGCTGGTAGGGGAAGGGCCGGAGCTTCCGAAGATTCAATGCCGCATCAAGGAGATGGGGCTGGAGGATAAGGTTCATTTCCTCGGCAAGCAAGACGAAATTGCGCATGTCATCTCGATGGCCGATGTGCTGCTGCTTCCATCCGAGAAGGAAAGCTTCGGCCTAGTTGCACTGGAGGCGATGGCCTGCGGCGTGCCGACGGTAGGCTCTACGGCCGGCGGGATTCCGGAGCTGGTCACGCACGGCGAGACGGGCTACCTGGCCCCGATCGGCGATACGGCGGCGATGGCGGAGCATGTGCTTACCATATTCAAAGATGCGGAGCTTGGGGAGCGGATGCGCAAGGCTTGCCTTCAGCGCGCCACAACGATGTTCTGCAATGAGCTGATTCGCGGCAAGTATGAGCAAATCTATTACCGAGTATTGGGGCGGGAGGTTAACGAGCTGAAGCCGGTATGCGGCTGAAGCTCAGATCCTCTCGTCTATTTTTCGGATAAAAAAGGAACGTCAAATCATGAGTAATGGGCAGAAATCAATACAATGGCGATATGCGGATCAAACCATGGCGGATCGGAGCGCGGAAGTCATCCGGACGCTGCTTCAGCACGGCTACGAGGCTTATTGGGTCGGCGGTTGCGTTCGCGATGAGTATATGGGCCGCCGGGTCAGCGATATGGACATCACGACCTCTGCCCGGCCGGAGATTACGGCCTCGCTGTTCCCGAAGGTCATTCCAACCGGCATCCAGCACGGGACGGTAACCGTTCTTGTGGAAGACGATGCCTTTGAGGTGACGACCTTCCGCATTGAAGGCGGATACGAGGACCACCGGCATCCGACGGAGGTGGCTTTTGTCGGAGAGGTCAAAGAAGATCTGAGACGGCGGGATTTTACGATGAATGCGATGGCGATCGGGCTTGACGGAACATGGGTAGATCCGTTCGGCGGGCGGGCGGATATCGACCGGCGCAGGATCCGCTGCGTGGGGGACGCTTCCTTGCGATTCCGGGAAGACGCGCTGCGCATGGTCCGCTGCATTCGGTTCGCTTCGGTATTCGGCTTCTCGATCGCGCCGCGAACATGGATGGGGATCCTGGCGGAAAGAGATACGCTAGGCTTTATCGCCATGGAGCGCATCCGAAGCGAATTCGAAAAAATTATGGCAGGTCCTTCGCCGCTTCGGGGCTTGAGCATGTTCGTCCGCAGCGGGCTTTATTCACGGATGAAAGCACCGTTCGTTTATGCCGGCCATGACGATCGCATGATATCGGCGATCCCGCTCATCGACCCGGCACATGCGCATATCCGTTGGTCGCTCCTCCTGCTGGCTTGCGGCATCCAATCCCCCGCCGCGGACGAGCTGCTGCGGGGGTGGACATTCTCCAACAAGCAGCGGCAGAACATCGTGAGCCTGATGTCCATTCAAGAAGAATGGCTTAAGCTTACCGGGGCCAATCAAGAAGGAATGGATAAGCTTTCATGGGTTCGCCTTGCGCTTACGCATGGGAAGGAATCGGCTGATGGCTGGCTGCTGATGCAGCGGGCGCTCCATCAAGCCGGTGCCCCCGCGATGGCGCAAACTGCGAACAGGCAGCTTGCCGGTTGGCTGGAGGAGATGTCGATCCGGAGTCTGAAGGATTTGGCCGTGACGGGTAATGAGCTCGTACAGGCGCTTGGCAAACGCGGCGGACCATGGCTTGGCGAGCTGCTCGGGCAGCTGCTGCTGCATGCTGCGGCCGGCCAGATTAACAACGATAAGGAATCGTTGATTGATGAAGCAAAGCGGGTGGTAATGAATCATGAAGGATCATGATCAAGAGTATTCCTTGCTCCATATGTTCCAGGAGCATCCCGGTCAGTTCCTGTCGGGAGAAGAAATCAGCCGCAGGCTGTCTATCAGCCGCACGGCGGTATGGAAACAGATCAACAAGCTCCGCAGCCTCGGATATGAGTTCGAAGCCCTTCCGAGGCTCGGCTACCGCATGGTGGACGAGCCCGACGTGCTGGATGAACAGCTGCTGGCAGCCGGGATGAAGAGCTGCTCCTTCGGAAAGCAGATCAAGCTGCTGGACCGAACCGTGTCGACCCAAGAGGATGCACGTGAGCTTGCGGAGGCAGGCGCGCCCGAAGGGACGCTTGTCATCTCGGAGGAGCAGACGGGCGGCCGCGGCCGGATGGGGCGCAAATTCCATTCGCCCCGCGGCAAAGGTATCTGGATGAGCTTGATTCTAAGGCCGAAGCAGCCGCTGCATTTAACCCAGCAGCTGACTTTGCTCACAGGTGTGGCGGTATGCCGCGCCATCGGAAAATCAGCGGGTGTGCAGACACAAATCAAGTGGCCTAACGATATTTTATATCAAGGGAAAAAGGTTTGCGGCATTCTGCTGGAATCCACTGCCGAAGACGGGCGGATCCGTTATTGTGTTGCGGGAATCGGAATCAGCGTAAACCTGAAGGAGACCGATTTTCCGGAGGAGCTGCGAAGCGTGGCAACTTCGGTAAGGATGGCGGGCGGAAACGTCGTCAACCGGACGGAGTTGATTCAAACGATCATGCAGGAGATGGAAGTTCTCTACGAATTATATAATGAGCAGGGTTTTGAGCCTATCGCTTCCGCATGGGAGGCGCTGTCGGGCACGGTCGGGCGCGAAGTCCGGGTGCAGTCGCCGCAAGGCGATTTCACGGGAACGGCTACCGGCTTGAATAAGGACGGCGCGCTGATGGTGCGCAGCGACGCAGGTGAGACGGTTCCGGTATATTCCGGCGAAATTCTTTTTAATACCAGGTAAATCAAACAGGGTGAAAAAAATTTCGGACTTTGTTATACTATAGCCAGAGGCGGTATCGCAATCGATTGCGAGCTGCACTCTTGGCAAGTAGCTTTTGAAATCATGCCTTATTATAGAACACCTTCATAACTGTTATGCCGGTTACGTTGGATTCTGCTCTGAGCCGAAAGGACCGAGACAGAAGGGACGATCGCGAGTGACTCTTTTTTGCCTTTCGGACCTTTTTAGCAAAGCTGTGCTAAAAGGTTTTTTTGTTGTGCTTATACTTTATACGACAGGGAGGCTGTGTCACAATGGCAGGCAAGCAACCATTGAACATTGTTAAGATGAGAAATATGAAGCGGGACGGCAAGCCGATCAGCATGCTGACCGCCTACGACTACCCGTCCGCAAAGCTGGCGGAGGAAGCGGATATTGATATGATCCTGGTCGGGGATTCCCTCGGCAACGTCGTGCTGGGCTACAATTCAACGATTCCGGTTACGCTGGATGACATGGTGTACCATACGCGGTCCGTGGCCCGCGGTGCGGAGTATACGTTCATCGTTGCCGATATGCCGTTTATGACGTATCACGGGGGAATCGACGAAAGCCTGAAAGGCGTGCGCAGACTCATGCAGGAAGGACATGCGCATGCCGTTAAGCTCGAAGGCGGCGCTGAAATCGCCGATACCGTCAAACGGATCGTTCAGTCGGGCGTGCCCGTGCTCGGACACATCGGCCTCACTCCGCAGTCGGTTAATCAGATCGGCGGCTACCGGATTCAAGGCAAGGACGCCGAGGATGCCAAGCGGTTGATGAACGATGCCAAAGCGCTCGAGGCAGCAGGCGCCTTCGCGGTGGTGCTGGAGCTTGTCACGGAAGAGACCGCAGCCGAGATTACGAAAGCATTGGCCATCCCGACCATCGGGATCGGCGCGGGCCGATATTGTGACGGACAAGTGCTTGTGTACCATGATATCTTGAAGTACGCATCCCCGTACCGCGACAAACGCTTTGTCAAAACTTACGCGGACATCGGATCCGTCATCCGAGACGGAATCGCTCAATATGTAAGAGAGGTCAAAGACCGCTCGTTCCCGGCCGAAGAGCATGTATTCAAATCCGAGAATAAACAAGCCTCCGAACCGGCGCTCTACGGCGGCAATAAGGAAAAGGTGGGCACTTCATGAACGTCATTCGCACCATTGCGGAAGCAAGAGCATTTATCCAAGCAAAACAAAACGAAGGAAGCGGTGCCGTCGGACTTGTCCCGACCATGGGTTATCTCCATGAAGGACACGCGAGCCTGATGCGCAAGGCCAGAGAAATGTGCGGAACGGTTGTTGTCAGCATATTCGTCAATCCGATCCAGTTCGGACCGGGTGAGGATTACGAGACCTATCCGAGAGACGAAGCGCGGGACCTGGCCCTGGCGGAAGCAGAAGGGGTGGATGCCGTATTCATCCCGTCCGTGGAGGAAATGTATCCCCAACCAACAAAAACGAAGATAGCCGTAGCGGAGATTACCTCGCTGCTATGCGGCGCTTCGCGTCCGGGGCATTTTGACGGGGTGACCACCGTTGTATCCAAGTTGTTTCATATCGTAAAGCCGGCCTATGCCTTCTTCGGAATGAAGGATGCACAGCAGGTGGCCGTCATCGAGCAGATGGTTCGGGATTTGAATATGGACGTAAGCATTGTCCCATGTCCGATTGTCCGTGAACCCGACGGCCTGGCCCTAAGCTCCCGCAACGTTTATTTGAGCCCGGAAGAGCGGAGACAGGCGCTGGTCTTGTCCGGCTCCCTGAAGGCGGCGAAGGCATTGCTTGAGCAAAGCACCGAGGTGACGGCAGGCGAGATCCGGACGCTGCTTCGTGAGCATATTTCGCAGTCGCCGCTGGCCGATATCGATTACGCCGAGGTGCTCACGTTCCCGGAGCTTGCGCCGATTGCGGATTCCGAGCGTGTCGCGGGGACTGACCATGGAGTCATTATGGCGCTCGCTGTACGGTTCGGCCGTACGCGCCTGATCGATAATGCGTTAATTCAACCGAAAGTGGGGGATTCCCATGTTTAGAACAATGATGAAATCCAAAATTCACCGTGCAACCGTTACGGAAGCGAATTTGAACTACGTGGGCAGCATTACCATCGATGAGAACCTTATGGAAGCGGCGGACCTGCTTGAGAATGAAAAGGTTCAAATCGTGAATAATAATAACGGCGCCCGGCTGGAGACCTATGTCATTAAAGGAGAGCGCGGCAGCGGCGTAATTTGCCTTAATGGAGCTGCTGCACGGCTCGTTCAGCCGGGGGACAACGTCATCATTATTTCTTATGCCATGATGTCCAAAGAGGAGTATGAGAACCACACGCCGACGGTCGTCATCGTTGACGAGAACAATAAGCCCGTTACGACATCATACCGCGAAGTACACGCTGCAATGCTGTAATGACCAAAATGTGTCGGGAGCATAAAGGGATGAAAAGCACCACTTCTACAAAAAATGAGTTCAGGTCGACGCACTGATCTCATTTTTTCGCTAAGGGTGGGATGCACGCTATGTTTCAACATGTATTCGCCGAAATGAACAACATGTTAGATGAAATTGTGAAGCATTACCCTACCGCTAATGGCCCTAAAAAGCAGGCGCTTGTACAAAACTGGAATATGCTGAAAAGCATGAGCGACGGCATTATTGAGGAATGGCTCCGTTTCGAGGAACGGATGGCCGTCTTCCGCGAATCTGCCGTTTCTCCTCCGGTTTTTCCGCCGACCGAGGCGCCTGAGCTGCAGCATGATGCCTTCATCCGGGGACAAGGCTATTACAAGCTGCTGATGTTTGAGCCGGCGATCGCGCAGTTCAAGCTCGCTGCAGCCGTTTATCCGGAAAGTCTCTTGATTAAGCTGTACATTGCACTATCCCAGCTCCACTTGGGGGAGACCTCACAGGCATCCGACGTGCTCATGTCCATCCTGCCGATGGCCGAAGACCGGAAGCTGCGGGCCATTGTGTATAATGCGCTCGGCTGCGTTCAAGCTTTAAACGGATGCCAGGCGGAGGCAGAGGAATGTTTTACGCTTGCGATTCACAGCGACCCGACATTACCCGACCCGATAATCAATTTAGAGGTTTGCAAGAAAAACCGGGGTGATCTGCAGTACGGCAGTCAGTTGATCTCGCTGCTGTAAGCAGCAGATTGAACAAGAAGCGATGCTAAGGCTCAGGGATTGAGCTTTTCAGCATCGCTTTTTGCCGTTTGAACAAGGGATACCGGTTACCTTCAATTACCTTATCAGGGACACGCGGAAACCTGTGATGCGCGAACGAATCCGGAGCATGGGAGCCGGTATTCTGTATGCCGGAATGTTCAAAAGCCGCAACTTCTGGTATGCTGTTAATTAGTCTGGAAGAAAGGGATTTTAACGAAATGAAATTTGCCGTATTGGATTTTGAAACCACGGGCAACCAGTCTGCCGATGAAATTATCCAGGTCGGGCTGGCCATCATCGAAGAGGATCGGGGCATCTCCCGCGTGTACGGCACGTACGTCAATCCCGGGATTCCGATTCCTCCGTTTATTACCGGTCTGACCGGAATTTCCGACAGCGATGTGGCCGATGCGCCATCCTTGGAGGAAATGATGATGGAGCTCGTGCCCATGCTGGACGATGTGGTCCTGGTCGGGCACAACGTGGCTTTCGATTTTAACTTTTTGCAAAACGCGCTGGATCGCTGCGGTTATTTGCCGTTCAGCGGCCGGATTTTAGATACGATGCACTTTTTGAAAATATGCTTCCCCTCACTGCCATCCTATCAGCTCGGCATGGTATCCTCGCATTTCGGCCTCGAGCATGACCGTCCGCACCAGGCGGACAGCGATGCGCTTGCCACAGCGAATGTGCTGCTGAAATGCTTGCAGGAAATCGATGAGCTTCCCCTGCTGACCATACAGCGGCTGAGTGATCTGTTTGCGGAAGAGGACAGCGATTTGGCCTGGTTCTTTGACGGCATCCGCGTGGAGCGGGAGATGCAGGCCGTCCAGGATGGCAGCATTCATACCTACTACCGCCAATTCGCATTAGGCGTTGAGGACTGGACGGATATCGCCCCGGTCCGCGATGAAGCCGAGCCTAATCCGCTGGCAAACATGAGCTTCGAAGAGTATATGGATGAGGTTCGGAGACGCTTGAAGGAAGTGCTTCCGCAATATGAGAGCCGGGATGCGCAGGACATGATGTTCCAGGAAGTGATGCAGGCTCTTGAAGAAGACAAGCATCTGTTGATCGAAGCCGGCACCGGAACGGGCAAATCGCTTGGATACCTGCTTCCGTCCATTTACCAAAGCGTCAAGCAGGAGCAGAAGGTGATGGTCAGCACGCATACGATCAACCTGCAGGAGCAGCTTCGAGACCGGGACATACCTCTGCTTACCCAGGTAGTGCCATTCCCTTTTAAAGCAGCCATTTTTAAGGGAAGAGGTCATTATTTGTGTTTGAGAAAATTTGAACATAAAATAAATAGGAGAGATTTTCATTCGCCGAAGGAGGACGTCATCACGGCGGCCCAGATGCTGGTGTGGCTCACGCAAACCGAAAGCGGCGACGACGAGGAGCTGAATCTCGGCGGCCGCGGGGGCGATTTCTGGGAAACGATCGCCAGCGATTCCGATTCATGCCTTGGACGCAGCTGCCCCTGGTTCCGCAAGTGCTACTACCATCGGGCGAAGCATGAGGCCGGCATTGCGGATGTCGTGATCACGAATCACTCCAAGCTGTTTACCGACGTAAAAGCGAACCACCAGCTGCTTCCGAGCTATGAACGGCTCGTCATCGACGAAGCCCATCACTTGGAGGATGTGGCAGGCAAGCATCTCGGGCTGCAGATGAAATATTTTACGGTGGTTCATACATTGACCCGTCTGTACAAGGACAGCCGAAGCGGGCAGCTCCCTGCGCTGCGGCAGCTGCTGCAGGCTTCTCCGCATGAGAAATCCGGGGAATGGTCGGCGGTCATCGACCGGATCTATCCTGATCTGATCACGGTGAAAGAAACTTGGGACCGCCTCAGCGACCAGCTGTTCGGCCTGCTCCCGGAACGCGGCGACGCTTCGCCGGGAGATGCCGGGCAGTATTCGCTGCGGCTCTCGCCTGCGAAGAAGCCGAAGGATTGGGGAACGCTCGCCGAGCTGGAACAGCAGATTCACGTTACGCTGGGAGATGTCGTGCGCAAGGGAGACAAGCTCGTCGCCGAAATAAAGGAAGAGCTGGACGATTACAGTGCGGACAGCCTGCTGACGGACCTGTCGGGCTTGTTTAAGGATCTGGCTGCGCACCGCGAGGATTTGCGGTCCTTCATGGCTTTGAACGACGAAGGCACCGTGTACTGGATGGAGGCCAACGGCAATTTCCGCAGCAAGTCGCTGCAGCTCTACGCCGTGCCCGTTGATGTCAGCAAGCATTTGAAGGAATTGTTTTTTGACAAGAAGCGGAGCGTGATTCTCACATCGGCGACGCTGTCGGTCGATAAATCGTTTCAATTCATGATCGACAATTTAGGGCTCCAGGAAGCGGCGGACGCAGGAAATCTGAACACGGTTCAGCTGCCCTCCCCGTTCAATTACAGGGAGCAGGCGCTGCTTGTCATTCCGCGGGATTTTCCTAGCGTGAAGGGGTCTGTGGGGGATGCGGTATTTGTAAACACGCTCGTGAAGTCGCTCTCCGAAGCGGCAATAGCGACCCATGGTCGTATGCTCGTCCTGTTTACGTCCTATCGGATGCTCCGCCAGGTGCATGAGCCGCTTAAGGAAGCGCTGGCTGCCAGCGATATTACGGTGCTTGGCCAGGGAATGGATGGAACGAGCCGTACGAAGCTGATTCGCCGGTTCCAGGATAGCAGCGCCTCAGTTCTGCTGGGGACCAGCTCCTTCTGGGAGGGCGTTGACATTCCCGGAGAAGCGCTGACCTGCCTGGCGATTGTCCGGCTGCCGTTCCAGCCGCCCAACCATCCGCTGGTCGAGGCGAAGAGCGAGCTGCTGCAGCAGCAGAAGAAGAATCCGTTCATGAAGCTTTCGGTGCCGCAAGCGGTCATCCGCTTCAAGCAGGGCTTCGGGCGGCTTGTTCGGACTGCCCACGATAAGGGGATCGTGATTGTCTACGATACGCGGGTGATCGAATCATATTATGGAAAATACTTCTTGTATTCCCTGCCCGGACCGAAGATGGAGCATATGCCGACCGAGGGGATCGTCCCTCGTATTGCGCAGTGGCTCCAGGAAAGGGAAAATGAAAAAGAGTGAACCTCGAGGGGAGCAGGGTTATTACATTGGAAGCGATGAACTATCATCCTATTAATAGGGGGAGCATGCATGAAATCGGATAAAATTTCAGAGGCCGTCGTCCGCAGATTGCCAGTCTATTTGCGCTATTTGAATGAGCTTCATAAGCGGGAGGTGTCCACCGTCTCCTCACAGGAGCTTGGGCAGAAGCTCGACCTGAATCCGGCCCAAATCCGTAAGGATTTGGCCTATTTCGGTGATTTCGGCCGGAAGGGCATCGGTTATGATGTCTCCTATCTCATTGAGAAAATCCGCCAAATCCTGAAGCTGGACCAGAAGATCAACGTTGCGCTGGTCGGTGCGGGCAATCTCGGACATGCGCTATCCAACTACAACGCATTTCTGAAGGATAATATGAAGATTGTGGCGATTTTCGACTCGTATCCTCCGAAGATCGGGCTTAAGATCAATAATTTGACGGTGCAGCCGATGGAAGAGCTGGACCAGACGGTCCAGGAATACGGCATTCGAATCGGGATTATTACGGTTCCGGACTTTGAAGCGCAGAACGTAGCCAATCAGCTGATCAATGCCGGAATCGAGGCGATTTTGAATTTTGCCCCGACGATTTTGAAGGCACCGTCCCACATCCGCATTCATACCGCGGATTTTACGACGGATCTGCAAAGCCTGGCTTACTATTTGGACAATGGGAAGGAGGATGCACAGCATGACAACGAAGTGGATGGTTAAGAACGGAACATTTGCCGTGCTTCAGGAAGGACAACCGGTTATCCGCGGGTATATGGTTGTGGAGGACGACCGCATCACGTATCTGGGGGAAGAAGAGCCTCAGGTCGATGCCGAAACCCGGGTGATGGACGGGACGCATCTGTTATTCCTTCCGGGGCTCGTCAACACGCATGGGCATGCAGCCATGTCGCTGCTCCGCGGCTTTGGCGACGATCTGGCGCTGCAAGTTTGGCTGCAGGAGAAGATGTGGCCGATGGAAGCGAAGTTTACGGCAGACGATGTCTATTGGGGCACTTCGCTCTCGGTGCTGGAGATGCTGAAGGGCGGTACGACAACCTTCGTTGACATGTATGACCATATGGATCAGGTAGCGAAGGTTGTCCAAGACTCCGGCATGCGGGGAGTTCTGACGAGAGGCGTCATCGGCTTATGCCCGCCAGAAGTGCAGAAGCAGAAGCTGGATGAAGCGGTTGCTTTTGCGAAAGACTGGCACGGTCAGGCGGAGGGGCGGATCACGACGATGATTTCGCCGCATGCGCCTTACACATGCCCGCCGGACTTTATCGAGAAATTCGTTCAAGCGGCGCATGATTTGAATCTGCCGATCCATACCCACATGTCCGAAACGGCAGCCGAAGTGCAGCAGAATGTGAATGACTATGGACTGCGCCCGGTGGCCCATCTGGAGAAGCTTGGCGTGTTCTCGCGTCCGGCGCTCGTTGCGCATGCGGTGCATTTGACGGATGAAGAGATTGAGATCTTGGCTAAGCATCAGGTGGCGGTATCCCATAACCCGGGCAGCAACCTGAAGCTCGCCAGCGGGGTTGCGCGCGTGCCCGAGCTGTTGAAAGCAGGCGTGACGGTGTCCCTGGGAACCGATGGACCAGCGAGCAATAACAACCTGGACATGTTCGAAGAGATGCGTCTGGCCGCTCTTATCCACAAGGGCGTCAGCGGCGATCCGACAGCCGTTCCGGCAGCCGAAGCGCTTCGAATGGGAACCGAGTATGGAGCGAAATCGGCATTTCTTGATAACGTAGGCAGACTGGCCGTCGGGATGAAGGCCGACATGATCGCGCTGAATACCGATCAAGCGCATTTCCTGCCGCGCACGGATTACATTTCGCATTCGATTTACTCGGCATCCGCCAAGGATGTGGAGCATGTATGGGTTGACGGCAAGCAGGTTGTTAAGCACGGCTCCTGCCTCACGCTGGATGAGGAACGGATCCGCCGTGAAGCCCAGCGTTCATTCGAGCGTCTTTCGACCCTTTAGGGCAGATTAAGGGGAGGATCAGACGGTTTGAAAAAGAGAACAAAGTGGATACTGCTTAGTATATCCGGGCTGCTGCTGGCGCTGCTGTGCGTGCAGCTGTACTATTCCTATGTCATGAAGGACACGTGGAATGAGGAAAGCTTGGCGGTGCAAGCCGCTCGTCAGCATGGCGGCCTGGTGACGAAAGATAAAACCTACAAATCGGTTTGGGGCGAGAACAACAATTATTGGGTCATCACCGGCACGAATCAGAACCAGCAGGAGATCATGGTTTGGGTGAAGTTTACGGATGACAACATGCCTGTAGAGGGCAAGGACGCGGTTCAGGCCGAGCTGCTCGGCAACGGATTGTCCGAAGAGCAGATGCGCGAGCAGATTCGGAAGGAGATGCCGGGTGCTGTGGTCAAGCGACTGCTCCCTGTAATGTACGAAGGCGAGTATACATGGCAGCTCCAATATGAGAATCAGGGCCAATTAGGTTATCGGTTCTATCGCTTCCAGGACGGACAGGCGATCGGAGAGGACATTATTCTTCCAAATCAATAAATCAGCTATACAGAAAGAGGCTTTCTTGTACGCGGTTGTACAAGCAAGCCTCTTTGTTTTGAGTTTGAAAGCGTTGTCTGAAAAAAATGGAAAAACTGTTCTTAATATTTTCACAGGAAGGCATGAAAAAGTATAGATTATATGATATACTCATTGTTGTACTCACAAGGCAAATAATAATCTATTAGTCATAGCATATGTTGTTCTATATAAAGTGATAGATAATTTCTACAAATTATTACTGAAGGAGGCACTTCATGAAACTACGCATTGTCCCTATCATGCTGACGGTTGTCATTTCGGCATTGGTGCTTTTCGGCGGATGGTTTCTATATCAGCGTTTCGCTGTTCAAAGTCCGCTGGCCGATGTCGTTTCCCAATATGAAGGCGTGAAAAGTTCTCATATAGATATTAAACAGGATGCCGTATCTTTGAAACTCGATCTGGCTCCGGACACGAATTTGCAGGACTTGGTTCAGCATATCAAGCGGGAAGGCAAATCCGTAATTGGCAGCCGGGAGCTTAAAATTCAAGTCGAGGACCACTCCTCGAAGGCCTTGGACGAGTGGTGGGAAAAGGCGATGCTGTCCGTTGCGGAAGCTATGGACAACAAGCAGTATACCAACATTCAAACCTCCCTGGATCGGCTGGCAGCCGATACTCCGAATTTGAAGGCGAAAGCGACGATCGACGACAACAATGTTTACATCAGCCTGTCGGATGGAGAGTCCGGTAAATTCATCATCCTGCCGCGTCAGCCCGGCAAAATGGAGGTGTGGAGCCATGCCTAAATGGACAAAAGAAGTAGCGATCGGCTTTGTCCCGGTATTATTGGTGTTCCTGGCTTTTATCGGGGTGAATATCGTGCCGGTCATCATTGCGGTTGCTCTTGTAGGCGGTTTGCTGTTCATCGCAAAGATGCGAGGCGGGATCGCCGTCGGAGCAGGCAATGAGCGCAAACGCAAGAAAGCGGGTCCTTCGAAGCTGACCTTTGAAGAGATCGGCGGGCAGGACAATGCCAAGCAGGAGCTCCGGGAAGCACTTGATTTTCTGATTCGGCATGAAGATATCAAGAAATTCGGCATTCGTCCGCTGAAGGGCATTCTGCTCACCGGTCCTCCGGGGACGGGGAAGACGCTCATGGCCAGAGCGGCCGCCCATTATACCAATTCCGTCTTCGTGGCTGCATCCGGCAGCGAATTCGTTGAAATGTATGTCGGCGTCGGCGCAGGACGCATCCGGGATTTGTTCAAGGATGCCCGCACCCGGGCCGAGAAGGAGAATAAACAGAGCGCGATTATCTTTATCGATGAGATCGACGTCATCGGCGGGAAGCGTGAAGGCGGGCAGCAGCGCGAATATGATCAGACGCTGAACCAGCTGCTGACCGAAATGGACGGGATCTATTCGACCGAAGCGCCGCGTATTCTCGTCATCGCCGCCACGAACCGCAAGGAGATGCTGGATAGCGCCCTGCTTCGTCCGGGAAGATTTGACCGTCATATTCAGGTGGATCTGCCCGATAAGAAGGGACGAGCCCATATTCTGAGACTGCATGCGGCCAACAAACCGCTGCATGAGGATGTGGACCTTGAGAAAATCGCCGAGGAAGCGTACGGCTTCTCGGGCGCCCAGCTGGAAAGCGTCATGAACGAAGCGGCGATTTACACGATGCGCGAGAATGAGCAATTCATTCACCAGCGCCATTTGTCCATGGCCATCGATAAGGTCATGATGGGTGAGCGGTCAGACCGCGAATCCAATATCGAGGAGAAGAAGCGGGTAGCGATCCATGAGCTGGGTCATGCCATTATGGCGGAGCTCGTACGTCCCGGCAGCGTGAAGCAGGTGGCGCTCAGCCCGCGCGGCAAGGCTCTTGGCTATGTGCGTCACAATCCGCAGCAGGAGCAGTATCTCTATACGAAATCGTTCCTGGAAGAGCAGATTATGATCGCGCTTGGCGGAGCTGCCGCGGAAGAAATTTATTACGGCGGACGGAGCACGGGCTCCAGCAATGACTTTGAGCAATCGCTGAACATTGTGGAGACGATGATGAAATCCGGCTTAACCTCACTCGGCATCATCAACATGAATATGGTTACGACCGAGGAATTGATGCGGGAGAATAATATGATCCTAGAAGAGCTCATGTCCCGGACGAAAGGCCTGTTGGAACGGAATCGGGCGATATTCGACAATTCGCTTGACATCCTGATGAAAGAGGAAATCCTGTCCGGTGAGCAGTTTCGTTGTCAATTTCGTGAAAACGCGCTTTTACCAGCATAATTTGTTATGCTGGTTATTTTTTTTTACTTTTTTCTCATGCTAAGATATTATTATATTTTGTGCTCTAAAAATGCATGTTCAAAAAGTCGGTTTTTTAATTTTTTGAACTACTTCTAAAAATGCATTTTTCGACAAATAGGGGTACAATACTGTATAGAGATAAGGAAAGGGTGGAGTAGAAACCATGTACTTCAAAAAAATCGGCGTTGTCGGCGGCGGTACGATGGGGCAGGGCATTGCGGAAATGCTCGCCGCCAAAGGGCTTGACGTGCTGCTCGTTGAGAAATCTCCAGAGAGATTGGACTATTCATACCGCATGATCGAAACCAGTCTGGATAAACAGCTGGAGAAATGGGGCATCACGCAGGCAGAGAAGAAGCTTATCCTTAGCCGGATTCAGAAGGTGACGCATATCAAGGAGCTTGGTACCTGCGATATGGTCATCGAGACGATTATAGAAGATTTGGATGCAAAAAAGGAAGTATTTGAACAGCTTGACCAAGTATGTCCGAGCAGTGTCATCTTGGCGAGCAATACATCCACGCTCAGCTTGACGGAGCTTGCCAGCTCCACGAAATATCCCGAGCGTGTTATTGGCATGCACTTTATACATCCCGTATCCAAGGTGGATCTCGTTGAAATTATTCGCGGCTTGAAAACGTCCGAGCAGACGTTTACCGAAACGAAGCGTTTCGTCGAGGAAGTGGCTGACAAGAAAGGCATTATGGTCTATGAGTCTCCTGGCTTCGTAACGACGCGCATGATTACGCTCATGATCAACGAAGCGCTGCATCTGCTTCAGGAAGGCGTAGCGTCTGCGGAAGATATCGACGATGCGATGCGAATCGGCTACAACTTCCAGCACGGGCCGCTTGAAATGGCGGACCGTTTCGGTCTTGACTCCATTCTTGCCGCACTGGAACGCATGTTCCGCGAATACGGCGAGCTGAAATACCGTCCGTCCATCGTGCTTAAGAAGATGGTGCGTGCCGGACAGCTGGGCGTGAAGACCGGCGAGGGCTTTTTCAAGTACGACAAGGATGGTGACCGGATATGAATATTCTCGTAATTAACGCAGGCAGCTCCTCGCTTAAATATCAGCTATACAATATGGAGGATGAATCCGTACTGGCCAAAGGCCTGGTGGAACGGATCGGGATGGATTCCTCGATTCTGACCCATAAGCCGACCGGGAAACAGGAAGTGACCGAGGTCAGCGAAATATTGGAGCATACGACCGCGATCCGCAAAGTGCTCGGCATGCTGACGAATGAAGAGCATGGCGTCATCGAATCCATCGACAGCATTCAGGCCGTCGGCCATCGGGTCGTCCACGGCGGCGAGTCCTTCAAGGAATCGGCCCTGGTAGACAGCGAAGTCAAGGCGGAAATCCGCCGCCTGTTCGACCTGGCTCCGCTCCACAATCCCGCTTCCATGATGGGGATCCGGGCAGCGGAAATGAATATGCCGGGCGTACCGCAGGTCGTTGTGTTCGATACTGCCTTCCATCAGACGATGCCGGAAAAATCATACCTGTACGCTATCCCGAGAGTTCTTTATAATAAATATAAAGTACGTCGTTACGGTGCGCATGGTACGTCCCATGCTTATGTGAGCCAAGCGGCAGCCGAGTTTCTGAACCGTCCGATCGAAGAGCTCAAGATCATTACCTGCCACATTGGTAACGGGGCTTCCCTGACCGCCGTTGACGGCGGAAAGTCGGTCGATACATCGATGGGGATGACGCCGCTTGAAGGCTTGATGATGGGTACGCGCAGCGGCGACCTGGATCCTGCCATCGTTCCTTTTGTCATGCATAAGGAAGAGCTTACCGTCAATGAAGTGAATTCGATGCTGAACAAGCACAGCGGCTTGCTCGCGATTTCCGGAATTAGCAGCGATATGCGCGAAATTACGGAAGGCATGGAAAAAGGCGAGCCGAATACGACTTTGGCATTCAACATGTACGAGTACCGGCTCCGTAAATATATCGGGTCCTACGCTGCCGCGATGAACGGCGTGGATGTCATCGTATTTACGGCGGGCGTAGGGGAAAACTCGATTGTCCTCCGCAAAAAGGTGCTTGAGCAGCTTACCTATCTCGGCGTAGAATTGGATGAGGAGCTGAACAGCATTCGTTCCGGCGAACCTCGCCGCATTTCCACGGCGAATTCGAAGGTCGAGGTGCTTGTCATTCCTACCAACGAGGAATTGGTTATCGCTCGGGATACGCATCGTATCGTACAAGCTTTATACCGTTAATTCGCAGTGATAAAGGGAGAGATTTAAGCATGGCCACCAAAAGTGTGATTCGTCACGTCAGCCAGCATGTCGGTGAGACGGTAACCATCGGCGCCTGGATTAACAACAAGCGTTCCAGCGGCAAGATTCAATTCCTGCAGCTTCGGGACGGTACCGGATATATTCAAGGCGTAGTCGTTAAGAATGAAGTGTCCGAGCAGGTATGGAATGATGCAAAAAGCCTGACGCAGGAAAGCTCGCTCTATGTAACGGGCGAGATCCGCGAGGAGCCCCGCAGCCAATCCGGTTATGAGATGACGGTAACGGGCATCGAAATCATCCATCTGACAGAGAATTATCCGATTACGCCTAAAGAGCACGGCGTCGATTTTCTGATGGATCATCGCCATCTGTGGCTGCGTACGCAGAAGCAGCGCGCGATTATGGTCATCCGTGCGGAAATTATCCGTGCGATTCAGGAGTATTTTGATACGAACGGATTTACGCTGGTGGATCCGCCGATTTTGACGCCGACATCCGCGGAAGGAACGACGAACCTGTTCCATACGAAGTATTTCGATGAGGATGCCTATCTGACGCAAAGCGGACAGCTGTATATGGAAGCGGCCGCCATGGCACTTGGCAAGGTCTACTCCTTCGGTCCGACATTCCGGGCCGAGAAATCGAAAACCCGCCGTCACCTGATCGAGTTCTGGATGATCGAGCCGGAAATGGCGTTCACGGACCATGAAGAGAGTCTGAAGGTACAGGAGCAGTTCATCGCTCATGTCGTGCAATCGGTCGTTAAAAACTGCCGCCGGGAGCTGGAAACGATCGGCCGCGATATTTCGAAGCTGGAAGCGATCCAGGCTCCGTTCCCGCGGATTACGTATGACGAGGCCATCGAATTCCTGCACACGCAAGGCTTCGATATTCCTTGGGGTGAGGATTTTGGCGCGCCGCATGAAACGGCGATTGCCGAAAAATATGACAAGCCGGTCTTTATTACGCATTATCCGGCCGGCATCAAGGCATTCTACATGAAGCCGGATCCGAACCGTCCGGAAGTCGTGCTGTGCGCGGACATGATCGCGCCAGAAGGCTATGGCGAGATCATCGGCGGTTCGCAGCGGATCGACGATCCGCAGCTGCTCGAAGAGCGCTTCAAGGAGCATGACCTGTCGATGGACACCTACCAGTGGTATATGGATCTGCGGAAATACGGAACGGTTCCACACTCCGGCTTCGGGCTCGGACTGGAGCGGACGGTAGCCTGGATCTGCGGGCTGGATCATGTGCGTGAAACGATTCCGTTCCCAAGAACATTGTATCGGTTGTATCCATAAGCCGTGAGAGGTGAGTCTATGGATCACGGCAATGCCGGCGGCAGCCGGGGATCTTGGGCCGACGGCGCGGCAGCGGGAATGAGCCAGGGCATGGCGATTATACCGTACTCGCTCCTTCGCTACTACCGGAAGCTGGGCCTGACGGACCGAGAGGCGATGCTGCTGATCCATTTGATCGGTTTTCAGCAGGTCGAATTCAAGGCATTTCCGTCCCTGGAGGAGCTGTCCGATGTAACGGGCATTCCAGCTGCTTCGATCGCTCCCAGCCTGCAGCGGCTCATGAAGGAAGGGCTTCTCGGTATCGATGAATACGTCGACGGAGCGCAAGGAATCCATTATGAGCGGTACAACCTGAACGGGTTGTACAAGAAGCTGGCGGATTGCATGGCCGAAGAGGATACGGCCCCTCAGCCGGACCGAAGCAAACCGCAGTCCCCGCTCTCGGGTCGAGGAGGGTCCGCTTCGCCGGAATCCGCAGGAGCCCGGACGGTTCCGGAGAAGGAAGAGCGCAATCTGTTCACCATTTTCGAGAAGGAGTTCGGCCGCCCGCTGTCACCGATGGAACTCGAGACGATCTCCGGGTGGGTGGATGCGGACCGTTATCCGGATGAGCTGATCCTGCTGGCCTTGAAGGAAGCGGTGTTTGCCGGAAAGCTGCATTTTCGCTACATCGACCGGATTCTGCTGGAGTGGAGCCGCAATCGCGTGCGCACGGCCCAGGATGCCAAAGCTTATACGCAGAAATTCAGAAATATCGGAAGATAGACAAGCAGCACGCCCTTAGAGGCGTGTTGTTTTTGTTTGGTGAACTTTATTAAAAAATTCCCTGGCAAAGGACCAATGCTTGAAACAGCGGATTTTCCGTCTTTGAACGATCTATGTTCATGCGTTGATCCCGGAGTCGTAGGCTTCGGCTCAATCACTCAGGTATACTTCGAGCGTTCTTTTCGATATAATGAACGTAACCTGTCGGAATTCCATTATCTAGAAGGGAGGGGCCCAATATGAAGAAGTTGACAGTGTGCTCTATGCAAAGTCTATTTGATGAACAACGGCGGTTGTTTGCATGGAGCGAGAAGATGGTTACCGCCTGATTTCCTCTTGGTGAAAAGAGGCCGTTTATCACGTGGACTTTGCATCCTTAAAATTTCGAATTTACATTTTAAGGAGCAAGGATGCCATGAAATATATAAACGCGGATATTATACTTCCTGAGGAGCTGCTGAAGGAAGTTCAGAAATATGTGCAGGGCAAGATGGTGTACATCCCGAAGCCCGAGGGGCTGCGGAAGAAATGGGGAGAGAACTCCGGAAGCAGGGCCTATTTGAAAAATAGGAACGAGGAAATCCGCCGGAAATTTGCGGAGGGGGCTTCCATCGACGAACTGTCCTCACACTATTGCCTGTCGTGCGATTCGATCAAGAAAATCGTTTATACCAAAAACAACAAGTAAGCGCAAGTCACATTAGATCCACGTTCTAATGTGGCTTTTTTGTGTTTACATTGGTTCAACTCATTTGCTGCATATCCCTGGGCATGGTTTGCCGGCTAGAATCGATGATGTAAGAATCGAGTCGGGAGGTGTAGAGATGGAGCATGATATAAAAGTGGATGCGGAAGAAACGCGGGCAGCTTTACTGGACAAGGCGCAGAAGCTGGCAGGGTCCGCGTGCAAGCATTATGAACTGCACGGAGCCGATGTGGCGTTTATCGGATTTTCCGAATGTGCAACCTACCGTATTCGTACGGCGGGGGAGGACAAGCATCTGTTGCGGATCCACTTGGATCGGCGAAGCAAAGCGGAGATCCAGTCGGAGCTGTTCTTTCTCGAAGCATTACAAGGAGTCGACTCAGGCGTTCCTGACCGAAACGGAGAAACCGTGATAGAGCTTCGTACGGACGATGGCAATTCCTCTTCATATATAACGCTGATGAATTGGATTGATGGGCAACCGGCTGCGGAGGGAATCACGGATCAACAGGTGTATAACGTTGGCCAATTGCTCCAGAGGCTTCATCAGGCAGTGGAAGGCATCGTACTTCCTCCCGGGTTCATCAGGCCGCGATGGGGAGCACGCAGCTTTGACGAGGCCATGACCAGACTTGCGCGATATTACAGCAGCTTTTTAACAGAGCCGGAATGGCGGTTGTATGGGCATGCAGCAGCAAAGATCCGTACAGCGCTTGCAGGAATGAAAAGAAACGCGCATACCTATGGACTCATCCATGCCGATCTGCACATTGGAAATATCGTATTCGACGAGGATGACCCTCGTCCGATCGATTTCGGAAGATGCGGTTTCGGTTATTTTCTGTATGACGCAGCAGCAATCCTGCTCGCGCTCGGGCCGGAACAGCGGCGGAATATGCTCCGGGCATATCATGGAACCCGCCAAATGCGCGAGGATGAAGTGAAGCAATTGGAGTGCTTTTTTTATCATGACCATGATGGAGAACTACAGCCACCATGCTTCCAATCCGCTGGAATGGGAAGGAGCGCGGGCTGAGCAGCCGTACGCCTTGGCCTATATTCAGGCGTTTCTAATGGGGGAGTCCTTTCTGTTCCGCAAGCTTGACCCAGTGAATAGGAGGCAGAATCACTAATTTCTACATGAAAATATATCCAAAATGGCAGGTGTTATTGCGGCTCTATTCCATATAGAATAGGTGGCGTAATACACTGCCGTCCTTTTTGGCAAGCGCTTTCAATCTATACTGCGCATTTGGATTTCACCAAGTCATGAATGGCGCAATAAGAGGGGGGAGCATCGAAACCGGTTCAACGAAAAAGTTATCGCAAGCATGCAGTTTTTTGGTTGTCCAGAACGGTACAGGAGGGATTTCATGTTCAAAAAGCTTTGTAGTATCACCTTAGCCGCCTCGCTGACATTCTCGATCGGTGGAGCTGCCTTCGCCGGCTCGCCGGGAGATCAGGGCAAGCAACCACCAGGAAGAAACGGCATCCAGGAACAAGCTTACAGCTGGGATCGTGCCAAAGTGGTCGGGGGCGGCTTCATTCCGGGCATTGTATTCAATCCGAGCGAGAAGGATCTCATCTATGCCCGTACTGATATCGGCGGTGCATATCGCTGGAATCCGGAGACCGGCTCCTGGATCCAGCTGATGAATTTCGTAGGCTTTGACGAATGGAATATGCTCGGAGTGGAAAGCTTGGCAACGGATCCTGTCGACCCGGACCGGTTGTATATTGCGGCCGGTACATACACGAACGACTGGACGGATATGAACGGCGTGCTGCTTCGATCCAAGGACCGCGGCGACAGCTTCGAACGAACAGCGCTTCCATTCAAGCTTGGCGGCAATATGCCGGGCCGGTCAATGGGCGAGCGGCTCGCGATCGATCCGAACGACAATCGGATCCTGTATTTAGGGGCCCGCAGCGGAAACGGGCTGTGGAGAAGCACAGATTACGGGAAAACCTGGAGCAAGGTGACCAGCTTCCCGAATGACGGAAGCGCCAAGGATTTCTATGGCGATATCGTTGGACCGGTATGGATTACATTCGATCCGTCAACGGGCAGTCGGGGACAAGCTACGCAGACCATCTATGTCGGAGTTGCCGATACGGCCAACAGTATCTACCGGAGCACTGATGGCGGCCAATCTTGGGAGCTGCTTCCGGGACAGCCGCGCCAGAATTTCTTCCCGCATCACGGCGTATTAAGCTCTAATGGAAACTTGTATATTACGTACAATGAGTTTATCGGTCCGTATGACGGCGGTACGGGAGCCGTATGGAAGTATAATACGAAGACGGGCCAGTGGACGGATGTCAGCCCGACAGGCAGCACCGAGCATCCGTATGGGGGCATCTCGGTGGATGCCAGACATCCGGATACACTGATGGTGGCGACGATGAACAAGTGGTGGCCGGACGAGTTCATCTTCCGCAGCACGGACGGCGGCAAAACATGGACATCGCTATGGACGCTGGACTATTCGAAGGATCCGGTCAGGGATAACCGGTTCACGATCGATTACGCGATATCTCCATGGCTGGACTGGGGAGAGAAGAAAGCGCTGCCCGAAATTTCGCCTAAGCTGGGCTGGATGATCGGCGATCTGGAGATCGATCCGTTCAATTCGGACCGCATCCTGTATGGTACGGGGGCGACGCTATACGGGACCGATAACATGACCGCACTTGATCGGGGGCAGAACGTCAACATTTCCGTGCAGGCGAACGGGATCGAAGAAACGGCGATTCTCGGCTTGATCAGTCCTCCATCGGGAGCGCCGCTGCTGAGCGCGATGGGGGATATCGGGGGCTTCCGGCATGAAGATTTGACGAAAGCGCCGCAGATGATTACCAATCCGTATCTCGGTACGAGCACCGATATCGACTATGCGGAATTGAACCCCAACATCATCGTTCGGGTAGGTAATGCTGAAGGTACGGCTCCAAGAATGGGCATTTCCATGGATAACGGGAAGACCTGGACGCCAGCCGCCAATGCCTGGCCATCGGCCGAGGGCGACAAGACCGAAGGCGGATGGGTGGCCGTCGGTGCTGACGGAAGCCGAATTGTCTGGAGTCCGAAGAGCAGCTCATCCGAAAGCGTACGCCCTGTAAGCTACACCAAGGACCGGGGTCTTACCTGGCATGCTTCGCAAGGGATACCGGAAGGAGCAATCATTTCTTCCGACCGCGTAAACCCGAGCAAGTTCTATGGAATGGCCAACGGCAAGTTCTATATCAGTAATGATGGCGGGGCAACCTTTAGAGCCTCTCAGGCGACGGGGCTGCCGCAGACCTTGACCAGCAAATTCAAGGCGGTTCCGGGAACGGAAGGGGAGATTTGGATCGCGGCCGCCAGAGACAACAGCAACACGCAAAGTGCTTATGGTTTATGGCACTCGACGGATTCCGGCAAGAGCTTCGTCAAGCTGGAGGGGATCCAGGAGGCGGCTACCATCGGCTTCGGCAAGGCAGCACCTGGGCAAAACGTGATGGCCCTGTACACCTACGCCAAAATAAATAACAAGTACGGAATCTATCGTTCGGACAACGGGGGAGCGAGCTGGATTCGAATCAATGACGATGAGCATCAATTCGGATCGGCCAATCGCGTCATAACCGGCGATCCGCGGGTATACGGAAGAGTGTACATCGGGACCAACGGTTTGGGTATCGTGGTCGGAGATATCCAGTCCGATTCCAAGGGAAACGCGAAGCCTGACAAACAGGATAAAGACAAAGACAAAGACAAAGACAAGGATAAAAATAAAGATAAAAAAGAAAAGCAGGACAATAAAAATAACAAGGACAATAAAAACAACAGCAAAAACAACGGAAGTAAGAGCAACAACGGAAATAAAAACAACAACGGAAATTAAAGTAACAGCAGTACGACCAAAATCGACAAAAAATAGTTGAGCATCGAGACGAGATGTCTACGTCAGCGGGCCGGGAAGGATCCTTCCCGGGCCTTTCTTTTTGTTATGGCAGCATACGAATAAGACTTGGTTGTCATGTCCCGCTTCATCCGAACCTGACTCCGCCAGGCAGCTGCCTGATCCCGCGAAGCGCCGACATTTGCTAAATGTATTGAATGTGAGCCGCTTCAAGCGTATCATGAAAAGACAACAGTATTTCGGATGGGGAGAACAGATTGCTGCATAAGAAAATATCAGGCGAATGGACGGCCTGTCTGCTGCTGATGGCAATAACCATCATTGGCGCCCAGCTGGCCGCTCCGGGAGTGGCATGGTTATGGGGATTAGGCCTCCTCCTGGTTGGTTATGCCCTCCGTCACGCCTCGGAGGTATTAAGCAGAGCCGCTATAACGGCTGCCTGCATCATGGTTGGATATCGGATGTACAGCGCGCTGGGAGACGGCATAAAAGAGTGGCTAGCCGATGACATGGGACTGGCAGTGGGCTTGTCAAGGCTAAGTCTAATTGCCTTCATTCTCCCTATGGCCATCTTCAGTCGCTTTCAAAAGAGCAAGCCCCGTTATATGGCCATAGGGAAATGGACCAACCCGATCTATTTCCCATGGATCATGAGCGGGGTATTCAAGGAACCAATCTGGAGATTCATTCTTATATTCACAGCCGTAACTGGAGCCGTATTTGCTTTCATCATCGATTGGGGGCAGCCTGGACTCTTCGCTCTGACCGGATATGCGCTCCTGTTTGCATCCATGAATTCCGTGCTGGAGGAGCTGCTGTGGCGCGGGTATATCCTAAGCCGGCTGACGGAAGACTTTGGCGAGATCCGGGGGTTGGTGATTGCCGGAGCCGCTTTCGGCTTCTATCATCTGCATTTGGGCTTCCCGTGGATCGTTTGCCTGCTATTTTCCATCTTTGGCATGATGATGGGCGGCGTTACCATCCGCTCGCAGGGACTGGTTCCGGTCATCACCATGCATTTCGTCATGAACATATGGTTTGTTCTCAGCGGGATGATCCTTTGACGAAGAGAGTGCAAGGAGCCGCTGGAGAATTGATTTCGCATGGATCTGCATATCAAGCCATCGTCAAGGTCAAAATACGTTCGGAATAAGACCTTGAAGAAACTCAAAATCGAAAATAGCGGCAGATCAAGGGCGCCCTTCGGGCCGCCCTCTTTTTATGGAGCCGGCGCTTGGCATCGCCAGATCCCGCTGTGGGATTGATTCCGTCCAGGGCAACTCCGGCGGCTTCAAGGGGGGAATGCAAGCTTTTTTCCTTTACGCACGCAGGGGGAGATGAATTAGCTCTGCCTAGGTGAACGATTTTTCTGGTATCTTAAAAATTTTTTTCGAAATTTGCAGGGGCGGGCGTGATGTCTTGCGTCAATGGATATTGGGAAGGAGGGGAGAGTTATTGAAGTCGAACGATTAATAAGGCGTATCCTTCAAGGCGAGCAGGAAGCCTTTCGGGAGCTGGTGGATACGTACAGCCAGCACGTGTTCCATACCACATACTCGGTGCTTCGAGATGTGAAGGATGCGGAGGATGCGTCGCAGGAAGTGTTCATACAAGTCTTTAGAGCTCTCCCCCAATACCGTTCCGAAGGCTTTAAGACATGGATCACACGCATTGCCTTAAACAAGGCGATCGACATGAAACGTAAGCGGGATCGAAAACCGCCTGAGCATAGAGCGGGCGGAAGTGAAGAAGTATTAGACAAGCTCCCCTCCGGAGATGAGGATACCGTTACTTTGCTCATTCATAAGGAGCGAAGGGAGACGCTGCGGGCGCGAATTGATCAGCTGCCTGCCAATCACCGGGAGATCATATCGGCATTTTATTTGGAAGAGAAAAATTATGAGCAGATTAGCTCCGAGCTGAACGTGTCGGTCAAAACGGTGGAATCCAAGCTGTACCGGGCCCGGCAATGGATCCGGACGCACTGGAAGGAGGAAGAGTGGAAATGACATGGTCGATTCAAGAGCGCAAAGAATTGACGGAGCGTTATGTAAAAGGGGAAGCTGCCCCGGAAGAACAGGCTTTGTATGAAGAGCGCCTGTTGTCGGACGATTCGCTGCTGGAGCTTTACATGGAGACGCTTGGCCGCCAAGAAGGGCTGCCGGATCTGCCGGACCCGGCCTCCTTCGCAGATCAAGTCATGCATCACGATAAGATTAAGCCGTATCCGCGAAGAGCAGCGGCATACGCCCCGGACCGGCCGAAGCGATGGTATGAGAAGGCGATCGTTCACTATGCGATTGCTGCATCCGTCACACTGCTGTTCCTGTTTACCGGTGCGTTCGACCGGCTGCAGACGGTCAGCCCGGAGCATGAGGCGCCGCTTTCCCAATCGCCGTCCTACAGCGATCAGCTGGTAGAGAAAACATCGGGCTGGATCGACAATCTAATATCCAAATAAGGATTTTTGGAAAGGAAGATGAACTGTGCAACCACCGCGTAGCAAAATGCTTGCATTCATATTGAACCTCGTCCCGGGTCTCGGCCATTATTACTGGGGGAGAAACGGGCGTGCTGTCCTCTATCCGCTGCTTTTCTTCGGCGGCTTGTTCGGAGGATTTGTGCTCACGTTTATGGCTGGCTCCAATTCCGTGTTTGTTATGACCATTCTTGGCGCATTGCTGATCTGGGGCATCAGCATGCTTGATTTACTAATAGTTCTGCTTCGTTACACGCCGGTTTCCTACGTTTATGATGAATTTGGCCGGCCAATCGAAGTGCCGAACGAACGAAGCGACGATTCCGAGCGCTTCTTCACGATTCTGCTGTCGTTTATTCCCGGGCTGGGACATTTCCAGCTTGGCCTGATGCAGCGCGGACTGTCATTTCTGATCGCATTCTTCGGCCTTGGCACCATCCTGGTGTTCCTGACCGGATTGACGCACGAGTCGGTATTTCTGCTCTTTCTGGGCATCTTGCCGGTGATCTGGCTGTACTGCATGTTCGATGTCGTTCAGCTGCTTAACCGCAAGCAGGCAGGAGAGTTTTTGATGGACCGGACGCTGTTCGAAGAGCTGGAGAGCGGTCGTGAGAGCGGACGGCGCAGCAAAGTGTTCGCAACGCTGCTGTCTGCATTCCCTGGAGCAGGGCAAATGTACCTCGGATTGCAGAAACGGGGCCTTCAGCTGATGATCCTGTTTCTGGGCAGCATCTATGTGCTGGATGTGCTGAGACTGTCGCTGTTTCTGTTTATGATTCCGCTGATCTGGTGCTACGCCTTTTTCGACGGCCTGCAGCAGGTCAGCCGGTACGGCCGGGAGCCGCTTCGCGACCGGCCGATCATCGCCAGCACATCCGGCCAGCAGCGCTGGCTCGGTCTAGGACTTGTGCTGCTGGGCGTTTACTTCGTATTTTCCAGTGTGGTCCTGCCGTATCTCGAAACGCTGTTTCCGAATATGTACCTGGATTCCCGGATTCGGGATTTCATGAAGACGGCGATCGTCACCGTGCTGCTGATCGGCGGCGGCATCAAGCTGATGATGGGACCCAAGCGGGGAGCCCGGTTCGAGGACCGGCCCTACGATGATTTCGATCGCGATTAATCGGCTAGAGGGATGAGGAGGAGACGTTATGGTTAAAAATTTGGCGTATGTGCTGTACATTTTACTGTTTGTCGTGACATGCCTGTTCGTCGTAAGCCATTACCTGCCATCGGATCCGGAGCCGTATTCAAGGATTTCCTACGCCGAGTATGAGCAGGGACATTTATAACAGGCATCCGCCAGTCATATGCAAGAAGCAAAAAAACATGTAAAGCGATCCTGGAGAAGGATCGCTCTACATGTTTTTTAATTTGCGTTCAACCAGAATGTAAATCAGAATGAACACGACGATGGTTGCAATGCCGGTAGCCGTAAAGCTGCCGGTCAGCCTTGCGATGACGAGCAGGACGGCCCCGAATATCATGAGCAGCAGGCTGACGTATGCGTTGGCGACTTTAAAACGCCGCTCGCTTTTAAGCGAAGACGTTGTTTTGTAGGCATAAAAGCTCTTGGTGCTCTTGGGGGGAACGAGATATAGGAGCAAACCATACAAAATGAAGATAATGCCTATGGCTAATCCTTGAATCACGGAAAACACTCCTCAGGAAATGATGCCCGCTCTGTGCCCCGAGCGTCTAGCAACAATCGGGGCGCAGCGGACTTTTCGCACAGCGCAGCGGTTACCCGGGTCCGGGCCCGCTAACTTAAAGGGTTACCTAGCCTGGTTGCTGCCTGCCGCATTCAGGAGCAGGCGGCGGTAGGTGTATTCAAAAATAAATTCAAACGCCTCCAGATGCTTCTTCGCCTCGAAGGCGTTCCGGCCCCAGGCGTAAATGCCGTGGTTCCGCAGCAGGATCCCGGGCACGGCGGGATCAAGAGCGTCCGGCACAAGCGCGGCAATTTTCGGGATGTCCGCATAGTTGGGCAGGATCGGGATGGAGATGGCCGCGTCCTCTTCCCAAATATTGAATGCCTTGATCAGCTCGATGCCTTGCGCAGGAACGAAGCCCTGATCGCCGTACCAGTCGCTGACCAGGTTGTTGTCGATTGTATGGACATGGAAAATGGCACCGCAGCCGGTCTTGCGATAAATCTCGCAATGGATCAAGGTTTCGGCGCTGGGCTTGAGCGCGGTCGCCTCGCACGGCTTCCCGTTACGGTCAACGAACAGATAATCCTCCGGCGTATGTACGGACTTGTCCTTTCCGCTCGCGGTTATGGCAAAGTAAAACTCCTCGGGCGTAAAGTCGCCGACGCGGACCGAGAGATTTCCGCTTGTTCCGGGAAACCAGTTGCGCGAGGCAAAAAGCTCCTTGACGCCGCGCAGGTCGTCAAGGGCTGCTTGTTTTTGTTCCAGCAGGATATCGGTATATGCCATATCACAGCACCCCCTGTTTCAGCTTGTCGTTCAGATCGGCATAGATGTCGGTAAAGGTTTCGAACGGCACATGGTGCACGCCAAGCTTCCGGCACTGCTCCGTGAGCGTTGAGCGCGAGTACACCAGATCAGCCTGCTTGGCCCCTTCGAAATCGGTGAGGCTGTCTCCGATCAAAATCCGGTAATATCGATCCGCCGGGAATCGGTCCATCACAGTTACCTTACACATGCCGCAATCGTTGGTGCACGAATCCTTGCATGGGTGAGGCCATGTAATCTCGATCGTGTCTCCCTCAAAGTTGGAGCCGTTGCAGAATATATGGTCTGCCGGAATGCCGTACGGCTTCAGGATCGGATCGACGAAGAAATCGATACCGCCGCTCGTGACGAAGAACTCGATGCGTTCCTGCTTCAGATACTCGAGGAAAGCGCCGAAGCCTTCGCGGATGCCCGCATGCTCAAGCACGAAGGACGTAATCTCCTCTTTCATCGAGGAAGGGAAGAGGGCGAACATCCGTCCGACCCCTTCCCGGATCGATATCGCCCGCTCGACCGTATCCTTCATGATTCCCTCATAGCCTTCCGGTTTGAAATGCTTCATAATGGCTACGATATTGTCATTGTTCGTGATCGTTCCGTCAAAATCGCAAAAAATGACGGGTGTTCTTCCGTGAGCTGTCATGCTTCTCCTCCCCAGATGTCCAGTGCGGCTTTCAGTTCTTCGCGCTCTTCCGCATAGTGGGCGAGCGGCACGGATTTCATCGTGGCTTCGATCGCCTGAACGAAGGCTCTACCGCCGGCTTCAGTGCCCAGCGGATGGCCGTGGATGCCTCCGCCGGCATTCACGACCACATCCGTTCCAAAGTCGCGGATAATGCGCGGGACGAGTCCGGGATGGATGCCTGCGGACGGAACCGGCATGCTCCGCTTGACGCCGAGCTTGACCGTATGCAGCTCGTCCCGAATGCCGAGGTTCTCTTCCCGGGGCATCGTGACCGAGCCGTACGGCGACGGGAACAGGACCAGGTCTGCGCCGGCGATCCGCATCAGCTGGCCGAGCAGAACCGGCGCGGCGATTCCGTGATACGGAGACGGGTAGATGGCACCTGCAAGCGCGGGATGGGCGGCGATCGGCACGTTGATGTCCGGATCGGAGCTGAGCTCGTGCAGGACGTCATACCCGTAGGACAGGACGTTGAACAGCAGCGCGTTGGCCCCGGCGTCGATCGCTCGAAGGGCCTGATCCCTCAGCTTCGAAGTATGACCTGTCAGGTTGGCAGCATACAGCAGCTTCTTGCCCGTCTGCTGCTCGACCTCGCGGGCGGCTTCGATGCATAACCGAACCCGTTTCTGGATCGGGGTCAGCTCATTTTCGAACAGAATTTCATCATCCTTGATCAGGTCAACGCCGCCGAGGGCCTGGCGAATGAACTGCTCCCTTAGCTCATCGGCGCTTAGCCCGATCACCGATTTGAAGATGCTCATCAAGAGCGGACGGTCGTGAACCCCTAGCAGGTCGCGAACGCCGTCGATCCCGAATTTCGGCCCCGGGAAAGCCGACAGGAATTCCGGCGATAGATCCAGGTTGGTCAGCTTGATGCGGCCGTCCATGGAGATCTTGCCGAATACCGTCACAAGCAGGGCAGGAATGTCCCGGCTGAAGTTAATATCCGGATAGGCGATGCTGATATCGGCATAACGGCTTCCGGGCTCCCAGCCTTCATGGACCTGAATGTCCACCACTTCGCCAAGATGCTTCTGCATGGCTTCCTGCTTGGCCGCAGGCAGCTCGGTCCAGCTCCCGACCGTCATGCCTACGGCGATGGAGGTCGCCTTTTTACGAAAATCCGCCTGGTCGTCATAAATTCTGTAGGTTGCGATTGAACGGCTCATAGGGCTTGCTCCTTCAGCATTGCGCCCATTTCTTTGGAGCGCTCTGCGCAGCGATTGACGGCAGCGATGACCGTCTCGAAGAAATCGCCGCGGTCCAGCGTCTCAAGAGCTGCTTGCGTGGAGCCGTTCGGCGAAGTGATTTTTGCTCGTAGCGATGCCGGCGGCTCGCCGGTCTGCTGCACCATTCGGGCTGCGCCCAGAATTGTCTGGAGCGTCAGGTCACGGCTTTGTTCAGGCGATAAGCCGCCGCGGATGCCGGCAGCCGTCATCGCTTCCATCATGTAGTAGAAGTAAGCTGGACCGCTTCCCGAGATGCCGGTAAGGATGTCCATTTTCTCCTCTTCAATGACGGTTACCTGGCCCACCGCTTCAAATAGTGTAAGGACGAGCTGGCGCTGCTCCTCGCTGATTTCCTTCGAGAAGGAGATGCCGGTCGAGCCCAGCCCGATCGAAGCGGACGTATTCGGCATCGTGCGTGCTACTGGCTGATTCTTGCCGAGCAGCGTTTGGGTCGTATGAATCGAGAGGCCGGCAATGACCGAAATAATCAGCTGATCGGGGGACAGCATCGTCCCCAGCTCCTTCAATACTTTTGCTGCATCTTTCGGCTTCATGGCCAGCACGATGACGGGGGAGGTTTTGAGAATTTGATGCTTCGCATCCGCATCGCTATTAAACTGCACGCCGTATCGTTGGCTGAGCTCCTCGAGACGCTGGACATTGCTGCGGTTCAGCATCGTGATGCGTTCGGGATGTATGACATGTCGGGTAATGAGGCCTTTCACGATCGCTTCAGCCATCGAGCCCGCACCGTAAAATGTAATGGCACTATCGATCAATGGGCGGTTCTGTGGGGTTTGGCACATAGTAGGTTTCCTCCTTCATGGATGATATGAATGTATGGATTTATTCTCGTATTTGGCCACTACCGATAATAACATATTTGGAGGAAGTAAGCGCAGGAAGACCCATAGGTCCCCGGGCATGCAGCTTCTGGGTGCTGATTCCGATTTCGGCTCCGAAACCGAATTCGAATCCGTCGGTAAAGCGCGTCGACGCATTGTGATACACGGCGGCGGCGTCGACTTCTTGAAGGAAGCGCTCGGCATTTTGCCCGTTCTCCGTCACGATGCATTCCGAATGCTTGGTGCCGTACTCGGCAATGTGCGCCAGGGCCTGATCAAGATCGTCGACGATTTTAACATTTAAAATATAGTCGTTGTACTCGGTCGCATAATCCTCGGAAGAGGCTTCGCGCGCCCATGGCGCGTAAGACAGCGTGCGCGCGCAGCCGCGAAGCTCCACATTCCGTTCCTTGAACGCTTCGGCCAAGGAATGGAGATGGGATTTGGCAAACGCCTCATGCACGAGCAGCGTCTCCATCGCATTGCAGACCGAAGGACGCTGAACCTTGGCATTGAGGCTGATCGCGGCAGCCATGTCCGGCTGGGCCGACTCGTCGATATACGTATGGCAAATGCCGGCACCTGTTTCAATGACAGGCACGGTGGAATTCATTACGACATTTTGAATCAGCGAGCTGCCTCCGCGAGGAATAATGACATCGAGCAGCCCGTTCAGCTTCAGCATCTCGTCCACGGACGAGCGGTTCGCATCCTCAATGAGCTGCAGGGATGCGGCAGGGAGGGCGGTCCGCTCCATCGCTTCGTGGAGCACCTCCACGATTTTGCGGTTGGAGGAGAGGGCGGAGGAGCCCCCGCGGAGGACGACGGCGTTGCCCGTCTTCAGGCATAGTCCCGCCGCATCCACCGTTACGTTCGGACGGGCTTCATAGATGATGCCGATGACGCCAATCGGGACGCGTTTCTTGACAATATGCAGGCCGTTCGGACGTTCGATCGTCTCGAGCGTGTCGCCGATCGGATCCGGAAGCTCCACGATCTGCCGCAGCCCCTCGGCAATGCCGCGGATCCGTTCTTCATTCAGCGCTAGCCGGTCAAGCAGGGAGGAGGACGTTCCGTTCTCCTTGCCGCGCCGCAGGTCGTCGGCGTTCGCCTCAATGATATCGCCGGCGCGCGCAATCAGCGCATCGGCCATTTCAAGCAGAGCCTTATTCTTTTCATTCGTGGTCAGCTTGCCGAGCACGGCGGCGGTTTGTTTGGCAAGCTGTGCTTTTTCCCTTACTTCACTCACGGTTCATTCCTCCTTATAATCAAACGGTTGTTTATGATCCAATCATCCTTATTTCAAGGTAATCCATTCGTCACGGTGGATCACCTCAAGCCGGTGCACGTCGCCGATCAGCTCGAAGACGCGGCTGCTCGGCAAGCCGATCACGGCCTGGAGCTGCTCCTCGTCATAATTGACGATGCCTCTTCCGAGCCGTTCCCGGTTCGTGTTCAGCACTTCGACGACATCTCCGGCATGGAAGCTGCCTTCCAGCCGCTTGATGCCGACCGGAAGCAGGCTGTGCCCGCCGTGAAGGAGCGCTTCCTCCGCCCCCTCATCGACGATGATCCTTCCCAAGGGGGAGGACATAAAGCCGAGCCACTGCTTTTTCATCGGCAGAGAAGAGAGCTGTGTCGCAAAATACGTGCCCTTCCCGCGATGCTGATAAGCCAGCAGCAGATCTCCGGCCTCGTCGGCTTTTCCGATGAAGACCGGAACGCCGCCGCGCGTTGCGATTTTGGCTGCGTCGATCTTGGAGCGCATCCCGCCCGTACCGACGCTGGTGCCGGCCCCTCCGGCCATGCTGTAAATCTCTTCGGTAATTTCCTCGATCTCCTCATACCGGGTGGCATCGGGAGATTTGCGCGGATCCGCGGTGTACAATCCGTCGGTATCCGTCAGGATAATGAGCTGCTGGGCTCGAACGAGGTTAGCCACGAGGGCGGAAAGCGTATCATTGTCTCCGAATTTCAGCTCGTCAATCGAGACGGTGTCATTCTCGTTAATGATCGGAATGATGCCCTGCTTCAGCAGCTCCGAAATGGTCATATTCGCATTGTTCATGCGCTTCCGGTTCGCAAAATCCGTCCGGGTCAGCAATATCTGCGCCGCCTTCAGCCGGTGCTCCGCTAGGGCATTCTGATAGGCCCTCATCAGCAGCGCCTGACCGAGCGCCGCCGCGGCCTGCTTCTCATGAAGCAGCTTCGGTCTGCTATCATAGCCGATCTCGCGGAAGCCTGCGGCAACCGCGCCGGAGGTCACGAGGAGAACCTCATGGCCGGCATCGCGCAGGGCTGCCAGCTCGGCAGCGAAGAAGGCGACGGAATCCAGATTCAAGCCGCCTTCCTCGGTTGTGAGGGAGCTGCTTCCGATCTTGACGACGATGCGTGCGCTCATCGCAATCACTTCCTTGTACGTAATTTTTAGTCTCTACCATGGATGGATGCATGATCATGGAAATAAAAAAACTTCCGCCCTTATGAAAAAGGACGAAAGCTAGTCTTCCGCGGTACCACCTTTATTGATGAGCTTAACGTCATGCCCATCCGGCTTTGGCCTTGTAACAGAAGGCGCTGTCCTGCTTGACGCAGGCCGCTCGGGGGTAGGTTTCGGAAAGGGGCCGCGCCGAGCCCTCTCAGCCAGTGGAGCTCGTTCTCTGGTTTGCGCGCCGTATGCTTTCGTACTGGTCCCGTCATCGCGTTTGACGATTCAATGTTCATGTATTGCAAGAATATCATATTGATGCCGTTTTTTCAAAGCAAAAACAAAGCTTCTAGAAGAGGCCCAGCTTCCCGATGCGATATGCCGCCTCCTGCATCCGCTCCTCGCTGCTCAGCAGACCGACGCGGACATACCCTTCACCGTGATCGCCGAAACCGACTCCCGGGGCAACGGCAACCTTGGCTTCCTCAAGGAGCAGGTTCGCGAACGCGACGGACGTATAGCCCTTGGGAACAGGCAGCCAGCTAAAGAACGAGCCTGCCGGCTTCGGCGCATCCCAACCGATCTCCGACAACGCTGCGAAGAATGCGTCCCGCCGGCTTTGATAACGGCTTACCAGCGATTTGACGCAATCCTGGGGGGAAGTCAGGGCAGTAGCTGCTGCTGCCTGGATTCCTCCGAACAAGCTGACGTAAATATGGTCCTGAAGCAGGTTGATCAACGAGATGATCTTCGCGTTCCCGAGAGCGAAGCCAACCCGCCAGCCGGCCATATTATATGTTTTGGACAGCGTATAGAACTCCACGCCGATGTCTTTGGCTCCCTCAGCCTGCAGAAAGCTGACAGGCTGCTTGCCGTCGAAGCCGATCGCGCCGTAAGCGAAATCGCTGGCCACGACGATTCCGTGCTTTGCGGCAAAGTCCACGGTTTCCTCGTAAAAGGACAGGGGAGCTACCGCTGAGGTCGGGTTGTTTGGATAGTTCAGGAACATCAGTTTGGCCCGCTCCCGGTCGGACGGGGCGATGCTGCTATAATCGGGAAGAAAGCCGTTGTCCGCCGTAAGCGGCATAAACTTCATTTCCGCGCGGGCAAGGGCAACGCCGGACCAGTAATCCGGATAACCCGGATCGGGCACGAGACAGACGTCCCCGGGGTTGAGGAGCACCTGCGGCAGCTGAACGAGCCCGGTCTTTCCGCCGAACAGAATGGCGACCTCGGTTTCAGGATCCAGGTCCACGTTATAATCCTCCTTATAACGATGGGCAATCGCTTCCTTAAGAAACGAATACCCGGTAAACGGCGAGTATTTATGATATTGAGGATTGTCGGCCGCCTCCTTCAGGCTTGCCACGATATGAGGAGGCGTCGGCTGATCGGGATTCCCCTGGCCGAGATTAATGACGTCGTGACCCTGGGCCACCTGCCGGTTGACATTCGAGACCAGCGTCGCGAAAAACTGGGTCGGCAGCGTCGGCATTATCTCGGCCGGCTCGATATGGAATGGTTGATTAGGTTTGCTCATGGCGGATTCATCACTCCGGTTATTGAATTGCGCTTGATTCCCCTTCATTATGCATGGTTGTATCAGCGGTCTTAAAACAATTAGCATTAATTTATCACGATTTATCCGGGGTGTATAGAGGGAAATGGCGTACAGGGTTGCGGCGGCAGGCCCTTCGGGGCTATGATGTTGACATGAACAGCCGCGGGTAGGTTTTGGACAGGGATCGCAGTCGTTAATGGAGAAGGTTTGCCAGGATTCCTGCAACAAGATTACCGGCATGACAAGGGGGAACCGAAAGTGACTGATGGAGCTAAGCCTCAACTGAATATCGCGCTCATTCAAGCTTATATCGAGATAGGCGAACCGGGCGTCAATATGAACCATTTGGCGGAGATAATGGAGAAAGCCGTAGCCGCAGAACAAAAGCCGGACGTAATCGTGCTGCCGGAGATGTGGAATACCGGATATGCGCTGGACCGGATTGGAGAGCTGGCCGACCCGAACGGGGAGGAGACGAAGCGGCGGCTGAGCGACTTCGCCAAACGGCATGGCGTTCATATCGTAGGCGGATCGGTAGCGGAGAAGATCGGCGATCGGATATACAACACGATGTACGTCTTTGGAAGAAACGGCGAGTCAACCGCCAAGTATTCGAAAATGCATCTGTTCCGCTTGATGGACGAAGAGAAATTTCTTCATGCCGGGGAGGAGGCGGTCACCTTTGAACTGGACGGAATGAAAGCCGGGGCATCGATCTGCTATGACATCCGATTCCCCGAGCTGTCCCGCACGCTGGCGCTCGCAGGCGCGGACGTGCTGTTCGTTCCGGCCGAGTGGCCGCATCCGAGACTCCATCACTGGAGAACGCTCCTGACGGCCCGGGCTATTGAGAATCAAATGTACGTCGTTGCCTGTAATCGGGTCGGCCGCAGCGGAGAGACGGAGTTTTTCGGGCATTCCATGCTGATCGATCCATGGGGTGAAGTGATTGCAGAAGGCGGTGAAGAGGAAGCCGTCGTCACCGGCACGCTGGACTGCGCTCTGCCGGAAGAAGTAAAGGGCCGGATTCCGGTATTCGAGGATCGGAGGCCTCACTTGTATTTTAAATAAGGATTATGCAACACCCAAAGCAAGCGAAAACGGATTGCGCCCCTGAAATTTCAGTTTCATATGCGGACAGCCGGGTATACTATGGGTAATCCGACTGAGAGGAGGTTTTCGAACGCATGGCAGAGAACAACCAATTCGACAGCCGCGGCATTGAGCAGGAAGATCAGAAGGCGCAGTTTCGCAGCTTCGTCGAGCAAGTAACGGGCGGTGGAAGCAGCAGCAAAAACGAATCCTTGCAGGATCAATCGCGCACGGCGGATGAGCAAAATCGGATGTTCGACCAGCACAATTTGCGAAAATAGGCGGCTGACCTTAAAATTGCGGCAGCTTCGCTCTTTCGCAGGTTATGATGGCAGGCACGGTGCTAGGACAGAGAACTATAAATGGAAGGCCCTTGTAATAGGTCATCGACCTCGGCAAGGGCCTTTGTTTCGGGATTATTCGTTATAGAAGGAACCCGTTTCCGGTTTGAAAATGGTGAAGGACCGAATCCCCGTCTAGTCACGCACGCTTTCCACCACGAGCTTATCCATGACCTGCTTGAACGTATCGATGAAGGCGTCCGCCGCCTTCGATAAGTACCGTCCATTGCGGAAGGCAACGACGAGCGTCCGGCTGGGGACGGGCTCGGCTAGCGGCAAATAGACCGGGATAAACTCGCTCCGCTTCGCCCTGGCAATGAAGCGCGGGACGAGCGTAACCCCCATGCCTGTAGCAACCAGGGATTGCAAGGTTTCGATGTTATTGCTCTCGAACACCACCTTCGGCTCGAAGCCGGCCTCGCGGCAAATATCAAATGTAAGCTTCCGAAAGCCCTGCCCCTTCTTCAGCACCACGAAGTCCTCGTCCCGAATTTCATCCAGCGAAATCGGCTGTATCGGCTCAAGCGCCGCCCGCTCTGCCAGCTTGTGCTGCGGAGGAACCGCGAGATCGATCATCTCTTCGCCGATCGGTATCCAGGATAGCGAAGGCTCGGTGAGCGGAAGCGCCAGCAGGCTCAAATCAGCCTTTCCGCTCGCCGTCAGCTTCTCCAAGTTCATGGACGAATCCTCCAGGAGTGTAATTTCAATATCCGGATACCCTTTCTTGAACGCCGGCAGCACCCTTGGCAGCAGATGGGACCCCGTGATCGGCATGCTGCCGACGACGACCTTGCCTTTGCGAAGCTGGGAAATGTCGGACATCTCCTGCTTCAGCTGCTCGACGGCGTCCATGATCTTCTGGGCATGCTCAACAAAGCTTGCGCCCGCGTGGGTTAGCTCGACCGAGCTGGTGTTGCGCTGAAACAGCAGAACGCCAAGCTCCTTCTCCAGCTTGGACAGCTGCTGGCTCAGGGAGGGCTGGGCGATGTGGAGCTTCTCCGCGGCTCGGGAAAAGTTCTTGTCCGCCGCGATTTGCAGCGTATATTGCAGTTGTCTTAGTTCCATGAAGGTCATCACCCCGTTATAGCTGTATCCTATTACATCTATAGTTATTATATCTTGGAACAATGAAGAAGGAAATGATATATTACTATCAACGTAAGGATGATGCGCGGCAATGCCTGTACCACCGGGCGATCAACGGCGTTCATCCTGTTAATGGACGATAGAACAATGGGGTGATATTGATGGGTAAGAAGACAATGTTCGAAAAGATTTGGGATAATCACGTTATTCATCAGGAAGAGGGTAAACCGGGCATTTTGTACATCGACCTGCATCTCGTTCACGAGGTGACTTCGCCTCAGGCGTTCGAGGGACTGCGTCTCAGCGGCCGCAAGGTGCGCCGTCCGGAGCTGACATTCGCTACAATGGACCACAACGTGCCGACAAAGGACCGCTATAACATTACGGATCCGATCTCCAAGCAGCAGATCGATACGTTGACCAAGAACTGCCAGGATTTCGGCGTAACGCTGTTTGATCTGGACACCATCGATCAGGGTGTCGTTCACGTCATGGGACCGGAGCTTGGACTCACGCATCCGGGGAAAACGATCGTGTGCGGCGACAGCCACACCTCGACGCACGGGGCATTCGGAGCGCTTGCCTTCGGAATCGGCACAAGCGAGGTGGAGCATGTGCTTGCCACGCAGTGTCTTCAGCAGGCGAAAGCCAAGACGATGGAAGTGCGCTTTGTAGGCAAACGCAATCCGGGCGTAACGGCTAAGGATATGATCCTCGGCGTCATCGCGAAATACGGAACGGATTTTGCGACCGGATACGTCATTGAATACACAGGCGAAGCGATCCGCGAGCTGTCGATGGAAGAGCGGATGACGGTCTGCAACATGTCGATCGAAGGCGGAGCGAGAGCAGGGATGATCGCACCCGATGAAACCACCTTCGAATATCTGCGCGGACGTCAATACGTGCCGCAGGGCGAAGCCTTTGACGAGGCTGTTGCGGCTTGGAAAGAGCTCGTAACCGACGAGGGTGCCGAGTTCGACAAGGTTGTGGAATTCGACGTTGAATCGCTGATTCCGCAAGTAACGTGGGGAACGAGCCCGGGCATGGGAACCGACATTACGTCAACCGTTCCGAATCCGGCCGATTTCAAGACGGAGAACGAGCGGAAAGCTGCCGAAAAGGCGCTTGAATACATGGCGCTCGTTCCGGGTACGCCGATGTCGGAAATTCCGATCGACTACGTGTTCATCGGCTCCTGTACCAACGGGCGCATCGAAGACCTGCGTGCAGCGGCCGCCGTTGCCAAAGGCCATAAAGTGGCGGACAACGTGACGGCCATCGTCGTGCCGGGCTCGGGGCGCGTCAAGCTCCAAGCCGAGAAGGAAGGGCTTGACAAAATTTTCATCGAGGCCGGTTTTGAATGGCGTGAAGCGGGCTGCAGCATGTGCCTTGCGATGAACCCGGATGTGCTTCAGCCAGGACAGCGCTGCGCATCGACGTCGAACCGGAACTTTGAAGGACGTCAAGGCCGCGGGGGCAGAACGCATCTCGTATCTCCTGCCATGGCGGCGGCAGCTGCGGTGAAGGGCCGTTTCGTTGATGTTCGCGACTGGAATTTTATTGCTGAAGAAGTTGTAAGCTAAGAGGACGGAGGAGAAACGTATGCAAGCATTTACGAAATTAACCGGTATCGTGGCGCCTGTCGACCGCGTAAATGTCGATACCGACGCAATTATACCTAAGCAATTTCTGAAACGGATCGAGCGCACAGGGTTTGGGCAGTTCCTGTTCTATGAGTGGCGCTTCGACGAGCAGGGGAAGGAAATCGAAAGCTTCCCGCTTAACCAGCCGCGTTATCAAGGCGCTTCGATCCTGATTTCGCGGGCGAACTTCGGCTGCGGTTCCTCCCGGGAGCACGCGCCTTGGGCAATCCTGGATTACGGCTTCCGCGTTGTCATTGCACCGTCGTTTGCCGATATTTTCTATAACAACTGCTTCAAGAACGGCATTCTGCCGATCAAGCTGTCCGAGGAGCAGGTGGAAGAGCTGTTCCAGCGCACCGATGCCAGCGCCGGTTATCAGCTGAACGTGGATCTTGAGAGCAAGACGATTACCGATAATCAAGGTCTTCATATCGACTTCGAGCTTGACGAGCATCGCCGTCAGTTTCTGCTTCAGGGCTTGGACGATATCGGCTTGACGCTCCAGCACGAGAGTGCAATCGACGCTTACGAGAAGAAGCACGCATCCCGTTTGTTCGCCTAATCTTGCAGGCTCGTCCGTCAAAAGATTACAAGATTATTAAACTTCCATTTCTTATGTAGGAAATGGAAGTTTTTTTTGGTATGATGGAAGTAATATGCAGCATTTGTTCATGGACAAGCGTTGAATGTCGGTATTTGTCCGGTACATTTTTTCTCCGAAAATGCCGATTTACATAAATGATAGATTGTAAGTGGCGGTTTGTCGGGTTGTCGGTTTTACGTATGTTGTGTATTTCAATCATGGGATGATCGAGGTGGATTCATGAAGAAGTTAGGTTTTTTGTTGGCGCTGATTCTATGTTTGATGGTGTTCCCTAAGTCCGTGGACGCGGCTTCTTCCGGCGCGACCATTTATCTGGACGGGGAGCAGCTGAGCTTGTCGTCCGGCGTCAAAGTTGACAACATCAAGGGAAATGTGATGATTCCGATCCGGGTCGTATCGGAGAACCTCGGATTTGACGTCCGCTGGGACAAGTCCACGCGGTCGGTGACCGTATCCAATAGCGACAAGAGCGTGCGCATGGTCGTTGGAAATGCTCAAGCGGAGCTGGACGGAGCCCTGGTCGATTTAAATCTTCCTCCGGTATTAAGCGGGGACACGACGCTGGTTCCGCTGCGCTTCGTCAGCCATCAGATGGGCCTGGACGTCAAGTGGGACAACGCTGCGAAAGCGGTCTACCTGACATCGCCTGTTCCTTCGTCCCCCGATGCTGGAGCACCGGGTAGCGGAGGAGGTTCGGGGACGGACTCGCCAGCTCCGGGGAATAACGCCGAATTATCGGCCCTGACCGGCATTTCGTTCAGCGACAATCGTCTGATGATCTCGACAGACGGAACGGTTACCCCGAGTGTATTCCCGATGAAGGGGCCGGACCGGATCGTGGTGGATTTGCCGAATACGGCATTTTCCGAAGCCTTTCTGGCCGATCACGTAATGAATCCTACAAGCGGCGGCGAGATGGCCGTGACAGATTATCCCGACGTATCAAAGATCCGGTTTGCGCTCTTCAGCCATAGCCCGTCAACCGTACGGGTTGTCATTGATTTGAACGGACCTGCGAGCTACGGGGTGACGCATGAATCGGGGCTCACGATCGTTGATCTCAATGCGGAGGGAGACACGGGCATCCCGCCGATTCCTCCGGTATCGGGAAGCGGGAAGAAGATTGTGGTGATCGACGCCGGACATGGCGGGAGCCAGCCGGGTGCGACCAGTGTGACGGGCAAATCGGAGAAGGTCATGAACCTTGACCTGGCACTGAAGGTTGAGGCCCTGCTTAAGAATGAGAAGAACATTGAAGTCGTGATGACACGCAGCGATGATTCCACGCTAGGACTCAAGGATCGGGTGAAGATAGCCAACGATTTGAAAGCGGACATTTTCGTTTCGATCCACGGCAACAGCAGCACGTCCAGCAGTCCGAACGGCACGGAAACGTATTATACGAGAGATGCGAGCAAACAGCTTGCCAACGTGATCCACAAGCATTTAGCCAAAGCGACTGGGCTGTTCGACAGGGGCGTTAAATACAGCAGCCTGCATGTAACCCGGGAAACGAAGATGCCGGCGGTCCTCCTCGAAATCGGCTTCCTGAGCAATAAGGGTGATGAAGCCCAGTTGTTTAACGAAGATTTCCAAAATCGTGTTGCACAAGGTATTGTTGAGGGTATAAAAGAATATCTTAAGTGAGGTTTTATTAAGGCTCATCGATCCGGGACCACTTACATAGGACTGATCAAAAATGATGAGACCCGAACACTTCCTTCACGTACAATTACCTGTACAAGATTTTATGAACCTAGAGGGGGACACAACGATGAACAAGAAATACTGGATGACAGGAATGCTGGCGCTGCTGCTTGTTTTTAGCGCAGGCTGCGGCCAGAAGCCGGCTGCAGCCCCCGCCGATACCCCGGAACAGACCGCGGATGTGGATCAGGCGGATCCAGGCGATAAGGCGGCTGACCAAGTGAACGAGGAAGAAGCAGTTGAACCGGTTAACGCGGGAGCAGGGGAGGGAACAGGCAGCACTGCGTCCGGCGGGGAAAGCACAACAACTACAACAACAACACCGGCCGGCGGAGAAAAGACGCCTCCGACTGAACCCGAGAAGGTAGATGCCGCCGTCAACCCTGAGAATAAGTCGAGCATCAAGCTTTACTATACCGACCCGGAGATTATGGAGCTAAAAGAGACAAGCCGTGAAATCACCTACGCGGGTGACGAGGATAAGTATAAAAAAGCATTCGAAGCCCTTCAAACAAGCTCCGACGCATCCCTTAACCCGTTATGGTCGGATAAAATTACGTTGAAGTCGCTAAAGTTCGATCAAGGTGCATTGACGCTCGACATCAGCAAGCCGGCTGAGGCGAATTTGGGTGCCGGCGGCGAAATGTTTGCCATCGACGCCTTGCAGAAAACCTTTTTCCAATTTGAAGAGGTCAAATCGATCGAATTGCTGGTTGACGGACAGCAGATCGAAAGCTTGATGGGGCATGTGGAGCTTGAACACCCGATGACCCGGAATTAATACCGCAGAACTATTTGGTTTCTCATATATGAAAGTCAAAACTCCTATTTCAGTGATGAAGTAGGAGTTTTTTTTGGTAATATGGGAACAATTTCGCAACTTTCAGCAAGGGTTAGCGTCTATAGTTTGTCAGGTAATGTCGTACAGGCCGATTGCAGAAACGCCAATCTATGGCAAAATAATAGGATGGTAGGGGTGAAGGATGAAGAAGTTCGGTTTTTTATTGTTTCTGGTTGTCATGATGATTGCGTTTCCTAAGATGGCGGATGCAAGTTCGTACAGCGCAAAAATTTACCTGGACAGTCAACAAATCAATGTGTCATCGGGTGCCAAGGTGGAGAACATCAATGGGACGGTCATGGTGCCGATCCGAATCGTATCCGAGAATCTTGGCTTTCAGGTTGATTGGAGTAAGGCAGCCAAAACGGTAATTGTCCAAGACGGATCCCAGACAGTAACGATGACCATCGGAAGCCAGTATGCCGACATCAACGGGCAGCGGGTCCAAATGACCAAAGCCCCGATTCTTCGAGGCGGGACGACGATCGTTCCGATTCGATTTGTCAGTGAACAGATGGGGCTGCAGGTTCGATGGGACAATGGGACGAAATCGGTGCATTTGACTTCCGGATATACAGGAAGCATCCCGGATGGAGACGCCGGTGCTCATACGGCCACAGTAGACGGCATCACCTTTAGCGACAATAAACTGATGGTTGCAGTCACTGGTAATGCCAAACCGAGCATTTCGAAGCTGAGCAATCCGGACCGGATCGTCATTGATATGGTAAATACGGAGTTTTCTGACAGCTTCGGCACCATGAACGATTATGACGAAGTGAACAAAATCGGACAAATGACGGTGTCCGGGTACTCCGACGTAAAGTCGGTTCGTTATTCGCTCTTTAACAGCAGCCCGCTCACGGTTAGGATCGTGCTTGATCTGAACCAACCGGCAAACTATACGGTTTCCGGACTTGAGAACGGCTCCGGGATCTTGACCGTGGCATTGACTGCCGCCACAGATCCATCACCGGGTACCGGCGGCAAAAAGGTCGTCGTGATTGATGCCGGTCATGGGGATCATGATCCGGGTGCGATCGGCGTTACGAAGAAGAGGGAGAAGGATTTCAACCTTGCCATGGCGCTGAAGGTCGAGAAGCTGCTTGCGAATGAACCGAATATTGATGTTGTGTTGACCCGAAGCACGGATAAATTTCTCGAGCTGAAGGATCGCGCAAAATTGGCGAACGATCTGAAAGCGGACGTTTTCATATCGATACATGCGAACAGCGGCCCCTCCGCCGCAACGGGCACGGAAACGTATTATTACGACCAATCCGACAAAGCGCTGGCAGCCGCCTTGCACAAAGAAATCGTCAAGGCCATGGGCTTGAAGGACCGCGGAGTAAGATACGGCAATTTCCATGTCATTCGTGAGACGAAGATGCCGGGAGCGCTGCTGGAAGTCGGCTTCATGAGCAACAAGACCGACGAGAGCAAGCTGTTTGATCCCGCAACCCAGGATCGTGTGGCAGCGGCCATTGTTCGCGGTATTAAAAATTATTTGAATGTGAATTGATGAGACAAGTCCAGCGTAATTTGCAGGAGGTGGCGATTTTGAACAAAAAAATATGGTCGGCCGGATTTCTGGCAGCTGTCATGCTGATCGGCGCCGGCTGCGGACAGAAGCCCGGAGCTGCGCCGGACGATACGCCGGAGCAGGTAACTCCTGCACCCGAAGATCAGACAGGCCAGGGAAGCGGCGGCGTGACGAACGGCTCGGGCGGAACGTCAGGTGCCGGAAACGAAGCGACTGCGCCCGAAATGAAGACGGAGAGCATCAAAGCGTATTATACCGATCCCGAAATGATGGAGCTGGTCGAAGGTTCGGCTGAGATTTCCTATAAGGATGAGCTTGGGAAATACGAGGCCGCATTCAAGACGCTTCAGCAGAGCAGCGATGCGGACAAGCTTCCGCTGTGGGAGAAAATCCAGCTTCATTCGGTTCAATTCGAAGGCGGGAAGCTGACGATTGATGTAGCCGTTCCGGACGAAGCCAATCTGGGAGCCGGCGGGGAGTCGTTTGCTGTCGATGCGCTTAAGAAGACATTCTTCCAGTTCGACGAGGTGGATTCGATCCAGCTTCTCGTAGACGGACAGCAGACGGAGTCCTTGATGGGACACGTCGATATGGAAAATCCGATGACTCGGTAATGATGGTTGAAGGAGATCACGATCTGCTGTCGAATAGTAGTATATGATGAAGCAGTAGTTAGGAGAGGGGAAAGAGAATGGTACTTAGACACAGCAAACATATTCATTCCAAAAAAGTGGTCTCCGCCGTCATGGCCGGACTTATAGCATTGGGGGGCGGCGCTTCCGCCGTATCAGCAAACGAAACCGCGGGAGGCACGGCAGCAAGCACAACGCAATCAAGCCTAAGAGCATTCAGTGATGTCGCTGCAGGCTATTGGGGAGAAAAGTACATTTATCAGTTGGCGGCACAAGGGATCGTAACGGGGAACAACGGAAAGTTCAGACCGAATGATCCGGTTACACAGCAGGAAGCTGTGACGATGGCGATCCGCTTTTTAAGCATGCAGGATCAGCTAGGCAGCGGCGCTGCGACATTACCGACAAATATTAAAGTTAACGATTATTTCACGCAGTACGTTCAACTGGCTTTTCAGCAAAACCTGCTCGACAAGCAAAAGGAGTCCGGTTATTCGGACGAAAAGGTCATCTGGGGTGCGCAGAAGGCATCGCGGGAATGGATTACCGAAATGCTGGTGCGCTCCATCGGACGTACCGCGGAGGCAAATGCCGCCAAGAATAATGCGACAGGCTTTGCAGACAATGCCAAAATTTCTCCGGATCGCCTGGGCTATGTGAATGTAGCGGTAGAATTAGGACTGGCCCAGGGCGTTACCGGCAATAAATTCGATCCGCAGGGGGCTGTAACGAGAGCCCAGCTGGCAACGTTCTTCAGCCGCGCGCAAGCGTATATCGATACGAAATATGCCAACCAGTACGAAGGCTATATCGCTTCCCTGGATAACGGCAAGCTCGAATTGTACGTTGACGGCAAGCTGCAATCGTTCAAGCTGGATGCATCGACCGCATACTTTACTTCGGATTCCGCGAAGAGACAGCAATTCTCCGATCTGAAACCTTTTACGAAGGTTGTAGTCGTGGCGAATAACGGAACAGCGGCTTACGTAGAAACCACGGATCCCGCGCAGCAAGTGGAGCGTTTCGAGCGTACATATGCACGACTGTCGCCCAATCATGTCATTTGGTTTGACACGGGCAGCACCTTTGAGGAGCTGAGCTATGATGCCAATACGCTGTTCCTCGATCAAAACGGCAATAAAATTGATCCGAAGACGCTTGCGGCGGGCAGCCTGCTTACCATCGAGCGCGAAACCTTCAGCCCGCAAAAACGAATCGTATCGATTCGCGTGAAGAGCGGGTTGGTGAATAAGGCGTCCGAGGGCGTCATCACAAGCATCGACACCGTAAATAAAACGATGACCCTGAAGGACAGCACCGGGTACGAGGATACGTTTGCCTGGGATGAGAAGACCGTGATCCGTTACCAGAATCAAATTCTGACTCCAGCTGAGCTGAAGGCCGGCTATACGGTAAAATTCTCCGTGGAGAACAGTGTTCTTCAGACCGTGGAAGTTGCGCAAAGCGTAGAACGTACCGTTCAAGGCATGCTGTATTCGGTTGAAGAGAACGGCAAGACGATCACGTACAAGCGCAATGGCAGCACGCAGCTGGAAACGAAGTTTTTGGCGGACAAGCCTGAGATTATCGTTAGCGGCGTAGCCAAGCCGGTGCTTTCGGATCTACTCGCGGATGCCGTTTCCGGAGACAAGGTTCTCCTGACCATCAATGGGGAAGAGCAAGTGACCAAGATCGAGGTCACCGGCCGGCAGATGGAACAGCTGGATGCCGCCACCATCGTGAACTACGATCCCAAAACGCGCTGGTTGACCGTTCGTGATGCGAATAACCAGCCGCGGGTCATCATTTTGGATGAGAAGACCAAGCTCGAAGCAAGCACTGGCACGACGCTAGACAAAGTGGAGCCGCTCCTGGGGGCGGGACGCAAAGTCAGCGTGTCTGTGATCGGGACCCGGGCACTGTCGCTCGAAGTCGTTTACAAGGTCGAAGGCAAGGTCAGCAGCATGAACACGTCCAAGAGAGTCATCTCGATTGTGGATGCGAACGGTAAAGTGGAGGAGATACCGTATAACACTACGCTGAGCGTCGAAATTTTCGGCAAGTCCTCCGCATCGCTGGCGGATGTCCGGGTAGGTGACGAAGTGTCAGCTCAATTGTCTACCAACCAGGATTATCTGCAGACGTTGAAAGTGAAGACGGCTGCCCAGTTCGAGGTTGTCTTTACGGAGCCTTCGAAGAACCGGATTCGTGTAAAAGCAAACGGAACGACCAGCGATATTTATACCGATAAAGCAACGCTGACGGGCGAGAGCGGACAAGCCATCCTGCTTGCAGACCTCCGTCCTGGCACGTTGGTCAACATTTCGCTGCAAGGGAACACGGCCGTAGCGATTACCCAAGTGAAGCTGACGCTTGGCGAGATCACCAACGTGGACGCGTCCGGTAATGTGGTGACCGTGAAGGATTACGCCGGCAACAGCCAAGCCATCGGGGTAAGCACAGGAGTGAAGGTCCTCCGCAACGGGTCAACGGCTGCGAATCTGAGCACGCTTGCCGTCTCGGATCGCGTTGAAGTCCGTAAGGATATTCAAGGCGTGACGATCATTAATGTGATGGATAAGCTGGAGCGCTCCTTCTGGCAGGCCAGCAATTCCGAAATCCAGGTGAAGCGCAAATCGATCAACGATAACTACCGCTTCGCCCTGTCGGACAAAGTTTTTGTTCATCAAGGTGACACGACTTTGTCCGTGCAATCCCTGAAGGAAAATGATAATATTGTACTGTACCTGAACAACGGTGTCGTTGTGGAGATTGTAAAACAGTAGGATTTTATCATCCGGGGATTACTTGAGACACACCGTCTTGATGCGGGGGCTTCTTCGCATCAAGATTTTTTTTTGCGGGAGGGAAATCATGTTATGAATGCGGCAACGGTACGGCATATTCTGGATACGATGGCTACGATGTTTCCGGATGCACACTGCGAACTGAATCACAGCAATGCGTTTGAGCTGACCATCGCTGTGCTGCTGTCCGCCCAGTGTACGGATGAAACCGTGAATAAAGTGACCAAGGATCTGTTTCAGAAATACAAAACTCCGCTGGATTACGTATCGGTGCCGCTTGAGGAGCTGGAGCAGGATATCCGACGGATCGGCTTATACCGAAACAAGGCGAAGCATATTCAGAACCTGTGCGCGATCCTGATCGAGCAGTACGGCGGCGAGGTGCCGGAAGCTCATGACGAGCTGGTCAAGCTGCCGGGCGTGGGACGGAAGACGGCGAATGTCGTCGTATCCAATGCTTTCGGCGTCCCGGCCATCGCAGTGGACACGCATGTCGAGCGAGTATCCAAGCGTCTCGGTCTGGCCGCGTGGAAGGATTCGGTGCTGGAGGTGGAGAAGAAGCTGATGAAGCGTGTGCCCCGTGAGGAATGGACGATCACGCATCATCGGATTATCTTCTTCGGCAGGTACCACTGTAAAGCGCAAAATCCACAGTGCCAGATTTGTCCGCTTCTCGATGTCTGCCGTGAAGGAAAGAAGCGTATGAAAACATCGGCAGTCAGGAAGAATAAGGAACAGCCGAAAGTAAGCAAGACATAGACAAGATAAGAGGATGGGATAACACATGAAATGCATCTCCGTTTACACCGACAACTTTGAATTGTTCTCCGATATTTTCGAGCATGTGGTGGAGAGCCAAAGCCAACTGAATGAGAATGAAGAGCAAGAGGTGGAGGGTATAACCTTCAGCCATTCCGGGGAAGCGCCGGAGCACTATTTGGAAAGAATGTCGCAAAAGCCGGAAGTTGTGGTCATGCGCGACAAATCCCGCGGTTTGACGATTCTGCAGCACGGCAGCGTGTTTGAGATTCTGATTCCGGCGGAAGACGAAGCCGTCGTATCTTAAAGCACGCATGTCCGCGCTCGCCATTTGCTTCATTTAAATGGCTCAGCTGCGTGCAATCGATCCGATGTTTGACAAGAGGCTGTCCCATAAGGTCTATGACCGGGGGCAGCCTCTTCGTATGTTGAGGAAGCAGAACGGAATGACTGGTTACGGAGATCTTGCGTATCGACAGCCCGATGACGTAATCTCGAAGAAGCATGCGGCTGAGGGCAAATGAAGGCATATGTCGGTTAATTAGAGTCTCCATTGGTTGAGCCGTGATCTTTCATTAATATAAAACCATAATAATAAGAGGAGATCTGGACCGGAAAAATCTAACCAATCATCATCTTGGAAGACAGGATACGCAGGGATGAGCAGGGCAAATCTGCACATGAAGAAATTAACCCAACTTACCAATAGAGCAATTGGCAAGAGTAAAGAGGAACGTGGATAAAGGAAAGAGGTAAGGGGAAAGAGAAGAGACGCGCACGGATCCGAGGAAATCGGGAGCTTGTTCAGTCGCATTCCAAACAACGGTACGCATTCCGCAAATCGCAGGAGTCTTCATTCAGGTCTATGCCCAAGCCGCATGCTGCGCAGGAAGCCAAGACTTCCGCTTCGTAAGCGCGGATATCCCCGCCTCAATGATAACAGGAATCGAACGAATGGCTTATAGCGTGCCTAACATGTGTTTGTCGATTCATTCATCTACTAATAAATTGCGCGGTACCTTATCATCTTCTGCGGGAGTGAATCCACGATCCCCGGGAGAGCATCCTGCGTCGTATTGGTAATATGCCATGTCCTTCTTACGAAGAATGAAAGGATGGATCCGGAAGGGGACTTAATGTGTGCTTCGTACATAAAATGTCGCAAAATCGAAACCAGGCTCGAAATGGGATGATTCCTTTAATGCCCAAGCGATGATACAATAAAAAGATGTGAATAGAATGTGTCAGAAATATAGGATTCATGGATTGGAGCGAGAAAGGACATTGAAGACAGCCGAACATGAACTGGGAACCCATGAGCTTGAGCTTAACAAGACGATGACAACGGTCAGGGACCGCTTTTTGGATTGGAATGACGAATCTTCCGCGGCCTTAGCCGAGGATTTGATACGCAAGGGAGCGAGCGGGGAACTGACGCTTGCGTTCTGCGGCCACTTCTCGGCCGGCAAGTCCAGTATGATCAATGCGCTCTGCGGCAAGCCGGTCCTGCCATCCGGACCGGTGCCGACCAGCGCCAATATCGTGACGATTCGCAACGGCTCACCGAAAGCCCTCATTCATCGCGCAGCCGATGACCATGGAGAGCCGATGGCGGTGACGATCGAGGAGCTTGCTGATTATTGCAAAGAGGGCAGAGCCTATTCAGCCATCGAGGTATGGGAGGACATTCCGCTGCTCGGCGAATCCGGCGTTCTGATGGATACGCCAGGGGTGGATTCGACGGATGATGGTCACCGGCTGGCGACCCACTCCGCGCTTCATATGGCCGATGTCGTTTTTTACGTGATGGATTATAACCATGTACAGTCGGAGAGCAATCTGTTGTTCGCGAAAAGCCTGTCCGATTGGGGCAAGCCCCTGTATCTCATCGTGAATCAGGTCGATAAGCACCGGGATCAGGAGCTGTCGATAACGGATTATTTGCAGGATGTAAAAAAAGCCTTTGCGCAGTGGAAAATCGCCTACAAAGGGCTTCTCTGCACGTCGCTGAAAGCGAAGGATCATCCGTATAACCAATGGGAACGGCTCACGTCGCTGATTCGTGAGCTTATCACGATCAAGGATCCGCTGCTTGGCTATAGCGTATCCTGCTCGATGCATCATGCGGCGAATCAGCATGTCGACGCTTTCGTCCGCTCCCACCAGCCGGAGAAAGAACGGCTGCTTGAGGAGATGGGCGGTGAGGAGGCGGCCGCGGCCCTAAAGGCCCGACTTGAAAAGCTGGAGTCACGGAAGAGGGAGGCGGAATCGCTGCCTGCAGCTGCCCGCCAAGCGCTTCGCAGCGAGGCGGATTCCCTTCTTGCCAATGCCAACCTGACGCCGGCGGATGTGCGCGAGCTTGCCCGCCTGTTCTTGGAAAGCCGCCGCAGCGGGTTCAAGGTCGGATTCCTGTTCTCCGGCGGAAAAACCGAAGAAGAGAAGCGCCGCCGTCTGGAAGCGTTCCGTGCCCGATTGAAGGAACAGACCTCGGCTCAGGTCGATTGGCATGTCCGGCAATTGTTCCGCAGCATCACCGAGAAGTACACGGAATGGAATACGGAATGGGAAAGCATGCTGGATCATGAGCTGCCTACGATGCAGGACGATATGATTACCGGACGGATTCAGGCGGATGCGACTGTATCCGGCGAGTATGTGTTGAACTATTGCCGGGAGCTGGCGGAGAGCATCAAGGCCAGCTACCGCCGTGCCGTGTCGGTGCTGGCCGACCGGCTGCAGGCGGCGCTGACGGACGCTTCGGCCGACCGTCTGCAGGAGCTGGGGCGCCAGCAGGAGGAGCTGCTGGCGCAATCGGCGGCTTCCGCCCGCTATGCTGCCCTGCAGCAGGCGGAAGCCGCCCGCGCGGCGGAGCTGGCGCAGCTGCTCCCGCCGCGGGCCTCCCTCACCCCCGGCCTCCTGCCGGAAGTGAGGGAGCCGAAAGGGCAGCCCGCCCAGGCGGCTGCCCAAGGCGCCCCGGCTGCGCAGCCGGGGCCGGGGCGCACCGCGCCGCGCCGCAGCAGCGCCGCGCCGGGGGCGCCCCAGCGGCGCCAGCAGCTTGACGCTGCGGCAGCGCAGCTGCACGCGGCCGCCGCGCTGCTGGCGCCGTACCCCGCGCTGGGCTCCGCCGCGCGGGACTTGACCGCCCGCGCCGAGGCGCTTGCGGGCGGCTCGTTCACGATGGCGCTGTTCGGAGCGTTCAGCGCCGGCAAATCCTCCTTCGCCAACGCCTTGCTTGGCGAAGCGGTGCTGCCGGTATCACCGCATCCGACGACAGCTGCGGTGAACCGCATTCTCGCGCCGGCTGAAGGCAAGCCCCATGGGACCGCAGCCGTGCGCATGAAGACGCGCGAGATGTGGTGGGACGATCTGAAGTATTCCTTCAGCGTGCTGGGACTGCCCGAGCCAAGTCCGGACCGCTGGCGGGTGGCGGCGGAGCAGCTGACCCCGTCAGGGCTGCACCCGGCAGCTTTGCCGCATTACGGATTTCTGAAGGCGGCAGCCTCCGGCTGGGAGGAGATGGAGAGCAGGCTCGGGACGACGGAGCTTGTACAGCTGCCGGAATACCGCGGATATGTTGCCGACGAGCGGAAATCCTGCTTCGTGGACGGGATTGATCTGTATTACAGCTGCCCGCTCACCGAGCAAGGGATCATCCTGGTCGATACGCCGGGGGCAGACTCGCTGCATGCCCGGCATACGGGCGTCACGTTCAGCTATATTAAGAACGCCGATGCGATTGTATATGTGACGTATTATAATCATGCCTTTTCCAAAGCGGACCGCCAATTCCTGTCCCAGCTCGGACGGGTGAAGGACAGCTTCGCGCTCGATAAAATGTTCTTTATCGTAAATGCCGCCGATCTGGCCCAGTCTGAAGAGGAGCTTGGGGAAGTCATCAAGCACGTGCGCAGCAATCTGACGGCAAACGGCGTCGGCAGCCCGCATCTTTATCCGGTGTCGAGTCAATCGGCCTTAACCGGGAAGCTGCAGGACGATGAGGACATCCTCGCCGCATCCGGCTTTCCGGCATTCGAGGAGGCGCTAGGCCGCTTTGCCGCCGTTGAATTGCCGAAGCTGTCGCTGCGCGCAGGGTATGATGAGGTGGCCTCCATCCGGGACCGGATTCGGACGTGGGCCGAAATGGCCGCTCAGGATGCTTCGACGCGCCAGCAGAAGATCCATGCGATGGAAGAAGTGCGAAGACAGGCGATTGCGCGGCTTGAGCGGTTAACCGAGGATACGATGGCGCGCGATATTGCGCAGGAATGCAGCGAGCTGTTGTTCCATGTGCGGCAGCGGCTCGATTACGCGATGAACCGATTCTTTCAGGAGTCGTTCAACCCATCCGTCCTCCGCGAAGACAGCGGAAATATGAAATCGGCATTTGCCGCATGCGGCCAGGAGTTGCTGCGTACGCTATCCCTAGAGCTGGATCAGGAGCTGTGGGCGACGACGCTCCGTTTGGAGCAAGCGGGACGTAAGCTGACCGAAGGCGCAGCCGGCAAAGCGGCCGCCGAAATTCAAGCGATGGAAGAGGGCCTGGCGTTCATCCTCCGGCTCGAGCCGGAGTGGCCTTCTCCGGAGCTTGCCGAAACGGAGCTTTCGATCGAGGGCGGCTGGCTGGCGTTCTGGTCCTTGTTCAAAAATCCGAAGCATTTCTTTGAAGGCAGCGGCAGCGCCAAGCTGCGTGAAGCGGCCGAGCCGAAGGTGAAGGAAGCGATCGCTTCGGTCGTCAGCAAACGCGAGGAGCAGCTGGCGGAGCATTATGCCCGTATGGTCGCCAATTCCTTGCGCCATCATGCAGGAGCACTTGAGGAACAGCTTCAGGAGTCGGTTGAAGCCATCATCGACTCGCTGAAGGATGGGCAATCCCCGCAAGTGTGGAATAAGCTGGCTGATGAATTGCAGGAGCTGACGGTCGCCGGACTTCAAGGCTGATTCAAACCAAACGTCCTGTAAGCAAATGGGACGATAGAGCGGTTCGCGCTTTTTAAATGAAACTTAGCTAGCATAGACGTCTTCCGAGCCATTCAACATGGCGGTGAAGGCGTCTTTTTTATGGAGCTGTGCATTTCCTATTTATGTAACTTCAATGCTTGACTGAAAAGTAACGGCTGCACAATATCTTGTGGATATGAGGCAGGAGACTCACATCACGCAATCGTCGGATGGTTGCTATCGGGCCTAAAATCACCGAATCCCGCCTTCGGAAACCCTTCTCAAAAAAGTCCGGAACCGGGACAAATTGCACAGTCGCTGCCCGGAGCGGCCGCTTACGGGAGAAAGCGTAGCATAGGTGAGAATTAACGATTATTTAATCAGTAAACAAAGATAAGTTTAACTATTTGCCTTCATTAGGTCCTTTTGGCTCATTTATGACGGTTATTTCTCTTTGCCGCCCGTTCAGGTCGATGATAAACTTCATAAATGCTACATAACCTGAACGAAAAAAATCCTACGGAGGAAAATCATGAATGTTCTTAGGCAACTGCAGGGCTTCTTTTGGGAGAAACGAAGTTATCTCTTTCTCTCCATTCTCTGTCTGGCGATTGCAACGGCGCTGGGACTTGTGTACCCGTACCTCTTGCAAGTCCTGATTGACGATGCGATCAAGATGGAGAACTTCGGCATGGTTCCGCAGCTGGCACTGACCGTATTGGGGGTTGTCATCCTCAAAGCCTGCATGCAGTTTCTGCACGGCTTTTTTGGAGGGAGGCTGGGCAACTACCTCGCCTACTCGCTGCGTAACGCCTGCTACGAAAAATTGCAATTTTTATCGTTCCGTTACTATGACACGGCACGCACCGGGGACTTGATGTCGCGGCTGACCGGCGATCTGGAAGCGATCCGGATGTTTATCGGCTTCGGCTTCGCCCAGCTGCTCAATCTGGTGCTGATGGTCACCTTCGGGTCCATCATGATGTTCACGATCAGCTGGAAGCTGACGCTGATCACGCTTGTCGCAATGCCGTTTCTCGTCGTCGCAGCGCTCAAATTCGAATCGAAAATTCATCCGGCGTTCCAGGAGATGCGGCTTGCGCTCAGCTCACTGACCACCGCCGTGCAGGAGAACATTACGGGTGTCCGCACGGTCAAGTCTTTCGCCCGCGAGCCGCATGAAGTCGAGAAGTTCTCGGAGCGCAACGAGCGCTACAAGACGAATCAGATCTTTGCATCCTCCTTGTGGGCACGCTACTTCCCGATGATGGAGCTGTTCGCGAACATCAGCGTGGTCATTTTGCTCGGCGTCGGCGGCAGCCTGGTCATTAACGGATCGATGTCGGTCGGACAGCTGGCGGCATTCTTTACCCTGATCTGGTATATCATTGGTCCGCTTTGGGGGATCGGCTTCCATATCAACAACTACACGCAATCGAAGGCGTCCGGCGAACGGGTGCTGGAACTGCTGAACCAGCCGATTGACGTGAAGGACCGCGAGAACGCCGTGGATTTGGTGCCTAGTGAAGTAAAGGGCCATGTGGAATTCAATGAAGTGACTTTCGCATACGGAAACAAAATGGCGGCGGTCAAAGACATTAATTTGAATGCGCCTCCAGGATCGGTCATCGGCCTTCTGGGCGGAACCGGATCCGGCAAATCGACGATCATCCAGCTCCTTATGCACGCATACAACGTGAACCAGGGGACCATAAAGCTGGACGGGATCAATATTAATGACATCAAGGTGCGCAGCCTGCGAAGCCAGATCGCTACCGTATTCCAGGAGACCTTCCTGTTCTCGTCGAGCATCCGCAACAACATCGCCTACGGCATGAAAGACGTGAGCATGGAGGATATCATTCGGGCTGCGAAGCTGGCGAAGGCGCATGATTTTATTATGGAAATGAAGGACGGCTACGATACGATCGTCGGCGAGCGGGGCATGGGGTTATCCGGAGGCCAAAAGCAGCGGATTGCGATTGCCCGCGCCCTGCTGAAAAACCCGAAAATTCTGATTCTGGACGATGCGACGAGCGCCGTCGATATGGAAACCGAGCATGAGATCCAATCCGGTTTCCAGGAAGTCATGAAGGGGAGAACGACCTTTATTATTGCCCACCGCATCTCCTCGCTGCGCCATGCCGACGAAATTCTCGTTCTCGACGAAGGACGGGTCGTTCAGCGCGGCAAGCATGAGGAATTGATTGCAGTACCGGGGCCATACCAGGATGTATACAAAATACAATATGCGGACCTTATCGCGAGGCAGGCTCAAGCGGGAGGGAAGCAAGGGCAGGTGCAAGCATGAACGCCAACGTAAATACAGAACCCCATCATAGGAGAAAGGCTCCCAAGTCCGAGCAGGGCCCGGGAGCGAAGAACGAGCGCTTTGTATACAAGGATGACGATGCGATCGAGAAACCGTTCAACTGGAAGCAGCTGACGCGGCTGATCTCGTACATGAAGCCATACGCAAAGCAAATTTTGCCGCTGGTCGGGCTGATGATGATCATCGGAACGATCACGAAGTTGGCGATTCCTTTTCTGACGAGCCAGGCCATTGACCATGCCATCGAGCCGGAAAACGGAAGTCCGAGCCTGACGCTGCTCTATCAGATCACGGTCGGCGTGCTGGCTATGTACGTTATTCAGTGGATCGCGGGTATCTTCCGAATCAAGTACACCAATATTATCGGGCAGCGGGTCATTTACGATCTTCGCGCCGATTTGTTCAGGCACATCCAGCGGCTGTCCTTTAACTTCTTTGACAAACGGCCGGCGGGATCGGTGCTCGTGCGGGTGACGAATGACGTCAACTCGCTGCAGGATCTGTTCACGAACGGGGTCGTCAATCTGATCATCGACTGCGTTCAACTCGTCGGCATTGTCGTTATTTTGCTCGTGATTAACTGGAAGCTCGGTCTTGCGGTGATCGTAACCGTGCCGATCATGTTCTTCATTTCCACGAAGCTTCGCGTACGGATCCGCCGGGCGTGGCAGGACGTACGGATCCGGAACTCCCGCATCAACTCCCACTTGAACGAGTCGATTCAGGGGATCCGGGTGACCCAGGCGTACACGCAGGAAGAAGAGAACATGAAGTTCTTCGACCATATGAACCTGGACAGCAAAAAATCCTGGGATAAGGCTTCGGCCATGAACCAATCCTTCGGCCCGCTGATTGAAATTACCGGCGGCTTCGGAACGCTGATCCTGTTCTGGCTCGGTGCAACCCTTATCCAGCAAGGGGAGCTGACGATCGGTCTTTTGATCGCCTTCACCCAATATGTCGGTAACTTCTGGGAGCCGATCAACCGGCTCGGCCAAATGTATAACCAGCTGTTGGTTGCGATGGCTTCCTCGGAACGGATCTTTGAATTTATCGACGAGAAGCCGAGCATCGACGATAAGCCGGGCGCGGTCAAGCTGCCGAAAATTCAAGGGGACATCAAGCTCGAGAACGTAGTATTTGAATACGAGAAAGGCCGGCAGGCGCTGAAAGGAATCAATCTGGACGTCAAAGCCGGGCAATCGATCGCCCTCGTCGGCCACACCGGCTCCGGGAAGAGCACCATTATCAATCTGCTGAGCCGTTTTTACGACATCACGGCAGGCAAGCTCACCATCGACGGCTATGATATTCAATCGGTTACGGTAGAGAGCCTGCGCAACCAGATCGGCATCGTGCTCCAAGATACGTTTATCTTCTCCGGCACGATTCGGGACAATATCCGTTTTGGCCGGCTGGATGCAACGAACGAGGAGATCGAGCAGGTGGCCAAAGCCGTCGGCGCACACGAATTCATCGTTCAAATGCCTGGCGGCTATGACACCGAGGTCGAGGAACGCGGAAACATGCTGTCCATGGGGCAGCGCCAGCTGCTGTCCTTCGCCAGAGCGCTTCTTGCCGATCCGAGAATTCTCATTCTGGATGAGGCCACGGCGAGCATCGATACGGAAACCGAGCTCAAGATCCAGGAGGCGCTAAAAGTCCTGCTTAAAGGCCGGACCTCCTTCATCGTGGCGCATCGTCTCTCAACGATCCGGCATGCGGATCACATCGTCGTTCTGGATCATGGACGGATTATCGAGGAAGGTAACCATAACCAGCTTATGCAGAAGCAGGGAACCTACCATGGACTTATTGAAGCGCAATACCGCTTTTTGTAAAAACGTCTTAACAAAGGTTTAACAAAACCGACACAAATGTAAAAAAAATGTCGCCTGACACTTGCAATCTTCTTCATAAACTTACAAAATAGAAATAGAGTGATTCAAGAATTTCATAGAAGAAGGGAAGCATGAGGGTATAATGAGCATCGAAAGCGTCTTGTCTGCGCCTGCACTGCTGATTCGAAACTTTGAGAAGAATGATTTGGAAGCTGTCACATCCTTGATGCGAGAACTGAATTATCCGACCACGCTGAACGTGATGCGTGAACGGATGGAGAACATGTCGTGCAATCCGCTGTACTGCAACATGGTTGCTGAATTGGACGGAACCGTCGTCGGCATGATCATGCTTCGTCAAGTCAAATCCTTCGTTATGACCGAACCGGTCACTCAAATTACTTCGGTTATTGTAACCTCAAGCTGCCGCCGCCAAGGCATTGGCAAACGATTAATTCAAGCTGCAGAAACTTGGGCTAGACAGCAGGGCAGCGACCTCTTGTTTCTCACGAGCGGCAACCGGGAAGAATTAGCCCCGGCACATGCATTTTATGAACATATCGGATTTGAAAAGGCAGGCTATCAGTTTAACAAAAAGCTGTAGCTGCAACCTTTTGTTAACCCATCCCGGGCACGGGGTGGGTTTTTTCTTGCGTGAATCTGAAGGATTTCCAACAATTGTGGTCTTGTTGAGGGTATCAATTATGTTACAATGTGTTCGTAGGTGATTACAAAAATGTAACCAACGCTTGATCCTCTGACATCAAGAACTCACCCTCTAGAATTTATGAGGATCAAGCAGCCCAACAACAAGACTACAGGAGATGATGGATTGATGAATAAGCAATGGATGAAGAAAGTCGCAGGCGGCAGCATCGCTGCGGTAATGGCTGTAGGCATTATGCTTCCGACAACGGCATCTGCCGCGCCCGCTGAAAACAGCCACGTCGTAAGCTGGCAGCAAAAGATTCAACAGTTTCTGGAGTCTCAAGGCTGGGAAGGACAGTTCAAATGGGTAATTCAAATGCCGCAGGCAGAAAAGCCTGAAGCATCGAAACCTGCAGCTCCGAAACCGGAAGCGTCCAAGCCGGAAGCCGAGAAGCCGCAACCGCAGCAGCCTGCGGAGAAGCCGCAGACGAGCAAACCGGATACGAGCGCGCCGACAACGCCGGCGAAGCCTTCCGAACCATCCGGATCGACGGATACGAGCGACAAGGCGAGCTTTGCTTCCCAAGTTGTCGAGCTCGTTAACCAAGAGCGTGCAAAGGCGGGCTTGAAGCCGCTTACCGTACATGCCAAGCTGACGACCATGGCATTGGATAAAGCGAAGGATATGAATAATAATAATTACTTCAGCCATACTTCTCCAACCTACGGTTCGCCGTTTGATATGATGAAATCTTACGGAATCTCTTTCGGCTATGCCGGCGAGAATATTGCTAAAGGCCAGCGTTCGCCGCAAGAGGTCATGGAAGCGTGGATGAACAGCCAGGGACACCGTGAAAATATTTTGTCTCCGAACTTTACGATGATCGGGGTAGGATACTACAACGGTTACTGGGTACAGGAATTTATCAGCCAATAATATGGAATGGAACATCGACAGGGACTGTCCTGATCGCGAGAGCCTGCTCTTGCGCGTCAGGGTGGTCTTTTTTTGGCTTCATGATTTGCAAATTTTTGAAAGAAGTTTTATGGTAGAGTACATGAGGATTTTTGCGGGGGGGAGTGTCATGAGAACATCGTCATGGATTTGGAGGATTACCGCTTGCGCCTCGGCTTTGGCAACCATTGTGCTCGTCATTGGCTTTATATATGCATGGAATGATATCAACTATCCCCAGGGAGAGCCTCTTGCCGCAGGGAGCGATGCGGGATCAGCATCGCCTTCGGCGCCTGGTGCCGTACCGGGGGAAGAGGTCGGCGCGGACCGGGAGGATCAGACTGGCCAGGGCGAAGACGCAGCGATTGCACAGCCGCTGCCGGATCACCTGAACGTGACGGCGATCGGTGATTCCCTTGCCAAGGGGACCGGCGACAACACGGGGAGCGGGTTTGTCCGGCGGAGCATTGAACAGCTGAGCGGTGATGGGCGGTCGGCCAAGCTGCTAGCCAACCTGGCGATCAACGGGATGACGACCGAGGCGCTTCTGCCTAAGCTCGACGACAAAGGCATCCGTTACGCCCTGCAGCGGGCTAACGTAATTATGCTGTCGATCGGCGGCAACGACCTGTTTCAGAACAGCGGGCTGTTGAGCGAAGAGACCGACCCGGATGCGCTCGAGGTCGACCCGGTGAAGCTGATGGCTTCGCTGCCTGAGGCCTCCGAACGCCTGCAGTCGATTCTGCAGAAGCTGCGGGCCATTAATCCGGATGCCCGCATCATTTATGTCGGGCTGTACCACCCGTTCGCTGATCTGAAGGAGCTGCAGATCCCGGGGAATATCGTCGTATCGACGTGGAACCATAGCGTGATGGAAATTGTGAATCAGGACCCGAATATGACGCTGGTCCCCACGTTTGATCTGTTTCAGCACAAGCTGGATGCCTATTTGTCTTCCGACCATTTCCATCCGAATGGTGCGGGCTATCAGGCCATTGCGGACCGAATCGTACAGGGCTTGAAGTAAAACGGGGATATAGGGAACCCATTGATTCATAGAAGGAGTTGTGGCCGATTGAATGACCATTTCTCGGAAATCGTGTTATCGGTAAAGAATGTGACGAAGAAAATCGGACGAAAATGGATTATACATGACGTGACCTTCGACGTTCGCAAAGGGGAAATTTTCGGTTTTCTTGGCCCGAACGGTGCGGGGAAGACGACAACGATCCGGATGCTTGTCGATCTGATCAAGCCGACCTCGGGAACGATCAAGGTGTGCGGCTATGATGTCAACCGCCAGCAGGAGCAGGCGCTGCGACACATCGGTTCGATCGTCGAGAATCCCGAGATGTACTCTTTTCTGACCGGCTGGGAGAATCTTGAGCATTTTGCACGCATGCAGCCCGGAATCGACCGCGACCGGATCGCCGAAGTGGTGAATATTGTCCGGTTGGAGCGGAGAATCCATGACAAGGTCAGCACGTATTCACTAGGCATGAGGCAGCGGCTTGGAATCGCACAGGCGCTTTTGGGAAGACCGAAGCTGCTTATACTGGACGAGCCGACCAACGGGCTGGATCCGAAAGGCATCAAGGAGATGCGCCATTTCATTCAGCAGCTGGCAGAGGAAGGCCTGGCGGTATTCGTTTCAAGCCACCTGCTGAGCGAGATTCAGCTGCTGTGCGACCGGGTTGCCATCATAAGCGGAGGGCGTGTGCTCGCCGTCGGCGAAGTGGATGCACTGATCTCCGAGAGCAACGATTATGTCGTCTGGGAGCTGAAACCGGCGGCGCAAGGGAAGCGAATATTGGCGGGGCTTGAATACTGCGTCATTGTGGATGAGCCCGAATCGGTGCTTGATGATAGCCTGCTGGCCGGAATGTCGGCCGAGGCGATCGTAACGCGGATATCTCCCGAGCATACCTTCCGCGCCGTCGAGCGTCTGGTAGCCGCCGGAGTGGAGGTTCGGGAAGTCCACCGGATGAATCCTACGCTGGAGCAGCTGTTTCTCCAAATGACGGAGGGGGAGAGCCTTGAGTAACTTGGTCCCGCTGATACAAAACGAATGTTTGAAAATTTTGAAAAGGAAGCGTTTTTACGTCGTGCTCCTTGTCCTGCTCGTTCTGGTACCGATGTTTACCTATGCACAGATGAAAGCGGCGGAACGGAGCCAGGAGAAGTTTAACAGCGATTGGCGCCTGGAGCTTCAGCAGCGGATCACGGATAATGAAAACTCGCTCAGCAGCGACCGGGTACCGGATGAATGGAAGAGATACCGCCAAATTTTCATTCAGCAAATGCAGTATTATTTGGAGCATGATGTGAATCCTAATCATCCAAACGGGGTTACCTTTACCCGGGAGTTCCTGAATAATGCGATATCATTATTCATTCCGCTCTTAATTATGGCAATCGCCTCGGATATCGTATCCGGTGAACGCACGTCGGGAACGATCAAAATGCTGCTTACGCGTCCGGTAAAACGGTGGAAGGTGCTTCTGAGCAAGCTGATCGCCCTGCTGATGTTCGTATCGTTGATCAATGTATCAACGTTTATTATCGCCTATCTCATTTCGGGACTGGCTTTCGGATATAAAGGCTTTGACATCCCGGTATTTACGGGCTTTCGGATTGTCGGCTCGGAAGTGGATATGTCCGGGGTGCATGCGGTGCCGCAGTGGATGTATTTGCTGATGCAAGGCGGCCTGGTATGGTTTGTCGGCATTTGCGTGGCCATGCTGGCATTTATGGTTTCGGTGCTAGTCCGGAGCACGGCGGCAAGCATCGTCATCATGATGGCAGCCTTGATCGCTGGAAATATACTGACCAATATGGCCTCTGCGTGGAGCAGCGCCAAATATTTGTTTATGGTCAATCTGAACCTGACGGACTATCTAGCAGGAAATTTGCCGCCGATCGAAGGGATGTCGCTGAATTTCTCACTCGCCGTATTGGCCGTCTGGGCAGTCTGCGCGGTGATCGTTTCATTCAGTGTCTTTACGAGAAGGGATATCTTGAATTAAAATGGACAAAGCATGAAACATTTGTTTGCATTTTTACCGGAGGTTATTGCAAATATCCAAAGAACGAGCTTCAGATCAGCATATCGGGGCGAAACTTGGTTTGGTTCGTCTAAATGCTGTACACTGGAGCGCCCGGATTCAATTTTGCAAAGTATTTAAAACTCGTGTGTAAACGAATGGTACAATGAATAGAACTGAACATGATACGCGAAAATTTGAAGGAGGAGCATGAATGGTCGAACAGATCGATTTGTTTGCAGAGTCATCACCGAATGGCGGAGGAAGCCGTTCAGGATACGATGCTGACGACATTCAAGTGCTCGAAGGCCTTGTTGCGGTACGCAAACGGCCAGGCATGTACATAGGGAGCACAAGCTCGTCGGGCTTGCATCATCTAGTGTGGGAAATTGTGGATAACGCTGTCGACGAGCATTTGGCCAAGTACTGCTCGAGAATTGAACTTACCTTGCATAAAGACGGGTCCGTTACCGTGTATGATAACGGACGGGGCATTCCGACCGGCATGCATAAGACCGGCATTCCGACGCCGCAGGTCGTATTTACGATCCTGCATGCGGGCGGCAAGTTCGGCGGCTCCGGATACAAGAAATCCGGCGGCTTGCACGGGGTTGGCGCGTCGGTAACGAACGCATTATCCGAGTGGCTGGAAGTGGAGATTTACCGGGAGGGCAAGATCCACCGCCAGCGTTTCGAATATTGGCAGGACAAGAAAGGGAAAGAGCATGTCGGGGAGCCGGTTACCGGACTCGAGGTGCTGGGCAACACGTCGAAGACCGGAACGAAAGTTACGTTCAAGCCGGATGCGCGCGTGTTCTCCTCCGGCATCCAATTGAATTACGACACGCTGGCGGAGCGGCTGCAGGAGATTGCGTTCCTGAACTCGGGTCTTCGCATCGTCTTGAAGGATGAGCGCAGCGGGAACAACGACGAGTTTTTCTACGAAGGCGGAGCAAGCCAGTTCGTACAGTTCCTGAACGAGGGCAAGGATGTACTGCATGACGTCATCCATTTCTTTGCCGAGAAGGACGATATTGAGGTGGAAATTGCGCTTCAATATAACGCAGGTTATACGGAGACGCTGGCCTCGTTCGTCAACTCGATTCCGACGCGCGGCGGCGGTACGCATGAGACCGGCTTCAAGACCGCTTATACCCGCGTGATGAATGATTATGCCCGCAAGAATAATCTGTTGAAGGAAAAGGACAAGAACCTGGAGGGCAACGATCTGCGGGAAGGCATGATGGCGGTCATCAGCGTGAAGATGGCCGAGGTCGAATTCGTCGGACAGACGAAGGACCAGCTCGGGAGCGCTTCGGCGCGCAGTGCGGTTGACAGCATCGTTACCGAGAAAATGCAAATCTTCCTCGAAGAGAATCCACAGGTTGCCCAAACGCTGCTCAGGAAGGCCATCCAGGCTTCGAAGGCGCGCGAAGCGGCGCGGAAAGCCCGGGATGAAATGCGAAGCGGCAAGAAGCGAAGCGAAAGCTCGAATCTGGGCGGCAAGCTGACGCCGGCGCAGTCGAAGGATTTCTCGAGAACCGAGCTGTTCATCGTCGAAGGCGATTCGGCGGGCGGTTCGGCGAAGCAGGGGCGCGATTCGAAGATTCAGGCCATCCTGCCGCTGAAAGGAAAACCGATGAATCCGGAAAAATCAAAGCTGGCCGACATCCTCAAGAATGAAGAGTACCGGGCTATCGTTTCGGCGATCGGCTCAGGAATCGGCAATGAATTTTCCTCGGCGGACAGCAATTATTCCAAGATCATTATCATGACGGACGCGGATACGGACGGCGCCCATATTCAGGTGCTGCTGCTGACGTTCTTCTACCGGTACATGAAGCCGCTGATCGATGAAGGCCGTGTCTACATCGCACAGCCTCCGCTGTACAAAATCGCCAGCAAATCCGGGAAACTGGAAACGGTCCGTTATGCGTGGACCGAAGAGCAGCTTGCGAACTACTTGAAGGAATTCAAAAATTACGAGCTGCAGCGTTATAAGGGACTTGGCGAGATGAATCCGGAGCAGCTGTGGGAAACGACGATGAATCCCGAGACGCGGACGCTGCTTCAGGTGCAGATCGAGGATGCGGCCAAGGCGGAAAGACGCGTATCAACCCTGATGGGAGATAAGGTCGATCCCCGCAAACGTTGGATCGTAGAGAACGTTAATTTTGCGGAGTTTGAGGAATAGAAGGTGGAAGCATGAGTTTATCTGAACAGTTTTTGCCGGCATACCTGGAAGAGGTCGTAGGGGACCGCTTCGGCCGGTATTCGAAATATATTATTCAGGACCGGGCGATCCCCGACGTTCGCGACGGCCTGAAGCCGGTTCAGCGCCGCATTTTGTATGCGATGTACGACTCCGGCAACACGCCGGACAAGCCCTACCGCAAATCCGCCAAGACCGTCGGGGACGTTATGGGTAATTATCACCCTCACGGTGATTCGTCCATTTACGAGGGCATGGTCCGGATGGCCCAGCCTTGGAAGATGGGGCATGTACTGGTCGACGGACATGGCAACTGGGGCTCCCAGGACGATGACCCGGCTGCAGCGATGCGTTATACCGAGGCGCGTCTCTCGCCGATCGCGATGGAGCTTCTGCGCGATATCGAGAAGCGGACCGTGCTGTTCAAGGACAATTTCGACAATACGGCGAAGGAACCGGTCGTTCTGCCGTCCCGGTATCCGAATCTGCTGGTCAACGGGGCAAGCGGAATTTCGGCAGGCTTTGCGACGGAAATTCCGCCTCACAACTTGCGGGAAGTGATCGATGCCTGCATTGCGGTCATGCAAAAGCCCGAGATCGAGCTGTCGGAAATTATGACCTTTATCAAGGGACCGGACTTTCCGACGAGCGGCATCATCATGGGCGGCGATGGCATCCTGGATGCCTACCGGACGGGCAAAGGCCGCGTATACCTTCGCTCCAAGACGGAGATTGAATCGCTTCGCGGCGGCAAGCAGCAGATCGTCATTACGGAGATTCCGTATCAGGTCGTCAAGTCGAGACTGGTAACCGCGATGGAAAACATCCGGCTGGAGAAGAAGGTCGAGGGCATTGCCGAAGTGCGGGACGAGAGCGGACGCGAAGGGCTCCGCATCGTGGTGGAGCTGAAGAAGGACGCCGATGCGAACGGCATTCTTGCTTATCTGTTCAAGAAGACCGATCTGCAGATTACGTACAATTTCAATATGGTTGCGATTGTAAACAAAACCCCTCAGCAGCTGGGCCTTAAAGCGATGCTGGAGGCATACATCGAGCACCAGCGCGAGGTCGTCACGCACCGAACGCAGTATGAGCTGGAGAAGGCGGAGGACCGGGCGCATGTATTGGAGGGCCTGGTTAAGGCGCTGAACATTTTGGATGAAGTCATTGCGGCGATCAAAGCATCCAAGAACCGTCAGGATGCACAGAATAACCTGCAGTGGATGTTCGGCTTTACGGAGCGCCAGGCGGATTCTATTCTAACTTTGCAATTATACCGCCTAACGAATCTTGAGATCCATTCGCTGCAAAAAGAGCTGGACGAGCTCATGAAGAAAATCGACAACCTGCGCGGCATTCTCGCCAGCGACAAAAAGCTGATCGGGGTAATCCGCAAGGAGCTGCTCGAAATTCGCGAGAAATACGGGGTGGACCGCCGCTCCGTTATTCAGGAAGAAGTGGAAGAGATCAAGGTGAATCTCGAGGTGCTCGTCAATGCGGAGGACGTGCTCGTTACGATGTCCCATGATGGATACATTAAGCGGACCAGCATGCTCTCCTTCACCCGAAGCGGCGGGGAGCTTGAGAGCTCGGGGATCAAGGAAGGGGACCACATCACCCGTCTATTCGAAGTGAACACGCTGGACAACCTGCTGCTGTTCACAAGCCGCGGGCAGTATTTCCTGCTGCCGGTTCACCAGATACCGGAATATAAATGGAAGGATGCCGGAACGGCGATCGTCAATGTCATCCAGCTTCCGAAAGAGGATACGATCGTATCCGCCATTCCGGTAACGAATTTTGAAGAGCCTGGAAAATCGCTCGTCTTCGTTACCCGCAAAGGGCAGGTGAAGCGAACCGAGCTGAAGGATTACGTCACCAAACGATCAGGGGCGGTTGCTGCGGCCAAGGTAGCAGCGGATGACAGCGTCATCCAGGTCGTGCTGAGCGACGGGACGAAGGATATTGTGCTCATCTCCAAAGACGGCATGAGCATTCGCTTCAAGGAGCAAGAGGTTAACGCGATGGGCCGCGTGTCCGCCGGCGTCCGGGGCATCCAGCTCCGTGAAGGGGATGAGGTGGTTTCCGCCTTGTGGGTGGAAGAGGATGAAGGCGAAATCTTGACGATTACCGATCTGGGATACGGCAAACGGAGTCTGCTGATCGACTATCCTGCCCAAAGCCGAGGCGGCAAAGGAATCGCGACCTTCGAGTTCAAGGAAGGCAAGCGGGTGAAGCCGAACGGCAGCGCCATCGCCGGAGCATTCTATTGCAGAGAACCGATCGATATTACAGCCTACGGGGATGACGGGCAAGCGTATCCGATTCATTCCGAGAAAGTACCGATCGCTGAACGGAAGTCGATAGGCAAGCTTCTGGCCGATGTCGGCAAAAAAGGACGGATTGTGAGTCTGGTTCATTTGCCTAACAGCGGGCAGGACAAAGAAGTTTAGTTTCGCTAAGCTGATGAAGTTGTTAGCTGTAAAGCTGTTAAGTTAGACAGTTAAGTTTAAATCTGCTAAAGCATCCCTTGCGAGTCACATGTGCGTCTCTATGCGCAAGTGCTTCAACAGGGATGCTTTTTCATATTCATAATAGGAGTCACCGAGCGACTGTTGGTAGTAAGTTCGGAGATTAGTAGAAAGCGGAAGTCATCCTCTGCTGCTTGGATTTATACTTTTTGACATATGTCTTGCCTTGTCGAAGGAATGTGATTATTGAAAAATGCCGTCATACTAGGGCTGGTGGGTTTTGTCGCATTGTTGGAAATTATATTTTTTAACGAAAAAAGAAGGATATTGGTAGGCGATCCGCGAACAATTAATCTAATAAACGACTTATGGAGAGCTGGCAGCTCGGCTTAACAACGGCGGCCTATGGAGATGCGGTGCAGATATCGGGTGATTTCGAATCAGGTTCGATCAGATATAGCAGAAGGGATGGATGAACATGCATACTGCTGAATTCGCGAAGGTATGGTCCAAGCTGGCCAAGGATTACAAGCTTCATATGGAGGCTGGACTTGCGCCTACGTTGACCGAAGCGCAACTGACCGTGCTGGAGGTGCTTCAGGAACAGGAGCGGATGAAGCCCTCGGATTTTATCCCGTATCTGGCTACCAGTCCGGCTGCGGTCACGATGCTTCTTGATCGCATGGAGAAGAATGGCTTGATTAAGCGGGAGCGTGATGAGCATGATCGGCGCATTGTGTGGGTTACGATTTCCTATAAAGGAAACGAGGAATACAGCCGCGGCATGCGGGTTCGGGATGAATATCTGTCACAGGTGCTAAATCGTATCTCTTCGCATAATCAGCAGCTGCTGGTATATTTGCTTGGTAAGATCAGCACGTCTCCACAGGAAGCCTTAGTGGAGGTATAACTGCCAGCTTATCATCGGATGATGCTATTATTCAGATGATATTATTATTCGGATGATGTTATTATTCGGATATTGCTCGCGACGGATAACATGAAGCAGCCCCGCCTGCGTCGAGCCGAGAGGTCCGCGAGTGGGGCTGCTTCTGTTTTATGCGTTTTGCGCTGCCAGAATTCCTTCAAGCAGGCCGTTTAAGCACATCTTATTTCAGGAGCCACAATGCCGGAACATTGGCCGGCTCCCAGCCCGGAAGAGAGGTATGGGCTTGGCGGCATTCGTATGTTTTCCCGCCATAGGATACGAGTGCACCCTGCTGATAGGAGGTATTTGGAGCCCATGCAGGGATCTCCGGCGCCGAGCCGTCCAGCGTCTTTACCTCCAGCGCATTGCTGGCGGCCGAGGCGTTGCCGGCTGCATCACGCGCTTTCACGGTAAACGAATAGGCCGTATCCGGCGTCAGGCCGGTGACCGTGTAGCTGAGGGCAGTGCCGGAAACAGTCGTAACCAAAGCGTCACCGCGGTATATTTCGTACCCGGTTACGCCGACATTATCGGTTGCCGCGTTCCATTCCAGCGAGACGCTGGTCGATGTCAAGTCGGCTGCTCTCAGATGGACGGGGGCGGAAGGAGCCTGCGTGTCGGGGACCGGATCGCTCGTTGAAGCGGTCAGCGGAGTGCTCGCGGCCGAGACGTTGCCTGCCCCATCAAGCGCTTTTACGGTAAACGTATAGGAGGCTCCTGCTTGTAATCCGGTGATCGTATGGCTCAAATTAGATCCGGACACCGTGGCGACCCGGGAGGAGCCTTGGTAGACTTCATAGCCGGTTACGCCGATATTGTCGGTTGAGGCGTTCCATGCGAGCGATATGGAGCTGCTTGTCGCTCCGGTCGATCGAAGGCCGGTCGGGGCGCTTGGAGGCTGGGTATCCTGATTGCCCCCGCCATTGTTCAGATTCACGTCGATAACGTTATAGAAGGCATTGCCTGTATCGGCGATTTCCCACACGGCGAGGATCAGGTAATAACCGCTGCGGTCATTCGGAACGTTGCACGCATGGGTTACCGTGTTCGGCGGTCGCTTGCCGCCGTCATTGAACGAGCAGAACAGCTCGAGGTCGGCTCTTGCCAGCGGTTTGTTGGCATCCCAGCCTTTCTTCGTAATATAATACTTCCAATCCGATGTTGCATGCGCAGCGGTCAACACCCATTTAAAAGTGTTCGGACCGCCGTTCATGTTCACTTTGCTCCACCGCGTCGGGGTTTGTTCATATAGCTCGGTAAAAATGCCCGCGCCCGTAATTTGCCCGTCCGCCGGTCCGCCCGTCGGGAAATTCCCTTTCCCTTCCAGGGACTGTGGTTCATAAATAATCCGGCCGCAATTTTTGTTCTCGCCGAGCTTGCATTTGTAGGCACGACTGGCAGGCGATTCGATATAGCCATGTGCGGAGGCCGTATTCGTCGTAATGACCATTACGAGGAAGAAAGCAGCAAACTTCCGAGAAAAATCCACAGCGGTTCAACGATAGGCGGCGTGAAGCTTGAACGTGAATCTCTTGCATCATGAAATTCCCTCCTTCAACATATGTGCTTCTTAATGAACGTCTGGTTGCAGGGTTCAGCCACTTTCCGATCATGTCAGTGCTTTCATTACGATCAACAACGCATGTGACAGGCTGACTCCGGAGCGTTCACCTCCTTAAATAGGGGATAGCTTATATAAACTCATACGAAATGAGTTTATACCATGATTGTACAATTCGACTAAAAATTGTTAAACTATTCTATTCCTATTCTTCGGAATTCCTTGGCTCGTGTAAAGGATAAAATTGTATTATCGAGGGGGAAAATATTTGAACGTAATGGGTTGGCTACATAAAAAAGACGAGCTCCGCTGTGTTATCAGCGGAGCTCGTCTTTTACTATGTTCAGCAAGTGAAGGTGGCAGTCAATGCCTCTTGGTTATCGAAAATGCATTCTTGTCGAACGATACGAATGATTCCCAACGATTCAACGATTCGAAGGATTCGAACTTGAGCGCGGTTTATCTTTCCTCATTGGCTTTGGAGCGTCCGCATCAACGAATCCATCGAGAATTGGGACCATGGATGAACGGCAGGGGGCGCCGAGTAAATATTGACCTCCTCTTTGGTGGTAGGGTGGGGGAAGCCGACCCGTACAGACCAGAGCGCAATTTGCTGCCCGGCTTGATTCACCTTGCTGCCGTATTTTTGGTCTCCATACAGCGGGTTATCCGCATGACTGAATTGCACGCGGATTTGATGCGGTCGGCCCGTGTGCAGCTCGATCAGCACAAGACTTAGGCCATTCATGGATTCAAGGACGGTGTAATCCAATAGCGCTTCCTTCGCGCCAGCCGTGGCTTTGGGAACGACCCGAACCGTATTGGTCTTCGTATCCTTCAAGAGGTAATTGTGAAGCCTTCCGGAAGGCTTTGACGGAATACCGTGAACAATGGCTGCATACTGTTTCAGAAAGCTCCTTGAGCGAACGGCCTCCGATAATCGGGAGGCTGCCTTGGAGGTTTTGGCAAACACCATAGCTCCTCCGACCGGACGGTCCAAGCGGTGCACCAATCCCAGATATACGTTGCCCGGTTTGTTGTACCGTTCTTTGATATCCTGCTTCAGGATGGTCAGCATATCGGGATCACCCGTAGCATCCTCTTGGGACGGCACATTGACCGGCTTGGCTACGCCGAGCACATGATTATCCTCGAAGAGAATCGGCACGCTTGGGTACGGGCGGTGAGAGTCACGGTTCGTCATCGTATCAGGACTCCCATCTGCCAAGAATGCCGCAGGGGAGATTCAGCCCCGAACGGGTGATCGGGAGGCCGATTTCACCGGCGCTGATCGTACCGCCATACTTTGGCTTCATCGTCATGGAGAGCATATTGTGCAGAACGGTCGGCGAAATGCCGGTCGTATAGGAATTGATCAGCATAAACAGCGGCTGGTCGGAGACGATGCTCAGGCAGCTTTCGAGGAACGGGTACAGGCTCTGCTCGAGCTTCCATGTTTCGCCTCCCGGTCCCCGGCCGTAGGACGGCGGGTCCATAATGATCGCATCATATTTGTTGCCGCGGCGCTGCTCCCGCTGGACGAATTTAAATACATCATCGGTGATGTACCGGATCGGCTTGTCGGCTAGGCCGGATAAAGCGGCATTTTCCTTGGCCCACTGGACCATGCCCTTCGCCGCGTCCACATGCACGACCTGGGCTCCGGCATAGGCCGCCGCCACGGTTGCGCCACCGGTGTATGCGAACAGATTAAGCACCCGAATCGGCCGCTTGGCCGCTTGGATTTTGTCCATCATCCAGCGCCAGTTCGCCGCTTGCTCCGGGAACAGGCCGGTATGCTTGAAGTTCGTCGGCCGGATGTGAAATTTTAGTTGATCGTAGGAAATCGTCCAACGTTCCGGGAGCTGCTTCTTCATCTCCCATTGGCCGCCTCCGGACGAGCTGCGGTGATAATGGCCGTGAACATTCCGCCATAATCCGTCCTCCCGTTCGATAGGCCAGATGATCTGCGGATCCGGACGCCGGAGAATAATATCGCCCCAGCGCTCCAGCTTCTCGCCGCCGCCGGTATCAAGAACCTCGTAGTCTTGCCAATCCTGTGCTACATACATGTTGAAATCCATCCTTCAAATAGTCATTTAGATTTTATTGTACAACAAACCGGAAGCCGAATGCCACCTAGTACAGCCGGTGAGCGAAAAAGGAATAGAGCTTGCTTTGCCAGCCTGCTGGAGTACAACAGAGCGATCCTGTCCCTGGACACGCCTATCCTGCTTTTTTTAGCCGAGTCCTTCGAACGCCGAGTGGAAACGAAATTCACCCTGCATCGATTCAAGCGAACCTCGATGAAGCTCTGCTACCATAAAGACCTCATCGGGCACCGTAAACTGGCGGATCTCGAAGCCATGCGCCCTGGCTTGAACAAAGCCAAACCGCGGGTAATAGTCCTTGTGGCCGAACAAGAACACGAGCGGATAACCGTGTGCCCCGCATCGTTTCTTGCCTTCTTCGATCAGCTGCTCGCCGACGCCCCGCCGCTGGCATTCGGGAAGGACCGCAAGCGGTCCGAGGGCGGCAACCTGATAGAGCGTCCCGCCGTCATTCAGGGTGGCAGGACTGAACATGATGTGCCCGATCACGATCCCATTATCTTCGGCAACGATGGATAGCTCCGGGTTTATGGCCGGATCTATGCGCAGCCTTTCCATTAATATTTTCTCGTCCTCTCCGCCAAAGGCGCGGAGCAGAAGCTGATGAACGCTATCGATATCGTCCTTGCTCTCTGTTCGAATCCTCATATTCCATCTCTCCTTATCAGCGTTGGAATCGGTTCAATAATCTATACTTGATTGACGCCGTTACACCGACAAATTTATGTCTCATCCGGCTTTGTTTCGATCGTAAGTCCGTCAATATGCTTCCGTCTCATCAAGTTTCGTTTCTTGCGGTTCTCTTTGCTCTCAAAAACGATGTCGAGATCATAGTCATCCGGATACAAGTCTTCAGCAGCAATGAACGGCTTCAGCCGCTTGTGGTTGATCCGATGCTTGACCTGCTGAATCAATACGCCGACATTCCCTTTGGCATCCTTCGGCTCATACACCGTGCCGCTTCGTTTCAAATAAGGCACATAGACCCGGTCGCCGAGACGGAAGAGGGGAGGAGAAGCTGCTTCCACGTTCTCCGCGGCTATCGGTGCTGCGCCTGAATCCGGGAACCCTGTTTCCGTAGCCGGAGCTTTAACGGCCTCAGTTGTTTCCACAGACTCTGCTGCTACCGCTTCCGCCGGCGGCGTGGCAGCATTTTCTTTCTTTGGCTCGCCGGCCATCGGCAGAGCTGTATTCGCCTGAACAGCCGCCGTGGCCGTTGGCTGCGCCGCGCCCAACACCGTTTCCCGGGGCGTACCTTGATGAGCTTCAATCGGTGCTTCTTCATCGGTTGTATTAGGCATATACGTGCCGAACTCACCCGGAAGCGCCCTCGTCTCCCCAGGCTCCGCGAAGTGAGCCGTTACCGCTTTGGCTTTCGTAATTTCACGGGATCTCGCGATAATCGGTTCCGGAATTCCGAGTTTAGCCGCGATGACAAAGGCATAGCTGTGACCTGCCTCACCAATGCGCAGCCGATACAGCGGCTCCAGCGTCTCCGTGTCGAATTCCATGCGGGCATTTTCAAATCCCGGGGTGCGTGCGGCAAAATTTTTAATCTCGGTAAAATGGGTCGTTACGACTACGGTCGATTGACGCTTATGAAGTTCCTCCAGTATGGCAATTGACAAGCCGACCCCTTCTCCGGGATCGGTTCCTGACGCCATTTCATCCAGCAAGATCAACGTGGAGGGGCCTGCGGTCTGCAAAATTTCCCGGATGTTGCGAATATGGGCAGAGAAGGTGCTGAGCGCATGCTCGAGGCTTTGCCCGTCGCCGATGTCTACGGCAACCTCGTCGAAGACGGCGCACTGGCTGCCTTCTCCGACGGGAACGAGCAGTCCTGACTGCACCATCAGCGTAATGAGCCCGACAGTTTTAAGCGCCGATGTTTTTCCGCCGGTATTGGGCCCAGTAATGATGAGCGTCTTATAACGATCACCGATCGCGAAATCCAGCGGTACCATGGAGGCGCCGATCAGCGGATGCGTGGCGCTCCGGAGCCGGATCAGGCCTTCCTGATTGATGCCGACGTTCCTGCCGCCGATGGACAATGCATATTTGCCCCTGGCGATAATGAAATCATAAATGCCGACGGTATCCGCATTCATTCTGAGCTCGTGCTCATACTGCTCGGTCATCGAGGTCAGCTCGCTCAGCACTTTCGTCTCCTCGCGGGCTTCATCGGCATGAAGCAGATTCAGTTCCATCTGCAGCGATTGGAGCTCGGAAGGCTCGATAAACACCGTTTGGCCGCTTGCGGATTCATCCAGCACGCTCCCGTTCAGCGTTTTCCGGAACTCCTTCTTGATCGGCAGGACATACCGGTCGCCGCGCTTACTGATGACATGCTCCTGCATGATCCCTTTATAACGGCTGACAAGACTGTCGAGCTTGCGCTTTATCCGTTCTTCGGCAACAAGGATTTTCTTGCGAATTTTGGCCAAATCTTTGCTGGCGCTGTCAACCACCCGGCCGGCATGGATGCTGCGCTCAAGCTCGGACAGCAGCGGCTTCAGCTCATGCATGGAGGAGGCGTAAGAGCTGACGGTCGGTGCGATAGCACTCTTGTTCTCCATATATTTGATCAGCTGACGGCAGCTGCGAAGGAACTGGATCAGATGCCCGAAATCGCGTTCGGTCAGCACATATCCGGTACCGATCAGGTCGAGAATCAGCTCGATCCCTTCAAGCGACGGTATGGGTACGCTGGCGCCCGCATTCAGCAGCGCGCGGGCTTCCTCGGTTTCATCAAGCCTGTGGCGAATGGCTTTCAATTGCGTGAGCGGAGTCATGTTCCGGATATGCCGGATACCCAGATACGACATGGCAAAGCGTTCAAGCTCGCCCTGGATTCGGTAATACTCTAATTTGTTTAATGCGGAAGGATTCATGCTCTTCGATTCTCCTTTATTGTTCATAATGGCTAGGCAAAGGGATGCGGTAAAGTTTCATACAAACGCAAAAGGGCGGAAAGTGAACATAGGGTTCACTCTCCGCCCGGATGCAAGGCTATTCCGATAAATGTATGCTCATGAGTTGCGCCTAAATAACCCTTGGCCTAGACAAGGGGGGGCGAACCTAAAAAATCCGCGCCAAAACTGCAGCGCGGATGAGCATAGCATATCTGAATAAAGCCTAAAGGGGCTTCAATTGATATCCGCAGTTCTTAACTAATTCATCGGAGGAAATGTGGATACCCATCAAGAAATAAACATAGACCCGGAGGGGTTATGCCCATTATTTGCCAATCTTGACGATCACGCATTCCATCCCTATGAAATTGGCTTAGTTAAGAACGACCACCGACATCAAAATCTCTCCTTTAGGTAAGGTATGGTCCTACTATATACATATTCCCGAATAGTTGTCAAGGGGCAAGGGGGGAAATGGCTGGGTTGATCGAAACTGTGATATGATGGAAATGGTTTCTTTAACGGAACATGAACAGACGGGATTCATTCGATCGCACAACATGTGAGAGGAGCTGTAACCATGGGGAAAATGCTGGCTAGAAATGAGGTTAAAGTCGAAGCAACCTGGAATCTGGACGATTTATTTGCAACGGAGCAGGAATTCGAAGCAGGCTTGCAGGACGTGGAAGCACAGGCGGCCCGATTGACGCGGTTTCAAGGCAGACTGGGCGAGGGGGCGCATGTTCTTCTTGAATGCTTGAATGAGCATGAAGCGCTTATGGAGCGAATCGGAAAGGTATCGGCCTATGCCCGTCTCCGGCAATCGGAGGACGGGACCAATCCGGCGAATCTTGCCAGAGCCGCCAAGACGGGCGACTTGGTATCACGGATCAAATCCTCGCTGACATTCCTTGAATCAGAGCTGCTTGAGCTGGAAGAAGGCGTCATTGATACATATATCCATCAGGAGGAGGGACTTAAATCGTATGAACGCAGCTTGAAGCTGCTGCTCGAAACGAAGCCGCACCGGCTCAGTCCCGAATCGGAGCGCGTTCTTGCATCGCTCAGCGAAGTGCTTGGGGCTCCATACCGTATTTATTTGCGGGGCAAGCTGTCGGATATGACGTTCGACGATATTTCGCTGCGGGAAGAAACGATGCCGGTTTCCTTCCGCCTCTACGAGAACGCGTACGAGATGTCGGAGGATACCGAGCTCCGCCGTGAAGCTTATGCTTCGTTCACCAAGTCGCTCCAAGGCTCGAGGCACACGTTTGCCGAAGCATACGCGACCGAGGTGAAGAAACAGGTCGTGCTGTCCCGGCTGCGCGGCTACGAGTCCGTGACGGACATGCTGCTGCAGCCGCAGCAGGTGACGAAGGAGATGTACAATCATATCCACGATACGATCCTATCCGAGCTTGCTCCCCATATGCGCAGGCTCATGGCTCTGAAGAAGCGGGTGCTCGGTCTGGATCGGATGCAGTTTTGCGACCTGAAGGCGCCGATGGATCCGGACTTCAATCCAAGCATTACGTATGAGGAAGCATGTGCCACGATTACCGACTCGCTGGCGATTCTGGGGTCTGAATATACGGATATCGTCGAGACCGCATTTGCGAACCGCTGGGTGGATTATGCGGACAACATCGGTAAGTCGACGGGGGCCTTTTGCTCCTCGGTATACGGCGCACACTCCTATATACTCTTGACATGGGCGGACAACATGCGAGGCGCTTTTACGCTGGCGCATGAAATCGGCCATGCCGGTCATCTGATGCTGGCAGCCCGCAACCAGCGTATGACCAATGCGCGCCCTTCCATGTATTTTATCGAAGCTCCGTCCACGATGAACGAGCTTCTGCTGGCAGACCACCTGATGAGCAAATCCCAGGACAAGCGGATGCGCCGCTGGATCATTCTTCAGCTGCTCAGCACCTACTATCATAATTATGTGACGCACCTGCTGGAAGCCGAATTGCAGAGACGGGTATACGCGCATGCGATGGCGGATCAGCCGATCACGGCCGATACGCTCTCGTCATTGAAAGGCGCCGTGCTGTCCGACTTCTGGGGAGATGCGCTGGAGCTGGACGAAGGCGCTAAATTAACCTGGATGAGGCAGCCGCATTACTATATGGGCTTGTACCCGTATACCTACGCGGCGGGCTTGACGGCCTCGACGGCCGCGGCACAGCTCATTCGCGAGGAAGGCCAGCCCGCGGTAGACCGCTGGCTGCAAGTGCTCAAGGCTGGCGGCAGCATGACGCCGCTGGAGCTGATGTCCCTTGCCGGCGTCGATATGACGACAGCCGAGCCGATCTCTAAAGCCGTAGCCTATGTTGGGTCGCTGGTGGATGAGCTGGAGTCTTTATACGCTTGATCTTCACAAAAAAAAGGAGAACCGAGGGGCATTTCTCATGCCCTCGGTTCTTTTTTTCATTATTCATGCGCTTCCTCAAACATCGTCCGGACCGTATCCTCCGGCTCTACGGCCCTTGTCGGAATGGAGAAATAGAACGTGGAGCCGCCGAATTCCCGGCTGTCTACGCCGATCATGCCGCCCATGAGCTCGACGAGCTTCTTGCTGATCGCCAGTCCCAGCCCGGTACCGCCGTACTTGCGGTTTAACGATGGGTGAAGCTGGGAGAAGGAGAGGAACAGCTGATGCTGACGGTCGGACGGAATACCGATCCCGGTATCCGTCACCCGGATCGTCAGGGTGAACTCGCCGGTACCGGTGCGCCGGATCGCATCGGCGGTCAGCGTCACGCTGCCATGCTCCGTAAACTTGATGGCGTTGCTGACCAAATTGACAAGCACCTGGCGAAGCCGCAAAGGATCGGCCATGATGGCATCAGGAACGCTCTCTTCGTTCACGCTCCAGGATAGACTCAGCCCTTTCTCGCTTGCTTTGGCGGAGAACAAGTCGGCAATGCTTCCCAGCAGGCTGCGGACATCAACACGCTCCTCGCTAATCGTCATTTTACCGGTCTCGATCCGGCTGAAATCGAGGATTTCGTTCAGGATATGCAGCAGCGATTCCCCGCTCTCCTGAAGAATGTCCGTATAATTTGCCTGTTCTTCATCGAGGTCGGTCGATTTCAGAAGATCGATCATCCCGATAATGCCATTCATCGGCGTACGAAGCTCATGGCTCATCATCGTCAAAAATTCCGTCTTGGCCTGATCCGCCCGCTCAGCCGATTCTTTGGCGCGTATGATCTCTTTCTCATCGGTAATATCGCGGAATACCATCACGGCGCCTTTTCGCTCGCCCCGGTCCCAGATCGGATTGACCTGGTAGTTGGCCAGAAAGCTGGTTCCGTCGCGCCGCCACAGCACGATCTCGGTACGGAGGAGAGGCGTTCCTTCAAGGAGTGCCATCACGAGGGGAGAGTTCCTCCTGCGGTAAAAGCTGCCGTCATGGCGAATCTCCCTGATGATTTGATGACAGGACCTGCCGATGACATCATCCGCATCTTCCCCCAGCATGGACGCACCGGCCGGATTGATGAAGGCGACCTTGCCGTTTATGTCCAGCCCGATAATGCCTTCGGATACCGTGTTCAGCAGCAGCGTGAGCTCACGGCTCAGCTTTTTGATCTCCTCCATCGAACGGTTACGCTCGGTAATGTCCCGGGTAATTCCGTAAACGCCGACAACCTCTTCATCCACGATGATCGGAATGTTGACGGTATTGATTTCAATCGGATGTCCTTCCTTGTGAATAATCGTCAGGTCATAGCTCTGCGGTTTTCCTTCCTTCGCCTGGCTAAAATGGTACTGCGTCCGCGGCAAATCCTTATCCGCCACGATGGGACCGTAATACATGCCGACAAGCTCGTCCAGCGAATAGCCGGTCAATGTCTGCAAATTCCGATTAGCCGTCAAATATTCGCCTTCCAGATTCATGGAGTAGACGGCAAGCGGATTATACTCGAAGAGTGATCGGTACCGCTGCTCGCTTTCTTTCAGCTTGAACTCGATGCGCTTTCGTTCGGATATATCCCGGGCGATGGAGATGATTTCTCGATGCCCGTCCTGGCCCGTAATGAACTTGCAGTTTACTTCGAACCAGATATGCCTTCCGTCTTTATGTAAGTAACGGAAGGTGATCGGAGTAAGAGAGGTTTCCTCGAGGGTGCGCTGCAGATACGCTTTGAGCGGCCCGATGTCCTCCGGATATACGTAATCGTAAGCGCTGGTCCCCACAAGCTCTTCAGGATTGTAACCGAGGAGCGAAAAACAGGAAGGCGAGCAGTATAGAAAGGTGCAATCGTCAGTCGTATTCCGCGAGATGAAATCCAGCGAATTTTCCGTAATCAGCCTGTATTTCTTCTCGTTCTCAACCATTTGCTGCGCGATTAGCGATTCCTCTGTTATGTCCTGGGCCATCCCGACCAATTCGATCGGCTTGCCCTCGCTTCTGGCCGATACTTCCCACTGTGCCCGGAGCGTTCGGATAGAGCCATCGGCAATTTGGATCCTGTAAATAATCTCGTCGGGCTGCCCCTTGATAGCCGACAGAATCGCACGGCGGAGACGCTTGCGGTCTTCAGGGACAACCGCGGAAAGAAGGGATAAATGATTGCGCTCGACCGCCTGCAGCCGGTAGCCGTAAATTCGGCGTATTTCTTCGCTGAAGGATAATGTCCGGGTCACAAGATCCCATCTCCAGGAACCGATTTTCGCGATCCGCTGGGCTCGGGCGAGCGTGTCCTCATCGATTTTGCGCTTGGTAATATTGCGTGCGATCGCCAGCACCTTTGTTATATGACCGTCGGCCTCCCGGATGATGTGGAAGGAGGTTTCAAACCACAGATAATGTCCGTCCTTATGGCGGATGCGCCTGTTAAATATTTCGCTATCCGAGAACAGCTTGCCGGGCTGTTTCATTTCTTCGGAATCGGCCGGATGGTAAAACTCGGCGCGATGCCTCCCAACCATCTCTTCCTGACGATACCCTAACAAGGGGGTTGCGGAAGGGGAGACATATTCAATAATCCCGTCTGCATTGCTGATCGAGATAAGATCTTGTCCGCTCTTCAGTATGAGCGCAAGCAGTTCTTCCTGACGGATCATCGGCAAGGGAGGTTCCTCGGTCTGCACCCTGTCAATGCAGCACAGGATGAGCGGAGCCTCTCCGCTGGCCGGTGATGCCAGGAGAGAGAACTCCGCGGTTATGGACCTTGCTCGTCCATCCGCGGACTGAAACGTAATCGCCTCTTGAAGTCCATCGGCGATATCATAGCTTTCAATTCGCTGCAAAGCTTGTTGGGAGAGGCCCTCCAGAACCTGGAGATCACGAGGCGTTCGTGTCAGCAGCTCGGAACGCGGGGATCCAAGGATTTCGCAGAAGCGTTCGTTCAGCATTACAATCTGCTCCGTCTTTAAGGATATCAAAACCGCCCCGACAGGCAGTTTGTTAAACATGGGTTCCCAGAACCAATCTTCCGTAAAATTCCTCATATCATAGGCTGCCTCCCTGAGAAATGCTCTACCACTTTGATCATAGTGGATCGTTCTTTGTTCTAGCAATAGATAAAAGGATACAAATCAACATGACAAAACTTATGCGAAAGAGCTTACCGGTAAGCCCTGTTCGTACGAGATTTGGTGCAAATATGTAGGATGGATACCGAACATGCTTGCTTAACGCGGGTTCGAACTTCTAAGGAAATCTTAACATCCGTTCTTCAGATAAAAAGCCCCTGAATCTTGTCAGGCTCCCGCAAACGCGTGCTTGAACAATCCGTAACCTCCTTATTTGGTTGTACTATACCCGTATCATTCTTCGTTTAAACCGTATTTCGGCTGTAGGCTAACACCCTGTGCGGCCTAATTGCATAGTATGCAGGGTAGAAGATAACGAAGGAGGAAACATCATGAACACCTATCCAACTCAACAACAAATGCTGTTTCAATGCGATCATCATATGGCCCATTCCATGAAGAAGCACAAGGAGAACGCCCATGCTGCCTTGAAAAAGGCAATGAAACACAAGGTCCGCGTAGAGACGATGGATGATGAAGTATTCGAAGGGGTCGTCGTCAATGTAGACGCTAAATACGTGTACATCCAGATCGAGCAGGAAGGAAGCAGAGGCTTTTATCCGGGCTATCCATATCCGAGACCGCCGTTTGCGCCGTATCCATACAATCCGTATTACAGTAACGTCATCCTGCCGTTGGCGCTGTTTGACCTGCTGGCCGTCAGTCTGCTGTGGTAATTCATTAGTGCACGGGGTGCTCCTGAAGGTGATTGGACCAGGTGCACCCCCTATTTTTGGAGCAGTGAAGTGCAGCATCCTACTTGTCAGGGAAGAACAGCATTGTCGAAATAACGAGAAACGACCGCGCTGTATCAAACAGCTTTTGCTTCTTCAACGTTGGCATTTTGATGGGAAGGAGAAAAAAAATTTAAATGTTTACATACATGCTGTATGTATGTTAAATTATACCCATAAACGAACAAGGAGTTGTTGATGCAATGAACGTACAAGGCTTTTATCCGGTTATCATGTCGGGGGTTATGGAAGAGAGCAAGGATTTTTATACCCGTTTGTTCGGCTTCGAGGTTGTCTTTGAAGCGGATTGGTACATAAGCCTGAAACGAAATGCCGGACCGGACAAGGCATACGAGCTCGCCGTATTATCTTGGAATCATGAAACGATACCGTCTGCTTTTCAGAGAAAGGTGCAGGGAATGATTCTCAATTTTGAGGTGGACGATGTCGACGCTGAATATGAACGGCTGATCAAGCAGGAGGGTCTCCCGCTGCATCTGGATATTCGTGACGAGGCCTTCGGTCAAAGACATTTCATCACAAGCGATCCGAGCGGTGTGCTGATCGACATGATCCAGATTATCCCCCCATCCGAGGACTTTGCGGACAACTATAAGGAAGACGTATGGACCGATCCGGAATCCAAGGCCGTCCAATGACGCAATCCAAGCCATTAAAAAGTTATTTCGGGAGGGAGCTGGCCCTGACCTTATCGGATCTGATTCAGCCGCTCGTTCCCCGGTTTCCTGCCGAATCATTCGTTGTGTCCGTAACCCGGCAATCCGAATCCCTAGAGCTCAAAGGAAGAGTTGCGATGATCGCGGCCGAGCTTCATCAAGCGCTGGACATGCCTTATGAGGACAGTCTTGAGGTTCTCCTTAATATCCTCGGCCCGGAAAATGAAACCGAGCAGGGCATGTTCACGAACGGCTATTTCTTAATGCCGGTTGCGTACTATGTCGAGCGTTACGGACTTCAGCATATTGATCTGTCCATGCATGCTTTATATGAGATTACGAAGCGGCATACTTCGGAGTATGCAATCCGTCCTTTTTTGCTGCAGTATGAGGATCAGTGCCTTGAACGGTTGATGGAGTGGAGAACGGATTCCAGCCTGCATGTCCGCAGACTCGTTAGCGAAGGAACGCGTCCCCGCCTCCCTTGGGCCAAGCGGATTCCGTTTATAAAGGGGGATCCTTCCCATCATCTTGCTTTAATCGAGCCGCTGCTCAATGACCCATCCCTCTATGTCAGAAAGTCCGTGGCCAATCATCTGCACGATGTAAGCAAGGATGACCGGGATCTTGTAATCCATTGGCTGGCAGAGAGACAGCACAGCGGCGGGGAGCATTTTCCTTGGATCGTTCGGCATGCGTGCAGATCATGGATGAAGAGCAGTGAAATGAAGAGCATGCAGGAGCTTTTCTCTTCTGCTATATTTACAACATAGAAAGAAGATTTGAAGAGAGGCATTCACCATGAAAAGAAGCAAGACAGAAGCCCAGGAGACGATGGAACGTCTGCTGCAGGTTGCAAGAGAAGAGTTCGCGGAAAAAGGCTATGCCGACACTGCGCTGGAAATGGTTGCGGATATCGCCCAGGTAACCCGGGGCGCGCTCTATCATCATTTCAAAAATAAAAAAGGGCTGTTTCTCGCCGTTCTGGATCTCGTACAGCGCGAAGTTTCAGAACGCGTCGCCTCGGAGGCGAGCCGTTCCGGGGAACCCTGGGAGCAGCTTCTGCTTGGCTGCAGAGCTTTTATCGCCGCGGCGGTAGAACCGCAGAACAAGCGGATCATGCTGATTGACGGTCCGGCAGTCGCCGGCTGGGAGACTTGGCGCCAGATGGATGAAATCCATTCGATGCGTCATCTGCGGGAGCAACTGGACGGAATGCAGCAGAAGGGGGAGATGAAACAGCTTCCCGTCGATGCGATGACCCATGCGCTGTCGGGCGCCATGAATGAATGCTCGTTGTGGGTAGCCGAAGCTGAGGATACGGCTCAAGCAGCTGATGAGTCGATGCAGATTATCGAAACGATGCTGACGGGATTTCGGCACTGACAAGCTGCAAGCCGTTCGCGGATACCGAATCAGGAGATATGCGATCGGTCCGCAAGACAAACAAGCACCCGAACGGGAGGGATCTCCAAGGTTCGGGTGCTTTTCTTCCAATAGTTGCTTTCCGGCAGGATCATTCTGGCTTCGCGGGAGGCTTTGTTCAGAGCATGGCTCGAAACCTTCCTGCCGCTTTAATCCATCGAGTCCATCAGCTTAACGATAGAGGGAGTTGTTCGCTCGTAAGATCAAGCCAATCCAATTCTTCCCGCGTCAGCCTGATCTGCGCTCCCTCATCACAGGATTTCAGTTCTTCCGCGTTTTGGGCGCCGATCAGCGCGCAGGTCGGGAAGGGCTGATTCAGAACATAAGCGAGTGCGATCTGAATCGTCGTAACCTGCTTGGCTTCAGCAAGCTTCTTGGCACGCTCGAGCCGCTCCCAGTTGGCATCGCTATAGAACACACGGACCAGATCCGCGTTGTCCCGCACCTCAGGAGTGAATCGCCCCGTGAAAAATCCTCTGGCCTGCGACGACCAGGACAATAGCGGGAATTGCTCGGCTTCATGCCATGCGCAGGTCTCTGAATCCGCAGATACGCAGCCTTTCCAGAAAGGCTCATTCGGTTTTGCAAGGCTCAAATTCGGACTGCTGAAGGAGAAGCCGACGAGTCCGTTCGCTTCCGCATATTGATTCGCCTCCCGGATCCGTTCCCAGGTCCAGTTGGACACGCCGATCGCTTTCACGGTTCCGGATTCGACATATTCGTTGAGCGCTTCCACAACTTCGCCAGCCGGCACATTCGGATCGTCGCGATGCAGTGCATACAGATCGATATAGTCGGTCTGCAGCCGCTGCAGGCTGTCGGTGATGTCACTCTTGATATCCTTCCGGGTCACGCGCGGACCGTTATGGTCGTGGTGGGCGCCCTTGGTCAGAATAACAAGCTGCTCCCGATTGCCCCGCTCCTGCATATAACGTCCGATAACTTCCTCACTTTGTCCGCCGCAATAAATATGGGCCGTATCGATCGAATTGCCCCCGATGGCCAGAAATGCGTCCAGATTGGCAGCTGCCCGCTCGTAGGAATCATGGTAGAAGTAGTCCGATCCTTTCATAAGCACGGAGACGGGTTTGTGCAAGCCCTTGATTGAAATATACTTCATGTTCATACCTCCCTTAAAAAAGTCACAATACGATTCTTGACCGCTCATGAGCGGATTTCAGACAGGCATCAATGACCCTCATATTGCGGACGGCGTCTTCAGTTGTGTATCGGAGCGGCTTGCCGTCCAATACCGCTTCGGCGATACGGTCACCCTGCTCGCTGTATGCGTTGGCGGAAGGAACCTCGATTTCCTTCCGGTCTTCACCGGTCGTCAAGAAGAAATTGGCCCCGTTCTCGGGCAGGCTGTATGCATACGGCACCTCGATCAGCCCTTCGGTCCCCACGATTTCAAGCGGATTACGGTAGGCGGCCCACATGCCGCAGTCAAAGGTCAGCGATACGTCGCCTTCAAATTCGACCAGTCCGGATGCCATCATGTCGACATGATCATGCTCCGGCGAGAAGAAGGCCTGGACGGTAACGGCTTCAGGCTCTTTATCAAGCAAAATCCGGGCTGCGTTAATCGGGTAACAGCCGACGTCATAAATGGAACCGCCGCCCCAGTCCTTACGGAATCGGACGTTGCCATGGTTGGCCGAGCTGTTAAAAGTGAAGGCGCTGCGGATGCCTCGGATCTCGCCGATCGCTCCGGATGCGATATATTCCTTCAAAATATCGTACCGCGGGTGGTAACGGTACATGAACGCTTCGGCCAGAACCACGCCGGCTTTCGCTGCGGCATCAGCCATCTCGGCGGCTTCCGCCTCCGTCAGCGCGATCGGCTTCTCGCAGAGCACATGCTTTCCGGCTTCGGCCGCCCGGATGCTCCATTCTTTATGTAAATGGTTAGGAAGGGGAATGTAGACCGCATCAATGTTGGGATCCTCGAGCAGGGCTTCATAGCTTCCATACGATATATTTATGTTAAGATCTTCGGCGGCTTGCCTTGCTTTATCCTCCTGCCGGCTTGCGATGGCTGCAACTTCATTGCGCCGGGATTGCTGGAGTCCGGGAATGACCGCGCGCTTGGCGATGCTGGCGCAGCCTAAAATGCCCCACCGTAGTTTCTTGCTCATCTTCATCAGCTCCTCCTTCGTTCTTTGAATAAGATTATATTGCGATTATAAGAGAGAATAATTAAAATTAATATAATATTATTTTGTATTCCATTAGAACAATATTGTCATCAAGGAGACCCAGGGATGAAACGCCAAATCCACTTGTTGACCCTGCCGGAGATGCCGTTCTTCTGCTTTCCCGAATCGGTGGGCATTTACCGGGATGAGCCGGAGCATTCGGTTATACGGGCTGCGGGGGCGCTGAACAATTTCAATATTCACTACGTCGCTTCCGGGACGGGCTATGTGGAAATCGATCAGCAAGTGCATACGCTTGGGCCCGGTGAAGCTGTCCTGTATTTCCCCATGCAGGCGCAGCGTTATTACAGCAGCGAAGACGATCCATGGGACGTGCGCTGGTTCCATTTTTACGGAAGCGGGCTGCAGAACTATTTGATCGAACGGGGATTCAACCGCAGTCAGCTGTGGAGTGTCCGGCAGCCTGCTGCATACGAGGAGGCGCATGAAACGCTGTTAAGGGAGGCGGAGAGGCATCGGATGCTGAACCCGGCCCAGCTGTCGACGCTAACCTATTCGCTGCTGACGGTCTTCGTGGAGCAGGCGTCCGCGCTCTCTGACCATAAATCCAGCAATTCGGGCAGCCGGATTCTCGAATTACTGCCGATCATTCAGCAGGAAGCCGCCAAGCCGTTTATATTGGAGGAATGGGCATCAAGGATCGGGGTCAGCACCTATTACTTCTGCAAGCTGTTTCGAAACGTCATGGAAATGACACCGATGGAGTTTGTTACCAGGTGCCGCCTGCAAATGGCTAAGCAATGGCTGCTGGAGCACAAGGAGAAGACGATCGGACAAATTGCCGTTGAGGCCGGTTATCCGAGCGTCAGCTATTTCAATAAGCGGTTTATGGAGCATGAAGGGATGACGCCGTCTTCCTACCGGCGCTTGCACGGAGGATAGTCCGGTCGTCCTGTTCCGTCGAACGGGAACGAGCCCGACTTAGGTCCAGGTTCTAATCACTTCTAGAGTCGGTTTTGGCTTTGGTTTAACCGGATTACAATGGAGTTAACGAAGGATTTGACGAAATCCTGACCGATGATCACGTTAAACGGGGGAAAGACCAATGTCCGATACTAAGAACTTATATATATTGTTAACCGATACGGGAACGATGTTTACGAGGCTGATCAAGCGAATTACGGCTGCGCCGTATAACCATGCTTCCATTGCACTGGATGGCCAGCTGAATGAGGTGTTCAGCTTCGGCCGGAAATGTGCCGATAATCCTTGGGTGGGAGGCTTTGTCGAGGAAGACGTATATGAAGGAACCTTCAGCCATTTTCCGGGTACGCGATGCGCGTTATTGCGCTTTGGGGTGACCCAGCAGCAGTATGATCAGGTCCGCACGGTGATCCAGCGCTATAAAGACGAGGAGGACGCCTACCGGTATAATCTGATCGGATTGTTCGGTGTACTGATGAGGCTGGATATTACGAGAGAGCGGTCCTACTTCTGCTCTCAATTCGTTGCCGAGACTTTGCGCCAGAGCGGGATCCGCCTGTGGGACCGTTCGTCCACGCTGGTGACGCCGCATGATTTTCTGCTGCACCCCTCGATGGAGGTTGTGTATGAAGGCATGCTGTACGACTATCCGCTGCTAGATCAGACAAGACTGGCAAGCTTCCATCATCCGTTTCAATCGGCGGCACAGTAGAAGGCGTCCTGAAATGGCTGGGTAGGACAGCTGAATATGATGATGTTCATCCTCTGCCGGATGGCAGAGGATGATTTATTGTTGCCGATCTCCATGGAGTCGTGCCGATCCTTATTAGAGGTATGTATGTTGATCTTCATGGGAGCCGCTCCGATCCTCGTGGGAGTCGGTCTGATTCTCATTGGAGCCGCTCCGATCCTCATGGGAATCGCGCCCATCTTTCCTATTGGAGTTGTGTCGATAGCTTCCAGCTTGAGTTGTCACGAACCATGGACAACAGGCATACCGTTATTTAATGTGTGCATTAGCCTGCCGGATTATCGTTTCAATCCGCTGTTCGTGTTGGAAAATGCTCTGCTTCTTCTCCAGAATTTGGCCGGAGAGGGTGAGCATCCGTCCCAAGGTATCCGATGTCCTTGACGGATCCTGCGATTTTACGGCGGCTTTAAAATTCTTCCATTCGGTGTTCAGCAGCTTGTTCGGAGTCGAAATCGCACTTTTTTCGCTTTTGATTTTGCTCTTGTACGGATCGATCCCGGATAGAACGGACCGCACTTTGGCCGCCTTGCCGGTACGTTCCTTCTTGGCTGCCGTCAGCGCCGCTTGCTTCCGCTTGATATCCTGCCTCCCGATATTTACCAGCAGCTTCATGCTGTTAGCCTGCGTCTGCAGCATCTTCGATAACGTCTTGTCCTTCAATTTCTTGGCTGCCGCAACTTGCTTGTTCAGCGCCGTGTAGCTGTCGAATAAAGGCTGATATTTACGCTTCGCCGCACTCAGCTGCTCCTCCAGCTGACGGATCTTATCCTTATCCAAATCGCTGATCCTCCTGCGTACTTCCGATGCCTTGGCTTCGTTGGCATAATGCAGCGCCGCGATCTTGTCATCCCAATCCATGGTCTCTTTCCGTTCGGCTTTGAACGTATCGTACTGCTTGAGCAGCTTGGTTCCGCCCGCACCGCCGGCACGGCCTGCGGTTTCGCTTAGCTGTCGGTTGATCGCATCCGTGAATTCGATCGCTGCGGCTGCGGCTTCTCGGACCGGAACTATACCGAGCAGCATATGCACTGCAAGATAGATCATGAACATTTTCTTCATCATGACAGTAACGCTCCTTCCATGCATTGGATTCGTTCCGAAAAGCTGCTCGTAAGCTCATATGAAGTCCGGGTAACTACGCAAAAAAGCACCCGGGCAGCAGGCATCAATGCCTGGCTTACGGGTGCTTCCTTCGTAAGAATCCAGAATAAGTTTAGTAGAATATACAATATATATCCTATATTTGTCAATCCACTTTTTAGGTCTATCGTTTTCCCAATGATTTTTATAATGATTATTCGAGACGAATCTTTGACAGGATCGCTGCCCATGCTTCCGTATCGCCTTCCCATGTCCTGCCTCTAGGGATGCGGACAAGCCTGGCATCTTCAGCGAATGAGGGCAGCTTCGAAATATCCGATTCCGGTCCATGAAGAATGAATAGCATGGAAATATGGGGATTGGCATACGTTTCATGGATGGAGGCATAGATGGCTTCGGCCTCATGCTGATGCTGAATGATCCGGACGAGGAGAACCCTCCGTTCGGATGACAGGCAATCATTGAACCGGGCGATCCTTCGATCCAGCCGTTCCCGAAACTCGACATAGTCGTACAGCGGCGGCTGGTTGGGGATATTTTTAAAATCGTGAAATGACAAACAGGTTGACTGCCGATCGCGTACATAGTAGTTGTTGACGGATTTGCCGTAAGCTTCTAAATGCTCAAGCTGCATAAAGCCTTCAAACCGCCTCCGGATTACGCCGCAAAATTCCGCAGCCGAAGCGAAATTGAACCAATCCCAGGGACCTGCCTGCCGACGCAAACCGTTTCGTTTGAGCTGAGCGGCAACCTGACAGTTATGACCCAGGCTGTAAATTGACTCGAACCGGTACGGTTGTATCTCCATTTTCGAGGACCTCCCTTCCAATCTATCATTTTTATTCTATGTTGATTGATAGAAAGGGGAAGGGCGAAGGAGATTTCCGAAGGCACTCCAGCTGCTTCACCACCGTCTAAGGTAACGTTTCGGAAAGCGTGCGGCGCATATTGGGCGATCTTCTTTCATTTCCGGCATTACCATCGTCGTGATGGCGGGAGGCTTCCATATGCGGCGGTTTACGGTCTATTGCTATGGCAACGGCTCATTGACAGGAATAGAGGTGAGGTGATATCCTCCAATCAAACACGGGGTTTATCCGGGAAGACAACGAAATGATCCGAATCTGCCCCCTTGCCGCGGGCCCTGCTCCGGCGCGTGAGGTCGGTTACGGCGGCATCGAATATACCGTTAACCAGAAGCTCTTCACTTGCGAAGAGTTTTTTTCATGCGGAAGAACCGTGTACTACTGCGAAAAGAATGTGATGACAGATGCTGGTTCGACTACGAACCCGAATGAACGGTTTACTTCATAATCATTTTTCCGGCGAGTCGATGGACTACCGGCAAATCTTTGCACTCATGCTCCCGATCCTGATCGACCAGGCTTTTATCATTGGCCTTAATTTGGTCAACACGGCAATGATCAGTTCATCAGGCGTGGCGGCGGTCAGTGCCGTCAACATGGTCGATGCGCTGAATATTTTTCTGATCAACGTATTTGTAGCGGTGGCTACCGGGGGCACCGTCGTGGTTGCACAGTATAAAGGCAGCGGCAACGGGCAGATGGTGTCCAGGGCATCGGCGGCTACGGTCACCTCGGTCACGTTGATTGCACTGGCCATTGCGCTTCTTATCATCGGACTGCATAATCCGATCCTCCAGCTTCTGTTCGGCTCCGCTTCGCCGGAGGTATTGGAGAGTGCCCGGATATACCTGATCGGCAGCGGAACATCCTTTTTAGGTATTGCGGTTGTCCAGGCGGTATGCGGCGCGCTCCGGGGCATCGGAAAGACGCGTGCGTCCCTGGCGCTTTCCCTGATCATGAATCTGTTGTACGTGCTGCTGAATATTTTGTTTATTACGCTGCTGCATATGGGAGTCTTCGGCATGACCCTGGCCATCAACATTGCCCGGTTTGCGGGCGCGGCCTGCGCCCTGTACTATTTGTTCAAGGTCGATGCAACGCTGCATATCCGGCTGAAGGACTTGTTTCATTTTCCACTGTCAATGCTTCGCAAAATCATGTTTATCGGCCTTCCGTTCGCGGCAGAGCAGATGTTCTTCAACGGGGGAAAGCTGCTGACGCAGGTGTTTATCGTAAGCTTAGGCACCTATGCGATCGCTACGAATGCGATCGGCGGATCACTTGCGATGCTGACGCAAATACCCGCGAGCGCCTTGTCGCTGACGATCGTGACGGTAGTCGGCCAATGCATCGGCCGGGGGGATATCGCGGATGCCCGGAAGTTCATCCGGTCATTTCTATGGCTAGGTGCCATCTCTCTGGCGGTAATGGGACTCATCCTGATCCCGCTGTTCAATCCGCTCGTCGGATTGTTTAATCCGCCGCAGGAAATCGTGCATGAGCTGTTCGTTGTCATGCTGATCAACGTGATCATTCAGGTCCCGCTGTGGTCGATCAGCTTCATACTGCCCTCCGCACTCCGGGCGGCGGGCGATTCACGGTTTACTTCCATTACCTCCATGATGACTATGTGGCTGTTCCGGGTCATCCTCGGTTACATCATGGGGATCGTGCTCGGCTGGGGCATTCTCGGCGTCTGGCTCGCCATGAACTGCGAGTGGGGCGTGCGTGGCGCACTCTTCCTCTGGCGGTTCCGCGGCAAAAAGTGGTATGCGCATAAACTGATATAGCTATTATCCATCTAATCCAAGCTCCTTTCGAGGAGCTTTTTTTATTTGCTCCATGCGACTGGAATATAATCCCAACTTGACTATATACCTATGGGGGTATATATTTTAACCATGCACCAAAGTCATTTATCGGTGATATCCGATGGGTTGGAATACAATGAACGAGGAGGGAATGGGATGAGGTACGACGATCAGATGAAAAATCGGGTGAAACGGATCGAGGGCCAGCTCCGCGGCATCCTGCGGATGATGGAGGAGGGGAAGGATTGCAGGGACGTCATTACGCAGCTGTCGGCCACGCGCGCGGCCATGGACCGGGCGATCGGCGTCATTGTCAGCACCAATCTCGTGGACTGTGTCAAAGAGGCCCAGGAGAACGGCCGGGATACGGAGCAGCTGGTGGTGGAAGCGGTGAACCTGCTTGTCAAAAGCAGATAATATCGCGCGCGATGTAAGCGGGCATTTGACCCAGGGTGAAGCCTCGAAATCAATGGGTTGATGTCCATTTGTTTTAGCAAAATATATACCCCTGCGGGTATGTATTAACAAAAGGAAACTACGAAGGAGGAATGTTGGAATGCGTGCTGATCAAGTATTGGATGCCAAAGGCTTGGCATGCCCTATGCCGATCGTTAAAACGAAGAAGGCAATGAAAGACATGGAGAAGGGTCAAGTGCTCGAGATTCATGCGACGGATCTGGGCGTAAAGAGCGATTTGACGGCCTGGGCCCAATCGATGGGGAATGAACTGCTGGAGCACCGCGAGGAGGACGGCGTGTTGAAGTTTTGGATCCGAAAAGGATGATTTTTCATATCGAGAAATATACCCTTGGGGGTAAGAGAGCACATAGACAGGAGGAAGGGAAATCGTGACCGAACAGAAGCGAACGACCATTATTTTATTCAGCGGTGATTATGATAAAGCGATGGCGGCCTACATTATTGCTAATGGCGCGGCTGCGTATGACCATGAAGTGACCATTTTTCACACCTTCTGGGGGCTGAATGCTCTGCGGAAGGATGAGGACGTGATGCTGCCCAAGAAGAAAGGAATGATGGAGAACCTGTTTGCCAAAATGATGCCGCGTGGCGCCAACAAAATGGGACTCTCCAAAATGAATTTTGCCGGCATGGGACCGAAAATGATTAAGGATGTCATCAAGAAGCACAAAGCGGTTCCGCTTCCGCAGCTGATCGAAATGGCGCAGGAGCAGGATATCAAGCTGGTTGCATGCACGATGACGATGGATCTTCTCGGCCTGCAGGCGGAGGAGCTGCTCGACGGCATCGAGTATGCGGGCGTTGCGGCCTATCTGGGAGATGCCCAGGATGGGAATGTAAATTTGTTTATTTGACAAGGAGATCCAGGCGCAAAGTTGAAAGGATCCCGAGTATTAATGCCATTTTTCTTTAATGAAAATGCAGATTGAATTTTTTTAATCGAAATTATACCCCTATGGGTATATAAAAATTCGAATGGAGGTTTGATTGTAATGACTGCAATCCAATCCGATGCAAAGCTGGACGCGAAAGGGCTGGCATGTCCGATGCCGATCGTGCGAACGAAGAAAGCCATGAAGGATCTGCAATCGGGCCAGGTGCTCGAGGTCGAGGCAACCGATCCGGGATCCAAGGCCGACATGAAAGCCTGGGCGGAAAGCTCGGGGCATCAGTATCTGGGTACCTTGGAGGAAGATGGCGTACTGAAGCATTATCTTCGCAAAACGACTGATCAGGAGCAGGCTGTGCTCGAGTATTCCGAAGTATGTGAACCCGCAGAACTACAGAAGACGCTTGAAGCCGGAGAGTCCATCGTTGTGGTGGACGTCAGGGAGGCGGCGGAATTTGCTTTCTGTCACATTCCAAACGCGGTTTCGATCCCGCTCGGGGAGCTGGAGCTTCGGTTAAGTGAGCTGGACAAGGAAGACCGGATCTATGTGATTTGCCGGACAGGCGCACGCAGCGACATGGCGGCGAAAAGGCTTGCAGACAGCGGCTTCTCGCGTGTCGTTAACGTTGTGCCCGGCATGAGCGGCTGGAGCGGCCAGACATGCAGTCTGGAGAAATGAGCGGGTCCATGGTGTGACCGATCGATGACGAAGATGCTCTCATCATGATAATCAAGCACGGAGAATGCTGAACAGGAAATAACGGGTTTTTTAAAGATGGAGGAGGAAAAGCACGATGTCAATAAGAGCGATGCTCCCGCAGGAGGCTGCAGAGAAAGCGATCCGTAAGGAGCAGTTATTCATTCTGGATGTTCGCAATGCTGCCGATTTTGCAGATTGGAGGATCGAAGGGAAGCGATTCCAGCATTTGAATATTCCGTATTTCGACCTGATCGACGGCGTGGAGGAAATTCTAGCGCAGCTACCGGAGGAAGAAGAGATTCTGGTCGTATGCGCCAAAGAGGGCTCGTCTATTATGATAGCCGAAATGTTAGCCGAGCAAGGCCGGAAGGCTGCTTACCTGAAGGGAGGAATGAAAGCGTGGAGTGAGCATCTCGTTCCGCTCAAGCTCGGGGATTTGAAGGATGGAGGCGAGCTGTACCAGTTCGTTCGGATCGGCAAAGGGTGTCTGTCGTACCTGGTGGTGTCCGGCAACGAAGCCGCTTTGATTGACGCGACGCGGATGACGGAGGCATATACCGATTTTGCGGCACAATTAAACGTAAGCATCAAGCATGTCTTGGATACGCATCTGCATGCAGACCATATTTCGGGCGGGCGAAAGATCGCCGAGGCGACCGGCGCGCGGTACTGGCTGCCTGCCAAGGACGCCAAAGAAGCGGCATTCCAGTATGAGCCGCTCGAAGACGGGAGCGAGCTTCTGCTTGGGAGCAGCGTGATCCGGATTGAAGCGCTCCATTCCCCGGGCCATACGGCCGGATCGACCTCATTTGTGATTGACGGTCAATATTTGCTTACCGGAGATATCCTGTTCATCGATTCGATCGGCCGGCCGGATCTTGCAGGGCATGCGGAGGATTGGGCCGGCGATTTAAGGGAGACGCTGTACTCCAAATATAAAGAGCTCTCAGGGGAGCTGGTGGTGCTGCCGGCTCACTTCATGATCATGGACGAGCTGAACGCGGATGGAACCGTAGCTAAGAAGCTCGGCGAGCTGTATGAGCGGAATCACGGGCTGAGCATACGGAACGAGGAGGAATTCAGAATGCTGGTAACGAAGAGCTTGCCGCCGCAGCCGAACGCGTATCGGGAGATCCGGCAAACGAATATGGGAATCCTGATGCCGGATGCGGAGCAGCAGCGTGAAATGGAGATCGGACCGAACCGGTGCGCGGTTCGTTCATAAGGACACGGATTGCTAAGCGACAAGGGAACCGGGTGACGGTTCCCTTTTTTAAAGAAACAAGGGGGCATGGACATGGAATGGTCTGTAACTTACATCTTGGCGATATTCCTCATCGGTTTTATCGGCTCCTATATATCGGGCATGGTCGGTATCGGCGGCTCAATCATCAAATACCCGATGCTGCTGTATATTCCGCCATTGCTCGGGCTTGCGGCCTTCACGGCGCATGAAGTATCCGGCATCAGTGCGGTTCAAGTGTTTTTTGCCACGATTGGCGGCGTCTGGGCTTACCGGAAGGGCGGATATTTGAATAAAACCCTAATCTTGTATATGGGTTCGGCGATTTTACTTGGCAGTCTTCTCGGCAGCTTTGGCTCGAACCTCATGAGCGAAAGTTCTATCAATATCATGTACGGCATATTGGCATTGCTTGCAGCCGTGATGATGTTTATTCCCAATAAAGGACTGGATGATATTCCGGTGGCTCAGGTAACCTTCAACAAATGGCTGGCTGCGGGATTGGCGCTTGCGGTCGGCATCGGAGCAGGGATCGTCGGGGCGGCAGGCGCGTTTTTGCTCGTGCCGTTGATGCTGGTCGTCCTGAAAATTCCCACGCGGATGACGATTGCCACCTCGCTCGCGATCACCTTCATCTCCTCCATCGGATCGACCCTAGGCAAGCTTTCGACGGGGCAAGTCGATTACGTGCCGGCCGCCATCATGGTGGTTGCAAGCCTGATCGCCTCCCCGCTAGGCGCTTCCGCCGGAAAGCGAATGAAGACAAACGTGCTGAAGATGATTTTGGCACTGCTCATCCTGGCGACAGCGATTAAAATTTGGCTCGATATATTGTAGCTCCGCTGCATCTTAGTATAATGGCTATAACGGATTTGCCGCTGAGAAGGCGAGCTAAATGACCCGATCCAGCCCATTTGGATAGGATGTGAGCAGTCTTTCATTGAAGCGGCAAGATGATGCCGATGTAAATCGAATAAGAAGGCAGGTGGCAGAAGATGAATCCGTGGAACAAGCGCTTCCAGGGAGAGGAATATGTATACGGAACGGAGCCGAACGCCTTTGTTGTCGACATGCAGAGCCGGCTCTCCTTATCCGGCCGGACGCTGGCGATTGCAGAGGGAGAAGGAAGAAATGCGGTATATCTGGCCGGGCATGGCCACGAGGTAACCGTGTGGGATTACGCAGAAGCGGGGCTGAACAAGGCGAATAAGCTTGCGAAGGAGAAGGGCGTTAAGATTGCTGCCCGTCTTCAGGATCTGCAGGATGCGGCGTGGACGCCGGATCAGTGGGATAACATCGTGTGCATATTCGGGCATTTTCCGAAGGAGCTGCGCCTCCGGACGCTTCGCGGCGTTAAGGAGGCGGTGAAGGCGGGCGGATATTTCATAACCGAGGTGTATTCTACTTATCAGCTCCCTTACAAGAGCGGCGGTCCTCAGGAGATAGACATGTTATATGAGCCGGAGGATATTTTGCGGAACTTAGCGGATTGGAGAATCCTTCATTTTTTCATGGGAGAGGTTCATCGCAGCGAAGGAGCGCTGCATCAAGGTCTGTCCCATGTGATTCAATTTGCCGGGCAAAAGCCCGTGATTACGTGAGCGCCGGGGGAAAGGAATGTGACGGGTGATTTCAAAGATTGGGCAAGAACCTATAATGATGATTGAACGTTTGATCCAACAGTGCTGGCCGGAGTGGGTCGGGACGGTCAGTCAAGGCGCAGGCGGCTGGAACAATACGACGTGTTTCATCCATCAAGCAGGCCGCGGCTGCGTGCTCCGCATCTATAACACCCACCGCGACAAGGACAAAATCGAATTCGAGCTTGACGTACTGGAATCGCTGAGACATAGCGAGCTATCCTTCGAGACGCCGATGCCGATCCCCTCGGCAACAGGGGAACGGATCGTGCAGATCCCGGACGGAAGCGAACGTTATGCGGTGGTGTTCGAGTTCCTTGAAGGGCAGCGACCGGAAGGGAACAGCCTCCTAGCGGCTTATTCCTTCGGGGAGAAGACGGGAGAGCTTGTGGAGGCATTGGGGCAGATCGATATGGTGCGTCCTCCCGTTTACCGGCCGTATCATGAACTGCTTCAGTCCTATCCCGCCTGCACGAGGGAAGCGATCGAGGGATTCTGTTTGCAGCCGGAACCGGCATTTCTGGGTCTGCACCAGGAGCTCCGGCAATTACTTGATGCGTACGACGACATCAGCCGAAGACTCGGGGCGTTAAGGAAGCTCCCGCAGCAGCTGGTCCACGGGGATCTCAATTTCTCCAATTTGCTGGTCGATCCCCTTCAGCCCGAGAAAGTTACGGCGCTGCTGGACTTTGAATTTTGCACCCGGGATGTCCGGGTGGTGGAGCCGGCCGTGGTAATCTCGGGATTCCTTGGGCTCGAGGGCGAGCACGAGGCCATCAGCCGATTCTGCCAAGGTTTCGGGAGCCGAATCCGCCTAAATGCCGAAGAGATTGAGGCGATCCCGGTCTTAATCCGGCTGCGCATGGTGGATGTATTTCTGCACTTCCTGAGCCGGTACCGCGAAGGTACGGATGATGCCGCGGTGCTGCAAGAGCAGGTCCGCATATTGTCGTCAGGGTTGAGGCAGCTTACGGACAGCGTGGCTTGGATCAGGGAAGCTGCAGCAAGGTATTTGCTCTGATTGCTTGAAGACAGGATTGGCAGATGCAGGTCTTGCCCGCGTATTTCTTGGGGATGCTCTTCAAGACGCGCTCCGGAAAACTCTCTCGCGTACACCAGCATGCATTGGCATCAGAGAGCTTCGCCGCGTACGCGCACTGATTGGGCTGCCGGCAGAGAGGACAGGTCGTCTGATCGACGAGGGCTTCGTCTTCCGGCTCGGCAGGTCTCGTTTCCATCGAATAAGAACACCTCGATTCATGGTCTAATCAACCTTAAGCGTATCCGGATAAGGCCTTATTGTCCAGTAAGCTCTCTCTACTACGAACAAAAACGAAAAGCCCGGCCCTCCGTCAAGGAAGAGCCGGGTTTCTTGGCATGCGCCCCCCAGGTGAAGAAAGCTTTGAGAGAGCTGCAGGGAAGAACGTGTTATTTTTTCAATAAATTGATATGATCCAAATCCGTGCTGCTGTTAAAGATGAACTCCAGCTTGTAGGCACCCCGATGATAAGTGAGCTTCGTCTGCGTGCTGTCGCCGTTCTTGAATGTCGTGGTGGAGGCTGGGGCATACCAATTCTGCTTCAGCATCTTCATCGTAATGCCTCCGATATTCGTTTGCCGTTCCACATTCGTGCCGTAATAACGAATCTCGCGAATCTTGTTCAGCTTATAGGAGATCGCGTAACCGGGACTGCCCATATTCGCGCTATACAGATCAAAATCATCTGCATGCTTACGCGTTATGGAAGGTTCGCCGATCGTGTTGATCACGTCCTGCCGGGTGCTCTTGCCGACGGTCAGTTGGCCGACCACGCCGGGAAACTGACCTTTCAAAGCGGGTTTATAGAAGCTGTTCAGCGTCTTTAATGCTTCCTTGGCTGCGTAGCTGTCGGCAGCGGCGGCTTCACTGTGGCCGGCCGCCTCAGCATGTGGCGCGGATAAAACGGCCGGAGTGATTCCGAGCCCCGCCAAACCGACGGTCCCCGCCACCGTAAGTGCGATGACTGCTTTTGAAATACGCTGTTCGTTGTTCATGATGCATCCTCTCCTTGTAACATGACATTACCACCAGTGATGTTCTTCAAACAAAATCTATGTTTATCGTAGTGGAAGAGGGGAGGGATTGGGTTACGAATCCATGAAAATGAAATTTCAGAATTGTGATTAATGGATAAGAGAGTATACATTCGTATCATAGGATTTCCCGTTCTGATGGATGTATTTACGAAGGACGCCTTCCATTTCAAAGCCTAAGCGGATGAGCAGGGCATGAGAAGCTTTGTTGTCGATGAATACGACGGCCCCGACGCGATCAAGCCCCAGTTGTTGAAATCCGAACGACAGGACGGCGGAAGCCGCCTCACGGGCATAGCCCTGCCGCCAATAGTCCGGATGGAGCTCATAGCCAATCTCGGCTCGCTTATGCTTGGGTGCCCACGCGTTGAAGCCGATCGTCCCCACCAAGCCTTTCCTGTCTTTCAGCTCGATTCCCCAGCGGATTCCGCGCCGTTCCAAGCGGTTCTTGGCGAACAAATCGATCAGCTGCTCCGCTTGCTCGAGCGTCGTGAAAGCTTCCTGCCCGTAATATCGGGTTACTTCTTGATCTGAAAAACAGCGGAAAATCGCCGGGGCATCATCCGGCGTAATTTCCCTTAAATGCAGACGTTCCGTTTCGAGGATCGGAAACATGGCTACCTCCCGTTATAAAAAACTGCCGCTTCGCTCAACAGCGAAGGGCAGTTTGGGTTGATTGAATGTCAGGGCTATGCTATTGCTGCACAATGGCGATAATTTCGTCTTCGAGCTCCAGCCTTACCTGTTCGCTGTATGCCCGAATGTTGTACTCGGAGTGCAGATAACGGAGGATGGCTTCGATCAGATTCGCTTCGATCAAATACTGCGTTCTTCCGTTAACCCATACTTCCGCCGTATATCCGGTATCCTCATCCCAGCTCAGCTCAAGCGACACATCCGTCGGTTTCACGCCTCTGCGCTCCGCCTGATGCAGGCAGACCGCGTTGACGATTTCGTCCATGCTAAGAATCATGGCTTAGTACCGATTGTTGTTGTTATTGTTGTAACGGTCATCATCATTACGATGATGCTCGACAGCCGGCTTGCGGCGGTTTCTTACGGCGCGTACAACCGCCATGATCACCATGATGAGCGCCCAGATCGCAATGAGGTTAATCAGCAAGCCCATAATCTCGCCCATGAAGCCCATGCCTGCGAACATGCTGCCGAACAGGAGTCCTGCCAGACCGCCGATCATCAGGCCTTTCATTAAGCTTCCCCCGCTGAAGAATCCGCGGTTTGCTGTATTTCCGGCAGTTGTCCCGGATTTATTCGTGTTGCTCGTGCTGTTGGATTGCTGCACGTTGCTATCGTTCTTTTTCGGTGTGTTCGAGTAGGACTTTGTGCCGGATTTAAAGCCGCCTCTTCGGGCGTCTACGGAATCGACCGGCGCGAGCGCTACAAAGAACAGGGTAAACGCAACTAGAATCGTGAGTACTTTTTTCATCTTGTACTGTCGTACCTCCCGGTAAATAAAATTAGAGAATAATGTGTAATACGGACGGGTCACGATAAGGTTTCAAAAATTATTCACCATGCTTCGCTGCCGCTGCACGCTGATGCTCCTTCAGCAAGCCCAGCACCCAGTCGCACCATTTCAGCTCCGTTTCGGCCATCATCAGGCCTTTGGTTGCCAAAATGTAATTGCTGAACGCTTTGCTTCCGATCTCCCGGGTATCCTCGGGAATCCCGGCCAGAATCTGCTCGAAGTAACGCTTCTTCTCTAAATAGCTGCTTCTGCGGTCCTCGTAGATATCGATCGCGATGCCGATCTCGGTCAGCCACAGACAGAAGGTGCGCAGGGAAAGCTCATCCTTGGTGACGGCAGGCGCAATGGGCTGGTACATCCACTCGCGCAGCTTTTGCATGCCTTTCTCCGTAATCGCGTAGATCTTCTTATCCGGTTTGTCGGTCTGCTGAACCCAATGCGAGGATAGCAGCTGCTTCTCTTCCATACTGGCCAAGAGAGGGTAGATTTGACTGTGCTTGGCCTGCCAAAACGGTTGGATCCGAAGCATGAGGTCATAACCCGACGACTCTCTTCTGGCGAGCAACCCTAACAAGCCGTATGACAACGTATTCATGGACATAACTCCCTTTGAAACGCATATCGTGGACACAAGGCAATCATGGTTATTGCCTAAGGGGTCCGGTTGATAGAAAGTGTACACTGAAACTGTATGGTTTGACAACAGGGGAGAAGGCTGACGTGATGGTTTTTTGGTAAAATTGTGACTAAAAAAGCACAAACGCAACGTGCGCTTGTGCTTGAAATTGACTTTTATTGTTTTATTTGTTCTCGTATCCCTCGACAACGAGATCCAAGGCCCCGGTGTTCGGGTCAATGACCATGCCGTGAACCGGAACGTTCGGCGGCAGCAGCGGGTGATTCTTGATGAGACTAACGGTGTTGCGAACGCCGTCGGTCACGTTGTCGAAGCCGCGAAGCCATTTATTAAGCCGGATGCCGGAATTCTCAAGGGTGGAGAGCACTTCGTCCGAGATGCCGCGCTCCTTCATATGGGAGATCATGACGTCAGCGTCCAGCGATGCCATGCCGCACTCGTAGTGGCCGACCACGATCACTTCCTCCGCATGCAGCTCATATAGAGCGACCAGCACACTGCGCATAACGCTGCCGAATGGCTGGGAGATGATGGCTCCGGCGTTTTTGATGATTTTGACGTCTCCGTTCTTGAAGTTCATTGCTTTGGGGAGCAGCTCCACCAGTCTTGTATCCATACAGGTTACAACGACAAGCTTCTTCTCAGGGAAGCGGCCGGTCAGGTAAGGCTCATATTCTTTCTTCTCTACAAAGCTGCGGTTATGCTCCAGAATGCGGTCCAAATGTTTTTCCATAGAGTATCTCTCCTTCTGTATCTAAGAGTAGTTTCAAACACGGGTGTCGGTTGCTATGATATTTGTTCCATACGTCTGATTGCGGCTTGTGAGACGAAAATTAACGGTGCCGGCGTGCACGTCCAGCTTCAGCTCTTCCTCGAAAAAAACCTCCTGCTTGCCATGGATGACCAGAGGGATCGAGCTTTCCGTTTGAATCGCGGTATCGCCTTCGGCAGCACCATCCACGATCTGAAGTCCCGGAACGCCGTTGACGGCGCATCCGCAGCCCTCGGTATCATAGATCAGTCTCACGGCCCCAGGCTTGTTCCCGAGCATTTCCTTCAGCTTCAGGTCGGCCTCCGGGGTAAGTTGGATTATCACAGTACCAGGCCTCCCTCGATACAGCATCTGATATTGCCGTTTCTGAAAGTTGATTATATACCTAGCAGAACGTATCATCAATAGAGTAGTTATGAATCCACTCTAAAAAATTTAAAAGAGCAGGTGAGCTGATTATGGAAGCGCAGGTATCTCAGCAATGGGAACAATTTCAGCAATTGGTACACAAAATCATGAGCTACTATGAAGCGCTGGGCCTTCTTCAATGGGATCTGCGGACAGGCGCCCCGCGCAAAGGAACCGACGTACGCTCGGAAACGATCGGCGTACTATCGACGGAAGCATTTAAACTGCAGGTATCGGAGGAGATGGGACAGTTTCTCGAGTTCTTTGCCGATCCGAAGCACGAAGGGCAACTGGACAGCCGAAATCGCCGCATCGTAGCCGAGATGCGCAAGGTCTATGAGCAGAACAAATCGATTCCGCCGGAACGCTTCCAGGAATATTCCATCCTTGCCTCCCAGTCGGAGACGAAGTGGGAGGAAGCCAAGAAGAACAGCGATTTCGCCGGATTCGAGCCCTACTTGACGAAGGTCGTCGCATTCAAGCAGGAGTTTATCGACTATTGGGGCGTGAAAAATACCCGTTATGACACGCTTCTAGACATGTATGAGCCCGACTTGACGGTGGAGAAGGTGGATGCGATTTTCGACCGGCTTAAGGCTCGGCTTGTGCCGCTTGTGCAAGCGGTATCAGAATCCTCATTCAAACCGGAAACCGGATTTCTCAAGCAGCTGTTCGATAAGGAACAGCAGGATAAATTCAGCAAGTTTCTGCTCGGGGAGATGGGGTATGACTTTGAGGCCGGCCGGCTCGATGAGAGCGTCCATCCGTTTGCGATCGGACTTAATCCGGGCGATGTCCGGATCACCACCCATTATTTGCAGGATGACGTCCTCAGCGCGGTATTCAGCTCCCTGCATGAAGGCGGACATGCCTTGTACGAGCAAAATATCGACAAGAGCCTGGCGGGCACGCCGCTGTCGGCAGGGGCATCGATGGGCATCCACGAGTCCCAGTCGCGGTTATGGGAAAATATGATCGGTCGGAGCCGTCCGTTCTGGCGCCGCTATTTCGGCGATCTTCAGCAGCATTTCCCTGAACAGCTGAAGGACGTTGCGCTGGAGGATTTCTATCTGGCCGTCAATAAGGTCGAGAACTCCCTGATCCGCATCGAGGCTGATGAGCTGACTTATAACCTGCACATCATTATCCGTTATGAGATTGAGAAGCAGCTCTTTAACGAAGGGCTTGCCGTGAAGGACCTGCCGGAGGTATGGAATGCGAAGTACAAGGAGTATCTCGGCATCATGCCTCCGAATGACGGGCTCGGCGTGCTTCAGGATGTCCATTGGTCCGGCGGGGACTTCGGTTACTTTGCTTCTTATTCGCTCGGCAATATGTATGCGGCGCAAATGCTCCATACCCTTCGCAAGGAAATGCCGAATCTCGATGCGTTGATTGAGCAAGGAAATTTGGCGCCGATCAAGGAATGGCTGACGGAGAAGGTCTACCGATACGGAAAGAGCGAGACTCCGTCGGAAATTATCCTCCGCGTAACCGGTGAAGAACTGAATCCGGATTACTTGGCCGATTATCTGGAGGCCAAATATAAAGAGATATATAAACTGTAGGCCCTTCATAAAATAAGAAGCCGTATCACAGCTCCCGGAGGAATGAAATCTGACGGGAAGGCGCGGCTGACCCCATAGACGTTCGTTTAGGAACGGCGGTGCACAGGGATCGTATCCCGGCACCGCCGTTTTTATTATGGGGAAAAGCACGAGCTGCAAAGAGAAGACTTTAGAAAAAGACTTACGTTTCTTAGCAGCGCCGGTCCCTTCCACCTCTATGAAGGCTAGTTAACCATTGGGCGAGTGGGTGCATATGCTGAAATGAAACGGTAGGTTAAGGGAATGGAGGGGTAGCATGAAGCGTCGGATATGGCGGGGGCTGGCGGCAAGCCTTGTGCTTGTGTGCGCCGCAGCGCTGGCAGGATGCGGGGGCGGCAGCGGCTCGGCAACGAAGGTCAAGGTGGGCGAAGTCACACGCTCAATTTTCTATGCGCCGCAGTATGTCGCACTGGAGAAAGGTTTTTTCAAGGAAGAGGGGCTTGACGTCGAGCTGCAGACGACTCCCGGCGGAGATAAAACGATGACGGCGCTCTTGTCTGGGGCCATCGATGTTGCGCTTGTCGGGTCGGAAACTTCCATTTATGTGTATCAGCAGGGCTCGGAGGATCCGGTGATCAACTTCGGGCAGGTAACGCAGACGGACGGCACGTTTCTTATGGCGCGGAACGCCGGCGCAGAATTTGATTGGGATCAGCTGAAGGGGAGCGTGTTCCTCGGACAGCGCAAAGGCGGAATGCCGCAGATGGCCGGAGAATTTACGCTGAAGAAAAATGGCATCGATCCCCATGCCGATCTGGAGCTGATACAGAACATTGATTTTGCAAACATCGCATCGGCTTATGCCTCGGGGACAGGGGAATATGTGCAGCTGTTTGAGCCGCAGGCCTCGATATTCGAGAAAGAAGGGCGCGGCAAGGTGGTGGCATCCTTCGGCGTCGAGAGCGGTAACTTGCCGTACACCGTGTTCATGACCAAGCAAAGCTACATTAATAACAATGAGGCAACGGTGCAAAAATTTACGAACGCTCTTTATAAAGCCCAGCAGTGGGTAGACGCAAACAGTCCGGAGGACATCGCCGACGCGATCATGCCGTATTTCAAGGACAGCGACCGGGATATCGTCATCTCGTCTGTCAAGCGTTACAAGGAGCAGGGCAGCTTTGCAACGGATCCGATCGTGGATGAGGCCGAGTGGAACAATCTGCTGGACGTCATGGAGCAGGCCGGCGAGCTGAAGGAGCGGGTCGCCCCTGACAAAATCGTCAATAACAGCTTTGCTGAGAAAGCCAAACAGGCAAAATAGCGCTTCACCTCCCATCCATGGAATGAAAGGAGAGTGCACCATGGTACCGGTAGTTGAACTGAACGATATCACGCATGTATATGTGACGGATCGGGAAGCCTCTCTGGCTGTGGAAGGAATTGATTTGAGTGTGGAACCGGGCGAGTTCATCAGCTTGGTCGGACCGAGCGGCTGCGGCAAGACAACGATATTGTCCGTCATTGCCGGCCTGCTCCAGCCAACGAAAGGCACGGCGATCGTTAACGGCAAGCAGGTCAGCGGCCCGTCGCCGGAAGTCGGCTATATGCTTCAGCAGGATTACTTATTCCCGTGGCGGACCATCATGGACAACGCCTTGATCGGATTGGAATTGACGGAGCGTCTCAATCCGGACAGCCGGAGCGAGGTGCAAAGCCTGCTGAAGGAGATGGGGCTTGGCGGCAGCGGTCCATTGTACCCGTCCCAGCTGTCGGGGGGCATGAGGCAGCGGGTAGCCCTGGTGCGTACGCTGGCTACGGATCCGGGGCTGCTGCTGCTCGATGAGCCTTTCTCCGCCCTGGATTATCAGACCAAGCTGCAGCTGGAGGACCTTATTGTCGAAACGCTGAAGGAGCGGGGAAAAACCGCCATCCTGGTAACCCATGACTTGTCCGAAGCGATCGCCATGAGCGACCGCGTCGTCCTGCTGAACCGCAATCCGGGACGCATTCACCGCATGTTCGATGTGCCAGGGAATATTCGGGCCGTACAGCCGTTTTATGCCCGCAAGGAGCCCGGCTTTAATGAACTGTTTCATGAAATATGGGGCGAAATGCAGCGAATCGGGAAGGAGTGAAGCCATTGACGACGAAAAGCGAGCGGAAAGAGCCGGCTTCTTCTTCAAATCGCTGGCTCCAGGATATTTATGATAAGCATCGAAGGAAAAAACGCAGCACCCAGAGCCGGGTGCTCGCCGTCCAGCTCAGCCTGCTGCTCCTGTTCTTCGCATGGTGGGAGGCGGCGGGCAGATTAAAGTGGATCGACGTGCTTCTGTTCAGTTATCCTACCAAAATATTTTCGAATATTTGGGATAACATCGTGAGCGGGGAGCTGTGGGGCCATCTGGGGATTACCGTCGGAGAGACCGTCGTCGGATTTCTGCTCGGCACCCTGGTCGGCACCCTGCTTGCGGTCATCATCTGGTGGTCGCCGTTCTTGAACAAGGTGCTCGATCCCTATATGGTGGTATTCAACAGTATGCCGAAGGTGGCGCTGGGGCCGATCTTCATCGTCATGTTTGGCGCCGGCTTTACGGCGATTGTCGTGACGACGCTGTCGATCACGGTGATTGTGACGACCCTCGTCGTATACAACAGCTTCAATGAGGTGGACTCCAATCTGATCAAGGTTGTCCGCACCTTCGGCGGCACGAAGCGCCAAGTATTCCAGCGCGTCATTCTGCCGGCCTCCTATCCAGCCATCGTATCGACCTTGAAGGTTAATGTGGGCATGGCCTGGGTCGGCGTGATCGTCGGCGAATTCCTGGTTGCGAAATCCGGGCTTGGATATTTGATAATGTACGGATTTCAGGTGTTCAACTTCACGCTGGTGCTGTCGAGTCTTCTCATCATTGCCGTCGTGGCGACGGCGATGTACCAGATCGTTGTCTATATTGAAAGAAAGCTGCTGACCCACAGGTAGCATCCGCTTGCGGAGACTCGCTTTTCGCGGCAGAGGCTGAGGGCGGTTGTGAATGACATGAAAATAGGCTAGGATGGAACAAGATCGAACTTGATTATCCACGCTTGGAGGCTTCTGATTTTCATGGGATTCCGTGTCATTAAAACCGCTGTAGCAAGTCTGCTTGCCATCCTAATAACTGATGCTTTTAATATACCGGGGGCTACGTCCGCCGGTCTTCTTGCGATCCTGGGCGTCGACGTCACCCGCAAGCGCAGCGTCATCTCCATCTCGTCGCGGTTCTTCGCGTCACTGCTGGGGCTGGCGCTGGCTTGCATTTTATTCTATTTGCTCGGGTTCCATTATTGGGTACTGGCCCTATATATTCTGCTTGCGTTTCCACTCATATCGAGAGCCAATTTCAAGGAAGGCATCGTCACCAGCTCGGTTGTCGTGTTCCGGGTGTTCCAGGGAGAAGAGATCGCGCTGGACATTATGCTCACTCAGGTAGTGCTGCTTGTGATCGGGCTGGGCTCCGCGATGCTTGTGAATCTGGTGTACATGCCCAATAGTGAAGGAACCATGATGGACATCCGGCGTAAGGTGGACGGGCTGTTTTCCGTGATCTTCAGTCACTTCTCCCTGACCCTGCGAGATCCGGAGCATATCTGGGACGGAAAGGAATTGATCAAGGCAAGCCGCCAGATCGACCAGGGGATTGAGGAGGCCAAGCGGGCATCGGAGAACCAGATGATCCATCCGGACGGATCGTGGAACATCTATTTCTATATGAGAAAGGAACAGATGGAAAATATCCAAAGCATGATGCATCAAATCTCTCAGGTATACGAGAGGCTGCCGCACGGGATCCTCGCTGCCGAAGTATTCGAGCAATTAAGCAAGGACGTCATATCCGAAGGCTATACCGGCAAATCGGAAGCCTTGCTGAATGAGCTGGAAGATCGCTTCAAGCGGATGGAGCTGCCGGCCACGCGGGAGGAATTCGAGGTCCGGTCGGCGATTCTCCAGCTGTGCCGGGAGCTTGCTTATTACTTGAATATTTCAAAGAAATACAAGGCCCCTACGGCTAAAAAAACGCGGAAGCCTGCGGGTTCCGCAGGCTGAATGCGACAATTCTGAACGTTTCTTTCAATTTTTTTGGCATCATCCGAATTTATTTGGACCACTTCATTCAACATTCGCCCATGTCGTGCATACACATGTATGGAATGAGTGTAAGGAGGAGGTTCGAAGATGTCATTGAGTCATAAACACCAATGTAGAGAAATCATCACGAAGGCGATCTGCGGCAAGGGTCGTAAGTTCTCTACCGTAACACATACCGTGACTCCGCCTAATAATCCGACCAGTATTTTGGGGGCTTGGATTATAAACCATCAATACGAGGCGGTTGCCGCCGGAGACGGAATTGAGGTTATTGGTACTTACGATGTGAACATCTGGTATTCCTATGACAAAAATTCGCAGACCGACGTGGCGAAAGAGACGGTATCCTATGTAGAACGCGTACCTCTCTCCTATCTGGATCCGAAGCATCGTGCTTCAACGGTTGAGGTGTCGGCAGAAGCGACACAGGAGCCGAGTTGTGTGGAAGCTAGCGTATCCTCCAATGGCACGAGTGTCATTCTACGGGTAGAGAGAGAGTTCGCGGTAGAGCTTGTAGCCGAGACGAAGGTGGTCGTCAAAGTGTGCAGCCACCATCACGGCGATTATGAAGACAAAGAGTTCGACTACGTCCTGGGAGACGGAGGCGACGATTACGAAGACCTGGACTATGAAGGTCTGGAGGATGAATTGTAAGTTAACCCTCCATCAGGGAAGCTTATAATCCAGCATATGCGGTGAAAGCAGCTTTGCGGAGGGCGGATGCCCTCTTTTTTATTTTATTTTTTGAGGGGGCCGTCTGATATGGCACTGGTCATGGGGGGAACAGGGGAAAAACGCGGATCCGCCGTTCTTGACGGCTCCGCCGCAGCGCGCGCTGCGGCTAGATTGTCGAGATCCGGCATCCCGTGCCGGCTTGGCGCAAGACCCGATCCGGCAGGAGGCTATGCGGCCAGATACACGGTGCGCGTACGGGAGCTGACGGCCGAATGGATAAAGCATGATCAGATCGGAGGCGGCAGCACCCGCCATGAGCCGGAGCATGACAGCGGAAGATATGCCGACGGTCTGCACCGAAGGCTGGAGAAGGCGGCGGTGCGTTCGCTGTACACACTGGGAGCCGAGGAAGGGGAAGTGATGATTGCGGTTCGGCCCGGCCGCAGATATGTCGTGGAGGAACTTCGATTCCAGGGCTCTCCCGGCCGGGCGGTCATGAGCGCCAAGGCGGATCCTGCAGGACGAGGCTCCCGCCTGAGCCCGGGTGGTGCGGAGGCGGGGGCAAGCGCAGGTGCAGATGCAGGTGCAGGTGCAGGTGCAGGTGCAGGTGCAGGTAACCTGCTGCTGGGAATGGATCCTGAGTTTATACTGATGAGGGATAACGGAGAGGTTGTTCACGCATCAGCGTTTATGGAGCGCGGCGGATTGGCCGGCAGCGATGCCGTCAGGTTTCGCGGCGAAGTCATTTATCCGCTGGCAGAGCTGCGGCCTGATCCGAAGCCGCAGCCGAAGGAGCTGCTTTGCGAGCTGCAGCGGGCGATGCGTGAAGCGTATGCCCTCATTACGGACCGGACGCTGTCGTGGCGGGCGGGGGCATTGCCATATACGGATTTTCCGCTCGGCGGTCATATCCACTTCAGCGGCGTGCCGCTGACTTTATCGCTTCTGCAAGTGCTCGATAATTATCTGGCGCTGCCGCTGGCTCTTCTGGAAGACCCGCAAGGACGGGTGCGGAGGCCGCGCTACGGCTTTCTGGGCGATTTCCGCCGCCAGCCGTACGGAGGGTTCGAATACCGGACGCTTCCGAGCTTCCTGATCTCGCCCTTTGTAACCAAGCTGTCGCTTGCGATCGCATACCTGGCGGCCAAATACAGCGACCTTATGCCGGCAAGGCCGCTGAATGCCGAGCGGTACCACCGCGCGTACTATGAAGGCGACAAAGCCGCGCTTAGGGAATGTGTTCCCGGCTGGCACCGGGATCTGTCGGCGCTGCCGGAATACCCCCGGTTTGCCTGTGAAATCGAAAAGGCGCTGTCGTATATCGAAAGCGGCCGGACGTGGGATGAGAGCAGGGATATCCGGCCGCTGTGGAATATTCCTTCGATGCCGTGAGACAAAGGATGCATTTCTGTTATAATAGAGTTCAGCTATAAACGGCATGGAGGTTAGTCATGGCTAAATATACGCCGATGATCGAGCAATATTTGAAAGTGAAGGAACAAGCGCAGGACGCGTTTCTTTTTTTCCGTCTGGGCGATTTCTATGAAATGTTTTTTGATGATGCGATTTTGGCTGCCAAGGAGCTGGAAATTACGCTGACCGGCCGCGAGGGCGGAGGCGCCGAGAGGATTCCGATGTGCGGCGTGCCTTACCATTCGGCAGAAGGCTATATTCAGCGTTTGATCGAAAAAGGCTACAAAGTCGCCATATGCGAACAGATGGAGGATGCCTCCGTCACGAAGGGCATGGTCCGCCGGGAGATCGTCCGGGTCGTCACGCCGGGAACGATCATGGAAGGCAAGGCGGTTAGCGATAAATCCAACAACTATATGGTGTGCGTAACGGAGGCCGGGGGTCTTTTGTCTCTCGCCGCATGCGATCTGTCCACAGGGGAGCTGTACGTCACCTCGGTGCCGTTTTCCGAGGAATGGCTGAGGGATGAGATCAATATTTACGAGCCGTCCGAAATTATCGGGGATTCCAAGCTGCTGGAGATCATTGCATCCCAGGCGCTTCCCGGCAGCCGTAACGTGGTGCACACGGCATGGGAACGGCGGGAGGACGGTCTGGTCAAATCCCAATTCGGGGAGGCTGCCTGGGCCCGCCTTGAGGAGGAACGAAGAGCGTGCATATCTCTTCTGATCTCGTACCTGAGCGAAACCCAGAAGCGTTCGCTCGGCCAGCTAACCCAGATCGATTCCTATGAGCCGGGTCAATTCATGGTTCTGGATCCGTTCACCAGACGCAATCTGGAGCTGGTCGAAACGGTGAGGGAGCGGTCGAAGAAAGGCTCGCTGCTGTGGCTTCTGGATCAAACCGAGACGTCGATGGGTGCGAGGCTGCTGCGTCGATGGATCGATAAGCCGCTCTTGTCCCGTGCGCGGATTGAGGAGCGGCTTGAGGCTGTTGAGCATCTGTACAACCAGTACATACTGCGTGAAGATTTGCGGATGGCGCTGAAGGAAATTTATGATCTCGAGCGTTTGGTAGGCCGGATCGCATTCGGCAGCGCCAACGGACGGGATCTGAATGCGCTGAAGCTGTCGCTGCGGCAAATCCCGGCACTGAAGGAGCTGTGCTCGCAGTCAACCTCCAGTACCCTTCGCCGCTTGGCGGAGGAGACCGATACTTGCGAGGAACTGTATCAGCTTATCGAGGATGCCATCGTGGATGAACCGCCGGTTTCGGTGCGGGACGGCGGAATCATCAAGCCCGGCTACCATGAGCGGCTCGACGAGCTGCGGGAAGCGAGCACGAACGGCAAGCGCTGGATCGCGGAGCTTGAAGCGAGGGAGCGCGCCGCGACAGGCATTAAGTCGCTTAAGATCGGTTACAACAAAGTGTTCGGCTATTATATTGAGGTGACGAAATCCAATCTGTCCTCTCTGCCTGAAGGCCGGTATGAGCGCAAGCAGACGCTGGCGAATGCCGAGCGGTTCGTCACGCCCGAGCTCAAGGAGAAGGAAGGATTGATCCTTGAAGCGCAGGAGAAGATGGTCGATCTCGAATATGCCTTGTTCACCGAGCTGCGGGACAAGCTGAATATGCAGGTGTCCAGATTGCAGAAGCTGGCCGAACGAATCGCGGAGATGGATGTGTATCAGTCGCTGGCTGCGGTCAGTGCGGAGCACCGGTTCGTGAAGCCGGAGCTGAGCGAAGGCTATGATTATATCGTCGAAGGCGGACGCCACCCGGTGGTGGAGGCGGTGATGAAGGATGCGGCGTTCATTGCCAATGGGACGGAGCTGCGCAAGGAGGGTTCCTCCATCCTGCTGATAACCGGTCCGAACATGGCGGGAAAGAGCACCTATATGCGCCAGGTTGCGTTGCTGTCGATTCTGGCGCAGATCGGCTGCTTTGTGCCGGCGGAGCGCGCCGTCATTCCGCTGGTAGACCGCATCTTTACCCGGATCGGGGCCGCTGACGACCTGATCGGGGGCCAGAGCACCTTCATGGTGGAAATGGCCGATATTCAGGTCATGACCGAGAAGGCGACTCCGCGAAGCCTTATCATTATTGACGAGCTGGGACGGGGAACCTCCACAAGCGAAGGAATGGCAATAGCCCAAGCCGTGATCGAATACGTGCATGACCATATCGGCTGCAAGGCGTTAGTATCGACGCATTTCCATGAGCTGGCCCATCTGCAGGAAAGCCTGAGCGGGCTTCGCAACTATTCGATGGCCGTTCAGGAGAGCGGGGACAAGGTGCATTTTCTGCGCAAGCTGATTCCTGGCGCCGCCGACAGCAGCTATGGAATATACTGCGCACGGCTGGCGGGTCTTCCGGGCAGCATCATCGATCGTGCCTATGGCCTGCTGCAAGGCCTGGAGCAGGCTTCCTTGGCCGCTGTCGCTTCCGAGCACGGCGCTGCGCTTCAGCGTGCCGAATCTGCGCAAGGAGCCGCCGCGGAGGGATATGTCACTGCGCAGCCGCGCGATATTGTCAGGGAAGCGGTGGAGGGAGCCGAGCCCTTCGCGAAGGCTGGATCAGAGAGCCGTGAGAGCCGCGAAAACGGCAGAACCGGAGAGGTGATTCAGCTCTCGATTTTTGACGATGAGGACGTCAAAGAGCCGCAGAATGCCGTAACCGGCAAGGAACAAGGAGCTTCCGAGGAGGCAGGCGTCTCCGCGTCGCAGGATCCGTCCGTTCGGGCGCTTATCGAAGCGGTGAAGGGTGCAGACCTGATGAATATGACGCCGCTGCAAGCAATGCAGCTATTGAATGATCTGAAGATGAAGGCGAAGGATATGTAGCGGTGAATTAAGACCGAATCCGACTTATAAACGAATCTGACTTGTGATCAAAGCTGCTTTGCAATCGAAGCTGTATCGCAATGAAGCAGCATTGTTCCCGAATGTGCAATGGTGATTTAATCCAATCTGCAGTTTGTAAGATGCATTTGCTATTAAATTAGTGCAAGGAAACGGAGGTAGGGTTTCATGGGAAAAATTCGCGTATTGGACGAGCATATTGCGAACCAGATTGCAGCCGGCGAGGTGGTTGAACGGCCTGCCTCCGTGGTGAAGGAGCTTGTGGAGAACGCGATCGATGCCGGCAGCACGAGGATCGACGTGGCCGTCGAAGAAGGGGGCCTTGACAGCATCCGCGTTACGGATAACGGCTCCGGCATTGATCCTGACGATTGCGAGACCGCCTTCTATCGGCATGCGACGAGCAAGATTGCCGAGGGGCGCGATCTGTTCCAGATTATCAGTCTCGGCTTTCGGGGCGAAGCGCTGCCTTCGATCGCAGCCGTGTCCAAAGTGCGTGTCGTAACGTCGAACGAGCAGGACGGCCGCGGGCGTAAAATCGAAATCGAGGGCGGCAACCTGCGTGTGAACGAAGAAACCGCATCGCCTAAAGGGACGGATTTCCTTGTAAGGGAATTGTTTTACAACACGCCGGCAAGGCTGAAGTATATGAAGACGATTCAAACGGAGCTTGGCCATATATCCGACTATATGTACCGCCTGGCGCTGTCCAGGCCGGATATCGCTTTTACGCTCCGCCATAACGGCAATACCCTCCTGCAGACGCTCGGTAACGGGGATGCCCTGCAGGTCATCGCTGCCATCTACGGCACGCAATCCGCGAAAGCGATGATGAAAATCGAAGCGGAAAATATGGACTATACGCTTCACGGTTATATCAGCCGCCCGGATTTTACAAGAGCCAACCGGAACGGCATGTCCTTGATCGTCAACGGACGTTATATTCGGAACTACGGCCTCATGCAGGCGGTTCTGAAGGGGTATCATACGCTGCTGCCGATCAACCGATATCCGCTCGTCGTGCTTCAGCTGTCGATGCATCCGTCGCTGATCGACGTAAACGTCCATCCGTCCAAGCTGGAGGTCCGCTTCAGCAAGGAGCCGGAGCTGTTCTCGTTCGTAGAGGAAGCGGTCCGGAATGTGCTCCGGCAGGAGATTCTCATTCCGCGTCCGGCCAAGCAAACGATCGGCAAAAGCGATAACGCATTTATCCAGGAACAGCTTAATTTTCCTGCTCCATCCTATGAAGCGCCGAGCCGAGGGGAGCGGGCGGGAATGCCTCAAGAGAGCCTTGGCGGCAGGTCCCAGGCGGAAACTGCTGGCAGTGATTTTCGGCGGGAGTCATCGCCGAAACCTGATTCGCTGCGTGCTTCCATAACGGGTTCTTCGCCTGATTACAAGGACTGGACCGCGCAGCAGCCGCAAATGAGAGAAACGGCTGCGGCGGCCGCATATCCATCGAAGCCTGGCTATGAGGACCGTACGGTGGAACGCAGATCGGCCAATGTGCCGGCCGTCACGAAGGAATGGATGACGGCGGCATCGGGGCCCGCTCCGGACATTCCGCCGTTTCCGGAGCTGACCTATATCGGGCAGCATCATGGAACCTATATTATCGCGCAGAATGAGACGGGCCTGTATCTGATTGACCAGCACGCGGCCCATGAGCGCATTAACTACGAATACTACTATGAGCAATTCGGCAAGCCTGCGGATGCCTCGCAAGAGCTGCTGCTGCCGATCACGCTGGAGTTCACGCCTTCGGAAACGGAGAAAGTGAAGGAACGCCTGCATTGGTTCGAGAAGGCCGGCGTATACATGGAATTTTTCGGAGGGAATACCTTCCTGGTCCGTTCCCATCCGTTCTGGTTCCCAAAAGGCGATGAGAAGGCGCTGATCGAGGAAATGGCTGAGTGGGTGCTAAGCGAGCGGCACATCGATATCGCCAAGCTAAGAGAAGCGTCCTCGATCATGTGCTCCTGCAAAGCCTCGATCAAAGCAAACCAGAAGCTGACCGAGCAGGAGGCGATGATGCTGATCCGGCGTTTGGCCGAATGCCGGCAGCCGTATACCTGCCCACACGGACGACCGATTGTCGTCTCCTTCTCCCCGTATGATTTGGAGAAAATGTTCAAGCGCGTCATGTAACAACAAGGAGGAAATTCATGATTATTACAACTGGAGAAGCGGAAGCGCCGGACATTGTGGAACGCGCCAAGCGCTTAGCCCAGGAAACCGGCTGCCGGTATGTTCCAAGAGGCGGCCAATCGTTAAGAAAGCTGGCCCGCCGGATGGGCGAAGAGGACGTGCTGGTCGTGCTGCACGACCATGTCCGCTTAAGCGGTCCGGATGGGTCGGTCACGGAGTTTCATCCCAGCATGGGCTTTGTAAGGCTGAAGCGAGTGCTCCGCGGCAAACCGGACCCGATGCTGGAGGCTTCGCGCATGGAGGAGGGCGATTCGGTGCTCGACTGCACGGCGGGGCTGGGCGCGGATGCGCTTGTTTTTTCCGGAAAAGGCGGGCCGAACAGCCGCGTGGTTGCGCTAGAGAGCTCTCTGCCGCTGTTCGCCATGCTGAAAGAGGGGCTCAGGACCTATAAGAGCCAGTTCGAGAAGAGTGATGAAGCGATGCGGCGCATTATTGTCAAGCATGGCCATCATTTGGAATATTTGCGGTCGCTGCCGGACCGAAGCGTCGATATCGTTTATTTTGATCCGATGTTCCGTGAGCCGATTACAAGCTCCGACTCCATGAATCCGCTCAGACTTTATGCTAACGGCGAGCCGCTGGATGAGGAGAGCGTGAGACAGGCGGTCAGAGTAGCCCGCAAAACCGTTGTCATGAAGGAAACCCGGTACAGCGGCGAGTTCGAGCGATTGGGCTTTACGGTCATGCCGCGGGGGCAATCGAAAACTACGTACGGAGTGATATCCATTGACAGTTGAATCCAAACCGAGATTGCTTGTCCTGATCGGTCCTACAGCCGTCGGCAAAACAAAACTGAGCATTCAGATCGCCAAGGAATTTGACTGTGAAATTATTTCCGGCGATTCCATGCAGGTATACCGGGGCATGGATATCGGAACCGCCAAGATTACGAAAGACGAGATGGAGGGCGTTCCCCATCACTTGATCGATATCCATGAGCCGGACTACCCTTACTCGGTGGCGGAATTTCAGGAGCAGTCCCAGCGCTTGATTACCGAAATTACGGAGCGCGGCAAGCTGCCCTTCATCGTCGGCGGAACCGGGCTTTATGTCGAATCCGTCTGCTACGGCTACCAATTCAGTGAGAGCGGAGCGGATGAGGAGTTTCGCAAGGAGCAGTTCCGTTATGCCGATGAAAACGGGGCGGAGGCGCTTCACTGGAGGCTAGCGGAAATAGACCCGGAGAGCGCGGAGCGGCTGCATCCGAACGATCTGCGCCGGGTCGTTCGTGCTTTGGAAGTATTCCATGTGACGGGCATCCCACTTTCGTCCCAGTTGGCCCCTCAGAAGAAGGAGTCTCCGTACCGATTATGCCTGGTCGGTTTGACAATGGACAGGCAAATGCTATATAACCGTATTGAAGAACGAATCGATCTGATGTTGCAGCAGGGGCTTGTCGATGAGGTGGCAGCGCTTATGGAGAAAGGGTTCGGTCCCGGGCTTGTTGCGATGCAGGGTCTTGGCTACAAGGAAATCGTTTCGTATCTTCAAGGGGAATGCAGCTATGAGGAAGCGGTGACGCTGCTCAAGCGCGATACCCGCCGGTTTGCGAAGAGGCAGCTATCTTGGTTCCGCCATATGAAGGACATCGAGTGGGTAGACGTCACCGACTCGGGAAATTTTTCTGCGAACTATCAAAAAATCCGTGCTATAATAGCAGGAAAGTTTCACTAATATCTTGAATATATTTTTCAAAACAATCTAAATGAACCATTGGGGGTACGGCTAATGAACAAGTCCATCAACATCCAAGATACGTTCTTGAACCAACTGCGCAAAGAGAACATCCCGGCTACGGTATACCTGACCAACGGCTTTCAGATCCGTGGAACGATCAAGGCTTTTGACAACTTTACCATCGTGATTGACAGCGACGGCCGTCAGCAAATGGTGTACAAGCATGCCATCTCCACGTTCATGCCACAGCGCAATGTTTCCCTGATGCAGGATAACAGCAACGATCAATAAAATTTCACGGATTTTTGCACGATATGATTGGGATTATGTCTCTATTCCTGGATTTCCCTAATTATCGCTGCAATCATGAGGTCATTAGCGGGCCCTGGCTTCTTGGAATGATCGCGTCCTGATTAACTTGAAACTTTTTGGTTTATATTTCGTTTAGTTTATAAGGAGTGCAGAGAGCAACCTGAGAAGGTTGTTCTTTTCTTTCCGAGAGCCTGTACAACGCACAGAGTTTTGATCCCGCAAGGGAGCAAGGAGGGGGACAAATGGCTGGAAGAGATAACGAGATGTCCAGGGTGAACAAAAACAAAGACAACCCGAAGGCATCCAAAGGATCCAAATCAGGGTCAAAGAAGAAGAAAAAAGGCAGAGGCAAGCGGATTGCATGGGCTTTGTTTTTTACGGCGGTTATCGCCATATTTTGCGCCCTGGCAGGGTATTTGTTTATCTTGGTCAGCGGCGAGAAGCTCCTGGAGCAGAATAAGGACAAACTGACCGCTTACGGTACGTCGAAAGTATATGATCGACAGGGCAATTTAATGGGCGAGCTGTCGATTCAGAAGAGCGATCCGGTTGATTACGAGGATATTCCGGAACAATTGGTTAATGCATTTATAGCAACAGAGGATAGAAGATTCTGGGAGCATAACGGCGTCGACATTTGGTCGATCGGCCGCGCTGCCGTGAAGGATATTATGGCCCGTTCCATGGTGGAGGGCGGAAGTACGATCACCCAGCAGCTGGCGAAAAACATTTTTCTGACCCGGGACAAAACCTTCTTCCGCAAAGCGACCGAAATGTCGATCGCGCTGGCATTGGAGCGGAAGCACAGCAAGGAAGAGATCATTGAGATGTATTTGAACCGGATTAACTTCGGCGGACCTTATTACGGCATTAAGGCGGCTTCCGAGCGTTACTTCGGCAAATCGGATCTTAATGAGCTCGACCTGTGGGAAATGGCGACGCTGGCCGCCATGCCAAAGGGGCCTTCCCGATACAACCCGCTGAAAAATCCGGAGCTGTCCAAGGAGCGCCGTGCGGTCGTGCTTACGCTGATGGAGCAGCAGGGCTATATTACGGCCGAAGAGGCGGAGAAGGCGAAGAAAGTCGATTACGACTATACGCCGCCGGAGAGAAAGCAGAAATATACGGCCTTTATCGACTACGTTATGGATGAGGCCGAGGAGAAGTGGGGACTTACCGAGGACGATTTGAATATCGGCGGCTACCAGATCTATACGACGATGGACGCGAACGCCCAGCAGGCGATGGAGGAAGAATTCAACAATCCGGCCAACTTCGAGGAGAGTCCGGATGAGGAGATCGTTCAAGGCTCCATGGTTATCATTAATCAGGAGAACGGCGGGATCGTGGCGATATCAGGCGGCAGAGAGTACATGCGCGGCGGATTCAACCGTGCGACCGACAGCCGTCGTCAGCCGGGCTCGGCACTGAAGCCGATCGTGTCGTATGCGCCGGCTCTGGAATCCGGCAACTTTACGAAGGATTCCAGGCTGAGCAACAAGAAGCAATGCTTCGGAGATTACTGTCCGAACAATCTGCATGGATATTCCGAGACGATCAGCATGCCGGAAGCGATTCAGCGCTCCGAGAACATCCCGGCGGTATGGCTGCTGAACCAGATCGGGGTTAAAACCGGGGTCGAGTTCGCCAAGAGTCTGGGCATCCAGATGACAGAGGCCGACGCGAACCTGTCCCTGGCTCTTGGCGGCATGAATTCCGGAACGAACACGTTCGAGATGGCTCAAGCGTTCAGCGCATTCGCCAATGGCGGCGAGCTGAAGGAAGCTTTCGCCATCAAGGAAATCCGGGACAATAAAGGCAAAGTCGTGCATGAGAATAAGGGAAGCAAGGGCAAGCGTGTCATGAGCGAGTCGACGGCTTCCCAGATGACGGAAATGATGGAGCGTGTCGTTCAGGACGGAACGGGCCGGAATGCCCGGATCAGCCGTCCGGTTGCCGGTAAAACCGGTACGACGCAAAGCGGTTATGAAGGCATCAGTTCCAACCGTGACGTTTGGTTTGTCGGTTACACGCCGGAACTGACGGCGGCCGTATGGATGGGATACGACAAACCGAACAAGCAGCATCTGCTGAAGCGAAGCAGCTCAATGTCCGCAGCGCTCTGGGGCAAGATTATGGAGAAGGCGGTTCAGTCCTATGAGCCGAAAAACTTCCCGAGCACCGAGCCGGCCCCGCCGGTGGTGGAGACGCCGAAGCTGGAGCCTGTCAGCGGCCTGACCGGATCTTATGACGGCGCGAATCAGACCGTCTATCTGAGCTGGAATGGCGTTCAGGGCAGCGGCATTCAATACCGGATTTATCGCCGGGAAACCTCGGAGAGCGAATTCACGCGGATTCTGGATGCGGTGAACAGCACCTCCACGGATGATATGAGCGCGATGGAGGGGCTGACGTACGAATATTACGTAACGGCTTATGACCCGGCAACGGATCAAGAATCCGAGCGCTCGAACGTGCTGCAGATCGCTGCCGTATCCGAGCTGCCGCCGGAGGATCTGGAGCCGGACCCGGGGGATATTGAGGATGTGATCCCACCGGATGAAGGAGATGCCGGCGATGGCATCGACAATCCAAGCGGCGAAGACAATGGCAGCGGCCAAGACAACGGCAACGGTCAAGGCAATGGAAACGGCCAGGGCAACGGCAATGGTCAAGGCAATGGAAATGGAAATGGAAATGGAAATGGTAACGGTCAAGGCAATGGTCAAGGAAACGGCCAGGACAACGGCAGTACCAATCCGCCTGTAGATGGCGGACAGGACGGTGGATCCGGGTCGGATGCAGGTGATGGCACCGGCGGCGAGGATTCTGGAACGATTGAAGGCACTACCGATTCGGGCAACGTCACGACGGTTCCCGGAACAATCGTGGAGCCGGAAGTACCGGCCACCGAGTCTGAACCGAACCAAGTAAGTCCATAATGAACAAAGAAGCCTTCGCGGATAAGCGGGGGCTTCTTTGTTTTGAGTGTGAAACCTAAATGTGGTAAGCTGGGAATACGATATGGGGAGGAAAAGTTCCATGAAACGTAAATTCGGAGATCGGGCAAATTGGCGCCGTATCACCCGCCGGCACTTCACTTCCCGGTATGTGGATTCCGAGCAATTCACAGGGTACCTGACCTTATACACCATATATGGCCTGAAAGAACCATTATGGAAAACCTATGGCAGCCATACATACCGCATTGCGGACAAAGGCTATTCTTGGCTGCAGTATTATCCGAAGGACAGCCATTATATCGTTACGGCCATGTTTGACGACAAGCGAAACATCGTGCAGTGGTATATCGATATTTGCAAGAAGCAGGGCGTAACCGACCAGGGCGTGCCGTGGTTCGATGATTTGTATCTCGACGTTGTGGTCGTCAGCAACGGCGAAGTGTTCCTGCTGGATGAAGATGAGCTGGAGGATGCCCTGAACCGCAATGATATTACCCGCGACGACTATCGGTTGGCCAAAGTAACGGCGAAAGGTCTGCTCCGGGCGATCGATGCGCATGAATTCCCCTATTTCATGATGTCTCTGGAGCATCGGCAGCAGCTATTTCACAACGGCGAATTCAGGAGGAAGTCATAATGCGGCAGGAAATTAACGGAGAAGAGCGGGTTATACGTGCCATGACCGGGAAGAAATTATGGATGAAGAGGGCTTTATATGCGCTGCTCATCCTCGTTGCGGCCGGCGTATTATGGTCAGGGTATGCCTACTGGAAGATCGAAAGCGCCGTCAGCAATCCGGCTGACAAGGCGGATGTTGGCATCATACTCGGAGCATCCATGTGGGGAGAGCAGCCGAGTCCGGGGCTCCGCGAGCGGCTTGAGCATGCTCTCTCCGAGTATAAGGCAGGGCGGTTTCGCACGTTTATCGTAACCGGCGGACTCGACAAGCCCGGCTATCCTTATACCGAAGCGGAAGGGATGCGCAATTATTTAGTTGCGGCGGGTGTGCCGGAGAGCGACATTTATTTGGAAAACAAAGCGACCAGCACCTATGAGAATTTGCTGTACAGCCAGGCAATTATGAAAGAACAGGGATGGAAGACCTCGATCATCATCACGCATGACTATCATGGAACGAGATCGATGGAAGTGGCGGCTGCGCTCGGCTATGAGCGACCGACGGTTTCGCTGACGAAATCTACCGTGCTTCCAATGGCGAAGCATAAATCCAGGGAAGTGCTTGCCTATACGAAATGGACGGCCGATCGGCTTCTGATTGCAGCCGGGCTCCTATGAGGACGAAACTTCTAATAAGCAGGCTGTCAGTAGAATACATTGGAATAGATAGTCAGCCCTTTGGATAAAGAGGTGAGGAGCTATGAACGGGCGAGTAACGGCCGCAAACGGCCGATCTGAAGGACGGCCATCCAGACAGATTAATGTCGTGCTCCGCAGCGCGGAACCTCCGCTTATCAGCAGCGCAGTTCCCGAGCGGGAACCGTCCCCATCGCCAAACCCTGTTTCCCAGCACAGTCTATTCCAGGAAATACAGAAGGAGCTGGATCAGCTTGTAGTTCAAAGGAAAGAGCGATGCTAAAAAGAAAGAAGGTGTTTCCGTTAATTTACGAAGTACATTATGAACATAATTTATCGCTTTCTGAGATATATAAAAAATATGGCTTTAGTCCAACCCATTCTAAATAAGTTCTGAGCGAAGGTAATTGTCAAGACACCATAAAGACTTTATAGACGAGTAGAAATGAATACACGGGCATTTAGAACGTCTGAGAGGCATTTAAGCAAATTAGCCCACCTTTAGAATAAAAGCAATTACATACTTTGTTGTTGCGAGGTGATTTCTTTGGGCGGGAGCCTTAGACAAATAACCATAAACGATTCCCGAATGAACATTACATTTAAATCTCAAGAAGAAGAGAAGGAGTTCATAAAGGAAAAACTAAAGGAATCGTCTATTCAGCCTGAACAGAATGAATCAATTAACCATATATTTCACGAATTAAATTCAATGATCGGATTGGAAAAAGTTAAGGATCTAATTTATGAAATATATGCGTTTTTGCAAATCGAGAAAATGCGGAGTGAGGTTGGATTAAAGGCTGGAGCCCAATCTTTTCATATGTTGTTTAAAGGGAATCCTGGGACAGGGAAGACAACAGTGGCTAGACTGGTTGCTAAGTTGTTTCAGAAGATGGGTTTATTAAGTAAGGGACATTTGATCGAAGTGGAGAGAGCAGACCTTGTTGGTGAATACATTGGACATACCGCTCAGAAAACACGGGATCTGGTCAAAAAGGCTATGGGTGGAGTTCTGTTTATAGATGAGGCTTATAGTTTAGCTCGTGGAGGAGAAAAGGACTTTGGTAAAGAGGCTATAGATTGCCTTGTTAAAGTGATGGAGGATAAGAAGGACGATCTAATAATTATTCTTGCTGGGTATCCCGATGAAATGGCTGACTTTATGGATACCAATACTGGTCTTCCTTCACGGTTTCCAATCAAAATTGACTTCCGAGATTATACTGTTGATGAGCTAATCTCAATTGCTCATAAGATGGTAAAGGAACGTGAATATATCCTCAGTGAAGCAGCGGTGAGAAAACTTAGAGAATTACTGGTCGATGAAAAAAATAATGAGTTCGTATTTAGCAATGCAAGACTTGTTCGGAACCTAATTGAAAAGGCGATACGTAATCAAGCAGTGAGATTGATGAGCAGACATACAAAATTATCTAAACAAGATTTAATGCTAATCCTGCCTAATGATATGGTTGGAACTATGGAGAGTAGCGTAAAAACTGAAAGTATTAGTTCGTGAAAAAAGCCCCTCAAAAGGAATTATATCCTTAAGAGGGGCTTTAGTGTATCTTATGCTGTTTTTCATCTTTTCTGCGTACTCAAAGAACAGGACGATATAGAACAGTTACAAGTGTTTAGAAGTCAGTGCTTTGACCGCAGGAGTATTTACAACTGGATTTCCATTCGGAACTTTTTGTTCTGTTATTGCCTCCACAGCTTCTAATATCCATTGGATACATATTTTCAACACTTGACAACGTTGCTTCGAGTTCCTTATGGTTGTCAGCTTTCAGCACCAGCTTCGATGGGGGAGGGTAAAAGAATTAAAAAAATTTTACAAAAAGAATCTTTGATGATACCATATGTATCGATTGCGATTCAATTTGTAGCAAAAAACTAAAATTATATATTTTATCGGGAGTGATATGTGATGGCCTTTGCAATAATTATTTCTGTATCCACTACATTATTTTTCTCTTTTATTGAATATATGAGAATGAAACACAGGATGAAATAAGGAGAGGTGCATAATGACTCAACCAGCTGTATATACTGACTCATTAAATAGTGTAGTTAAACGCGACAGTGGATTCATAAAACTCTACTTAATCTTTCCTTTTGCTCTACAAACAATTTTGATAATGTCTTTATCCAATTTCATGAATCCAACAATAGGATTATTTATGAATGTGATATGCACAATAGCAGTTGTAGCTACTTACGTTTTTATATTGGAAAGAACTATGCTGATGTTTATACATCTTTTTGTGCTTATAGTAACTCAAAACTTGACTATTGGAATAGGTATGACGTTCACCAATATTGAAATTGGAAGTGATAGTTTAAAGTTTTTACTAATCAACAAGGAAATATTTGCAATAGTATTTTTGCTGTGTATGCTGATAAGGTATATAAATAAGATAAGGCTGTATAAATACGAATTAACTATACCATTAGTTTTTGGCGTCTCATTTTTGAGCTTTATTATTTCTGACGCCAGTTTTGATGCAAAAGCATACTATCTCAGAACGCTTTTTATTATATTTGTAGCTTACGCTATTGGGCGAATACTGTTCTTCAGTTTTTATAATAAAAAAATCGAATTAAATAGAGTACTATCCTTTGTTAGCTACACAGGGCTTTTAGTTGCCATTATAGGTTTCGGGATGATGATGCTACCTAAATATACCTATATATGGCAAGATTGGTTTAACCTTGGTGTAATTACCGAAACGAAAACAGGAAAATACAGTCCCTATCCAAACTGGTCTACCCCATTGGGATCTTTAATTTTTCCAAGAATGTTTTCAATAATTTTTGACCCCATATGCCTTGGCTACATATTGGCTACTTCGTTACTTTGTTACATTATAAAAGGTAATCGTATGCCTTTTGTAACTCCAATACTTGCAACAGCTTTGTTATTTACCTTGGTTAAGGGCGCAATCGCTATAGTAATAATATCTTTACTTTGGACATTGTTTTTGCGAAATAAAAAAATACCGCCGCTGCCCATCGTATTAACATTTATAGCCGCAACAATAGCGGTATTCTATATACTTCCTTACACAGGTTTTAAATCGAGTCATGATGTACATTTCAATGGTTTCATTGAGCCCATACTTAATTTGCCACAAAATTTAATTGGGGAAGGCTTGGGTAATGGAGGAAACTATTACTCTATGAAGGTTGGTATACCTGCCTGGGAGCTGTCTTACATGGGAACAGAGAGCGTAATTGGTGTTCTTGTTTATCAATTGGGATTGCCTGGCCTTATTCCATATGTATCCTTTTTTATGTTATTGACTAGTAATTTAATGAAACACTCCTATGTTTTAAAATGCAAGGAAAGAATCCTCTATACTTTACTTTCTGGTATAGTCCTTTCAATTTTTTTGGCCGGTATGTTACAAGAGAGTGCATTAGGAATCAATTATACAGGTATACTCATGGCTATTATAGGATTTTATGTTTCAAAGATGAGTCAGAATAAGCAGTATAATCATACACCATGAAGATTATACCAAAGATGAGATCTAAATCGTCTTTGGTATTTTTAATTACCAGATAGAAATTTTTTATCTACCCATGAAGTTTGAAGATCGTCATCGGGTTATAGGAGTCCGGTCAAAAAGTTCCAGTAACAAAGGTGATATAATCGCCGGCAATCCATAATATACGGAACTGTATAATGCCGGAATAAAGTATATATTGATCTTGGGAATGTATCGCCGATGGAACCCCTGGGATTATATGGAAACTCAGATAGGGGACAAGCCGCTTACGAATCTAAAAAGTAAGCAGTTTAATTTACTCACTAAAATAAAAGGCGTTTTTCACAGATAAATTAATAAACGGTACACACTTGAAGTATAAAGATGTGTCGTTTATTAATTTATCAAATGCATTATATAAACCCCCGACCAGTTCCCAGATACTGAACGTTAAAAGCGACTTGGCAGCGTTTCTTTTGATTAGTAACCCTAAAGCTAAGATAATTGAATCCATCATCCTTAGTTACGAAAGCGGGAGAGGAGATGAGTATGCGAGAAGCACTATCGGTAGTCACTGGTGATGATACATTAAATCCTTTGGCGATAATTAGAGTATTCTTCTGAATAAAAGCATCAGAATTATCATCATTTCTAATTAAGGAACAAATATCGAATGAAAGGATTCCTGGTGTCGTAAGTGGCTGCGGAATAAGAGTTTTAATATTTACATCGATAGTTGCTCCATCTTCTATCATTAATCCCTGAGATTGATAGGTGTCTGCAGATCGATTATACCTGGAGAGGGAGCCAGAGCAATTAGTTAATCGTATTGCATTGTTCTCAACTATTCCATTGACAGGACTATCGGAGTAACAGCCTATAAGATCAACTTGACTTAGTGAATCGATATTAAAGCCAGCCAACTTAGGCTCGCTACCCATACCAGATGAGCGACAACCAATTAGTTTTATGTTTTTAGATTTTCTAATTGCAAAGTCATTCTCGTATGCATAGACATTGGATGACTTATATGACCAACAATCAATAAGACTAAATCCGTTAACGGTATCTTGTATTTGCCAACCATTGCGGCCATTCGTATCAGCATAACATGCGGTAAACTGCGAGAAGTCAGCACCCACAAGGTAAAAACCCATTTCTTTATTGTTATACGAGTGAACATGGTATCCAGTTATAGAACCCACACCATTTGAATAAAGTCCGTGAGTATTGAATTCAAGATATACATTTTGCAAATAAAGATCCGGTTTTTGAACTTTAATTCCTGCAATTGATCCTCCCTTGTAATTCCCGAAAAGTACTATTGTTTCAAGTCCATCAACTACTAAAGCGTTTTCTGATTTTCCTTCAACGGTGCAATTTTTTAGTGTAACTCTAAACCCCTGTGTCTTTATCGCGTTTTTAACAGAACCGGAAGTGTTGATTGTCGCATTAATTAATTGGCAATAGTCTGCTTTTAGCGTGACAACATCACCGAGGGAAGTGCTTATTAGTTTAGAATTAGATGCAAAACTAATGATCTGATTGTTAGTACTCACAACTAAATTCGATACCTTATATGACCCGCCTTGACCATGAACATGCTTCCCAGTATCAAGCGCTTTTTGAAAAGGGGTAGTATCGTCTGTTATTCCATCTCTTTTAGCGCCAAACCATTCAGGATATATCTTTTCTACTCGAAAGTCCCCGTTTATTTCCCCACCTAAAGATAAGTCAAAAATCTGATCATTAGTATTGGCATCCCATGATCCATTAATGGTTACAACTGTGTTCAATGAAGGTTTTAATCGAGCATTTCGGTCAAAAATAATTTTCTTTGAGGAGGGAAAGGTGATATTTTGTGTTATTAGGTAGGTTCCTTTTGGAATGAATATGGAATCGGTCGTGTTAACGGCTAAAGCCTTGCGTATAGCTTCAAAATTATTAGAAGATCCTGTCGGATCTGCCTTACCCGTATCTATTATGTTGACTGGATTAACATCTTTATTATTAATCATCTGTTTCACCTCCCTAATTCACTTTATTCAAAAACTGTTCCAAGTGATCTAGGCGAAATATTGATTTCGTTAAAAGAAACTTGCCCTTATCCGGTGGGTTTTTCTTTAGGTTCTTTATCTTTTGGGATGTTTTTTTCGAAGAGGCTAGTTGTTCTAAACTTCTTAATATATATCTGCATTAAATTATGCAAATCTTCTGTTAAGGGAGAAAGTAGATGGGTGTTACCACATCTCAGCTCATCACTTATGACTACGAAACTCAACGAAGCTCTAAATATAAAAGAACCTAAGGATGGTGTAGTTCCTGTTCCTGATGTAAACAAAAATTGTGTAGAAGATATTGCTTCAAATACGTTAAATGAGACTTATTGCTGACATCATTACTTTTAATGTATATTCTGAAGAAGTTGAGCCTTTAGATCATGACCCTAAAACCAGAACATTAATTAAAGATGAAGGGGCAACCCTATCAGTTCTTAATGGGTTCATCGTCTCCAAGCTGCGGTAAGAGCATATCAGTGAACCCTAATGTAGAATTAGAGTTAATACTTTCAATAATTCCATCTTAATGATACAGACACGGCTAAAAAGTATTTTGGTCGAGTTAAAACAGTTAATGTAGTAAAACCAGAGCGAATTAGGGAATTGAAATCTGAAAAACATTCGGATATAGTTGTTAGAGATTTGAAACTAATATTTGATTTTAAAGGAAACATTGCTTCCTCATCTAGAGTAAGTGAAATAGGTGGACAACTCACTACATATGATATTTGTCTTACGCAATTGACGAAACTTTTGCACCTAAAACGAAATATAAGCTAAAGGGGTTTCAGGATGTCTTGTTGATTTCTTTAACTATTTAGTTGTTTCTTTTGTTCGCAGTTGTTAAATAATCCAAATAACTTCAGTTTCACTTATATTAATCACGAATCCCGGCCTGCATTCCCGTTTTCCGATTCAGATGGATTTCCCGGATTATAATTTGGATCAGCTGATCCAAATCTCCGAGCTGATGGCCAAGGAGCGCGATTACATCCTGATGCCCCAGTCGCTCGGGAAGCTCAAGGAGCATCTGCAAAACGAGAAGGAGCAGCGGCTGCATGCGTTCAGCAACGCCCGCTATGTTCGCAATTTGATCGAGAAATCGATCCGCAATCAATCGGTCCGTCTTCTGAATCAGTATGTGACGGGGAACCCCGGCAAGCTGGAGCTGATGACGCTTCGGCCGGAAGACTTCAAATTAAACGGAAAATTACAATGATTTGACGCAGTTTTTCGGCCATAATGAAGAGGTAACGAAGCATTCGTCTCGAAAGGGATGGTTTAGAAGGAGCGAATGCGGGTTGTATATGTTTTAAGGTACGTTATTGTTCAAAGGAGCTGGATATATGGCAAATATAACACATAATACCTCGACCGAGATTGAAGATAAAGCGATATTGGTGAGCTTGGTAACCGATGCGGTGAAGCGCTCGGGCATCAATCCGGAGCATTCGCTGCAGGAGCTGGTACAGCTTGCCGAGACGGCAGGCGTGATCGTGCTGGATGTCATCACGCAAAACCGGGAAACGCCGGATTCGAAATGGTTTATCGGTAAAGGAAAAGTAGAGGAGCTACGCATGGCGGTCGATGGCCTAGGAGCGACTACGGCTATTTTTGACCAGGAGCTCTCCGGAGCGCAGGTACGCAATTTGGAGGAAGCGCTGGATGTGAAGATCATTGATCGGACCCAGCTGATTCTCGATATTTTCGCACAGCGGGCCAAGACGCGAGAGGGCATTATCCAGGTTGAGCTGGCCCAGCTTACCTATTTGCTGCCGCGTCTGTCGGGTCACGGCAAGAACCTGTCGCGCCTTGGGGCAGGGATCGGGACACGAGGACCGGGGGAAACGAAGCTGGAGACGGACCGCCGGCATATCCGCGACCGGATCAGCGATTTGAAGCGCCAGCTGGATGAAGTAACGCGGCACCGCAATCTTCACCGCGAGCGCCGCAAGAAGAGCGGCGCCGTCCAGGTAGCCTTGGTTGGCTATACGAATGCGGGAAAATCCACCCTGCTGAACCGTTTGACCAATGCCGATGTCTACATTGAGAATCAGCTGTTCGCAACGCTCGACCCGACCTCCAGAGTGCTGGAGCTGCCTAGCGGCAAGGAAGTCGTGCTGACCGACACGGTCGGCTTCATTCAGAACCTGCCCCACGATCTGGTAGCGGCATTCCGCGCCACGCTGGAGGAGGCCAATGAAGCGGACTTGATTCTCCATGTGGTCGATGCGTCTTCCACGATGCGGGAGGAGCAGATGGCGGTCGTCCAATCGATACTGGAGGACCTAGGCGCAGCGGATAAACCGCAAATCGTCCTGTTCAATAAGAAGGACGCCTGCCAGCCGGAGCAGCTTGAAATGCTGCCTTCCGGGGACGGCTACTTGAAGATCAGCGCCTACGATGACCAAGATTTGACGAAAGTCCGCGAAACGATCCAGGAGCGTTTATCCGGCGGGAACGTGACGTTCCGGATCCCGGCCGACCGTGGCGATTTGAGCTCGGTTGTGTACCGGGTAGGAGATGTCGTGGAGCAAACTTTTGATGAGTCCGATATTTTGTACGAGGTGAGGATCAACAAGGCCGACTACGAAAAAATGGGATATCTGCTGCAGGATTATGTCCAGCAATGAGCGGCATGGATGCCTGGCGGCAGCGATCGTCCATAAACATGCTTGATGTCTTCTAAGGATACGCCCTGCCGGCGCTGAAACCGCGGATGATTTTAATGTGATTGCTAGATAGAGTAAAGATCGAGAAGGCAAGCGAGGCATGAATCCGAATACGCATTCGATTGCAAGTAGAGCCCCAATCGGGGCTTTATTTGCGGTTTGGCGGAGTTGGCCGACCCATGCTCTTTAAAGAAATACGTTGGACCCGTGATGGAATCAAGGGGAACCGCGGGTGATAAGGCAGGGCGGGCCTGTCCGTGCGGCGTTGTAAGGTGGTCCGCTGCCTTTTGCCTGCGGAGTGAAGTAGAGCGCGCAAACGGATCGAAAGGTCAACGGTCGCAACCACCAGGCGAGATATGTTAAGATGTGAGACATGATGTGTTATAGAGGAGAGAGCTGTACGAGATGGTGAAATTTTCGCAGGACTTAATGGATTTAAGCCAACAGATTGAAATGAACATAGCAGATCGGGTTCGTGAGATCGATCGGATCGTAGACGTTAACCAGTGGAAGGTGATCGATGCATTCCAGAAATACCAGGTGAGCGATTATCACTTCGCGAATTCCACCGGTTATGGATACAATGACCGCGGTCGGGAAGTGCTCGATGAGGTGTATGCGGAAGTATTCGGTGCCGAGTCGGCGCTGGTGCGTCCGCATTTCGCTTCCGGAACCCATACGATATCGGCAGCGTTGTTTGGCGTGCTGCGCCCTGGGGATGAGCTGCTGTATATTACCGGACGTCCCTACGACACGCTGCATAAAGTCATTGGACAAGCGGGCGATGGCACTGGCTCGCTGAGGGATTTCGGCATCGGGTATGGAGAGGTAGCGCTGACTGAAGAAGGCGGCATCGACTGGGAAGGCGTGGAGAAGGCGATTAAACCGGAGACGAAGGTCATCGGTATCCAACGCTCCCGAGGGTATGATTGGCGTTCTTCTTTCACGGTGCCGCAGATTGGCGAGATGGTCAGCCGGCTCAAAGCAATCCGCGAGGATTTGATCGTGTTTGTCGACAACTGTTACGGAGAGTTTACAGAAACGATGGAGCCGACTGAGGTTGGCGCGGATTTGATGGCGGGATCGCTGATCAAAAATCCAGGCGGAGGCATTGCAGAAACCGGCGGGTATATTTGCGGCAAAGAATCCTACGTGGAGCTGGCTGCGTACCGCTTGACCGCCCCCGGCATCGGACGCGAAGTAGGGGCCATGCTCGGAACGACGCGCTCGATGTATCAAGGGCTGTTCCTCGCCCCTTCCACGGTTGGACAGGCGGTGAAAGGAAGCGTATATGCAGCGGCTATGTTCGAAGCGGTAGGCTTCATAACCAAGCCCGGATGGGAGGAGGCGCGGACCGATCTGATCCAAGCGGTGTCGTTTACGAGCCCCGAGCATCTGATCGCTTTCGTGCAAGGCATTCAGAGAGCGGCGGCGGTTGACAGCCATGTCGTGCCTGAGCCGTGGGACATGCCGGGATACGAACATCCGGTGATTATGGCGGCAGGAACCTTTATTCAAGGAGGAAGCCTGGAGTTATCCGCAGACGCGCCGATTCGCGAACCCTATATCGGTTATATGCAAGGCGGCCTAACCTATTCTCATGTCAAATACGGGGTGCTTATGTCACTTCAGCGTATGAAGGACCGTAATCTCTTGTGAGTTATCCTTACATGCGGTTGACGCAGCTGATCAGGAAATGTACAATAGGATCAGAATAGACCACTTGGAAGGTTGATGAGATATGGGTGATGAGATTCGGAGGAATATGGCGCTATTTCCGATCGGCATCGTAATGAAGCTTACGGATTTATCCGCCAGACAAATTCGTTATTATGAACAGCATAATTTGATTGTCCCCGCACGCACATCAGGTAATCAGCGCCTGTTCTCCTTCAATGATGTCGAGCGTCTCCTGGAGATCAAGGCATTGATTGAGAAGGGCGTCAATATCGCCGGCATCAAGCAGGTCATGAACCCTGTCACGAAGGAGTCCGAGGAGGCAACCGTGATTACGGCGGATACGGAGAGCAAACGACGGGAAATGTCGGAGTCTCAGCTTCGGCGTTTACTGAAGCAGGAATTGATTACCGCTAAAAGACCGGGTCAGGTTTCATTGATTCAAGGGGAGTTATCCCGGTTTTTTAATAAATAAAGAAGCTGTTAATTCTTGACCAAGCCATTCATGACAAAGGAGAGGGTAAAGTGAGTTATACCAAAGAGGACATACTACGCATTTGTAAAGAGGAAAATGTTCGTTTTATCCGCTTGCAGTTCACCGATTTGCTCGGGACGATCAAGAACGTTGAAATTCCGCTAAGCCAACTGCCCAAAGCGCTTGATAATAAAATGATGTTTGACGGTTCTTCCATCGAGGGATACGTGCGTATCGAAGAATCCGATATGTATCTGTATCCGGACCTGGATACGTTTATGATTTTCCCATGGGTATCCGAAGATCGCGTTGCCCGTATGATTTGCGACGTGTATTTGCCTGACGGAACGCCATTTGCCGGAGATCCTCGTGGTATACTCAAGAGATGCCTGAAGGAAGCCGAGGAAATGGGCTTCACCTCGATGAATGTCGGCCCAGAGCCGGAGTTCTTCTTGTTCAAGACCGATGAGAAGGGCAATCCGACGATGGAATTGAATGACCAGGGCGGATACTTTGACCTCGCGCCAACGGACCTTGGCGAGAACTGCCGCCGCGATATCGTATTGACCCTGGAAGAGATGGGCTTCGAGATCGAAGCTTCCCACCATGAGGTAGCTCCGGGGCAGCATGAAATCGACTTTAAATATGCGGACGCCGTGAAGGCGGCCGACCAGATTCAAACCTTCAAGCTGGTCGTCAAGACGATTGCCCGCCAGCATGGCCTGATCGCAACGTTTATGCCGAAGCCGATCTTCGGGGTGAACGGTTCCGGTATGCACTGCAACCAGTCGCTCTTCAAAGGTTCGGAGAATGCCTTCGTAGACGAGTCGGATGAGCTCGGCCTGAGCAAGACGGCACGCCATTACATGGCAGGCATCCTGAAGCATGCCCGTGCATTCACGGTGATTACCAACCCGACGGTCAACTCGTATAAGCGTCTTGTACCAGGCTATGAAGCACCTTGTTACGTGGCATGGTCTGCGAGCAACCGGAGCCCGATGATTCGTATTCCGGCTTCCCGCGGGCTGAGCACGCGGATCGAGGTTCGTAACCCGGATCCGGCCGCCAACCCTTACCTGGCCCTTGCAGTTATGCTGAAAGCCGGTCTTGACGGCATCAAGCGCGAGCTGGCACTGCCGGCGCCGATTGACCGCAACATTTATGTGATGAGCGAAGAGGAGCGGATCGAGGAAGGCATACCAAGCCTGCCGGCCGACCTGAAGGAAGCGCTGAATGAGCTGGTCCGCAATGAGGTAATCTGCGAGGCGCTCGGCGACCATGCACTGGCTCACTTCTATGAGTTGAAAGAGATCGAGTGGGACATGTACCGCACGCAAGTTCACCAATGGGAACGCGATCAGTACATCACCATGTATTAATAGAGGAATCCCTTGCGCCGTATGGCGTGGGGGATTTTTTTGTTTGGGGGCAAAATGAGGATTGAGGTCATTTCGAAGGATGTGCCCCCAAAACGCCCCCAGAAAATCTATTTTCGTATTTCTCCATATTGTCTTTCTCCATCTTCTTAGAAATGTGAGCATACACGTCTGAAGTAATTTGAATACTCCCATGACCTAAGCGTTCCTGAACATATTTCATTTCTACACCGGCTTCAAGTAGCATTACTGCATGGGTATGACGAAGTGCATGGATTGGGATGCTCTCAATCCCAGCTCTTTTCAATATTCTTGAAAATGAATTGAACAATGAAGACTTAGGCATGAAATTACCATCATCTCTACAGAGAACAAGGTTTAAATCATGGTGATATAGATCATTAATCGCTAGTTTATTCTGATTCTGATAATTCATGTGGTACCTTAAATCATTTGTTAGTGAGCTACTCATTTTAATTGTTCTTTTAGAGTTGAAGGTTTTTGGGTCACCAAACAGCTCTTCTTTGGTTTTAGCTGTGAAATCAAGTGTTTTGTCAATGGTGATTGTTTGATTCTTAAAGTCTATGTCTGTCCATTGCAAAGCGGCTGCTTCACCTTTTCGCATACCTGTTTCTATCAGAACTTTGAAAAATATCCAATAGATATATCCATACTGATGAGCAGCTTGCAAGAATTTAGGAATATCACTTGATTCAATAAAGTGAATACTTTGTTGTTTTTTTTCTTGGCCTTTAATAGTTACGCCAACACAAGGATTTTTTTCTAATTTCCCCAAAGTTACCGCTTTATCCAAGGCATTATGCATCGTTGCATGGATTAATTCGACAGTCCGTTTACTATAGGATCCTGTTAAAGAATTCAAAAACTCCTGATACATAATCGGCTTGATTTCTCTCAAATTAATCTCTTTGAAATAAGGAATAATATGGTTCTTTATATTATTTTGATGCAAAACCAGAGTGTTTTTTCTAACCGTTCCCTCTTTATATTCTGTCATCCAGCGTTCAAGAAAAGCGGTTAACTTTATATCCTCTGTTTGCTCGTAACCTTCCTTTATACTCATTTCAAAGGCAGCCGCAGCTAGTTGTGCTTCTTTTTTTGTAAGGAATCCTCTTTGTGATTTTTCCTTATACTTCTGTGTGAATGGATCCTTGTATTTAAGTCGATACTCCCAACCAGTACTATGTTTTTTGAAATTTGCCATTACACTCCCTCTCCTCCGAATGTATGTTCTGTTTCGGTGTATGTTAAACCGCATTATGCGGTGAAAGCGCAGAATGATTAATTTTGTTATTCAAATACATTTAAAGGGTCAAGATAAATGACCTTGTCATCTAAACTGATATGTAAACCATATTTGCTTTTGTAGTAATTTAATGCATCCTCCAAAAAATCCTCTGAAATACCCAGCATTTCAGAAAACTCAAATCTATTACGAACCCCATTTCGATAGGCTTCTAGAATAGCAGAAACAGGAACAAGCTTTTCATAGGCCCATCTACGGGCAATTTCTTCTTGCTTCTTATTTTCTATAATTCGTTGATTAAAAATGTTTCCAACAGTTTTATGATAGTGGCCAATTTCTTCAGCGAGAACACATTTTCTCTCGCACTCACTGGTTATGTACTTACTAATCATTATGAATTTTTTGGACCTTGTTTCTAAATATAATCCCTTAAACCTTGAAGGCAAATCAGCGCGATCATCCAGCAAAACATCTATCTCATTTACCAAATCATCGTACGTAATCATAAGGTTTACCTCCTGCTGTTCATCAAGATGGTGAGATTATTTTTCTCTAGATAATGCGATCTTCATAGCAAGTTTTATTTGTTCTATTTCCTGCTCTGATAACGGACCGTCATGACCTATTTGATGGGCAGCTAAAGTAATAATCTCTTCCTCGCTAAGTTTGTTGTTGCTGTCTAACTTTTCAATTTCTCTAAGATCAGTGGTCCCAAATTCGGCCATCTTTTCAAGTTGGTCTGTTGTAATTCCGAGACCTTTGCACACTTTGATTACGTTATCAACCGATGCTTTTCCGACTCCTCTCGATAGCATAGATTGCAGTGTTGTAGCCGGCAACCCGATTTTTTCGGCAAAAGCTCGTCTACTCAAGCCCATTTCTTCGATCAATTTATCTATAATCACAGCTTTCTCCACTTTCAATCCGCCTTCCTAAACTAATATGTATACGAAATTTCGTATACAACCTCATGATACAATATAAATCTTTCCGTGTAAACAGATATTTATACGCAAATTCGTTCAGTTAAATAAATTTATCGTTGACTTTGAACGCAAATGCGTTTATAGTTTGAATCAAGCCGAACGCAATTGCGTTCATCAGCAGGAAGGAGGTGAGTAGGTTGTACAAAAACCTTCGTGCAGAGATGACAAGGAACGATGTGACCATCGGCGATATGGCGAAAGTTTTGGGCGTTAGGTATGCCACTGTCAATGATAAGTTAAATGGGAAGTTTCGGTTTTATTATGACGAGGCATCCAAAATAAAACGTCATTTCTTTCCTAACTGCGATCTTGAATATCTGTTCGATTCCACTAACCAGAACACTGCATGATGTTCTGAGAAAGGAGGAAAAATGGGAGGTCTGGTTACAGTTCAGCTTAATGAAACTGAAGTTTTGAAAATCTACGAAGAAAAAATAGCCGAGATGCTAAAAGACGCTGACAAGGATCTTGTGTTTTGGGATTCAGGGGAACTAACCAAACGGACGTGTATGAGCTGGAGCACGATTCAGAATACATTTTTTTATGACCCGAGATTTGTTAAGAGAAAAATCGGAGGTAAGTGGTACTTTCCAGCACAAGAGACTAGACAGTTTCTTGAAATGTGGATAAGAGAGCAGAGGGCTCGATGAAAGGAGCAATGAAATGAGTCAACTACAACCTATCGAGCATCAAGGTCAAAGAGTTCTTACCACTTCACAACTTGCAGAATCATTCGGAACCGATGCTCGAAGAATCTCGGAGAATTTCGGACGAAACCTTGAGCGTTATAAATCAGGAAAGCACTACTTTGTTTTGTCTGGTAACGAAAAGCGTTCTTTTCTGGACCGTACGCAAATTGCGGATAGTTCGAAAAATGCACAACTCCTGTATCTCTGGACTGAAAAGGGAGCTTGGATGCATGCAAAGTCACTGAACACCGAGCGAGCATGGGAAGCTTACGAAATGCTTGTTGATGATTATTACCGAGTGAAGGAAACGGCAATAGACTTAACCGGCTTAAGCCCTCAACTCCAGCTCCTAATCGCTATGGAACACCGTCAATTACAGATCGAGCAGAAACAGCAGGAACATGAACAGCAGCTTGCAACGATCAAAGAGACGTTCTTGCAACGTGATGATAACTGGAGACAGAAGATCAACGGAATGCTGAACGGTGCCGCTCGGAGATCCGGTAAGAGCTTCCGAGACATCCGGACAGAAAGCTACCAACTGCTCGAAGAACGCGGTAAGTGCCAGCTGAACATCCGGCTGAAGAATCTACAGGATCGTTTAGCTGATACGGGAGCCACCAAAACGAAGATCAACGAAACGAACCGGCTGGACGTGATTGAAGCTGATGCTCGACTGAAAGAGATTTACACGACCATAGTCAAGGAACTGTCGATTGGCACTTTAGTTTAATCCAATGAAATGGAGAGTGGTCCCATGAAAGGCCTCGCTATCCATCCTAGCCATCGTAAATTAGCCGAGATAACATTCTTGAACTTAGACAAGAAAGGCAACTTGATCATTGATGAATTAACGCTTCGAGTGTTAGCGCCGTACCTGATGCAAAATCTTGAGATCATCCGCACCTTAGATGAGCTAAGTAACTTGTCTATGGTAGCTTATACGGCTGGTCAAATGGATTGGTTGCATGATATTTGCGGTGCTATTGATTACATCCAGGACGAAGGTTTCCTGAAGAAAGGAGTAAGCACATGCCGAAACCAGATGAATCCTTGAGAGCTGCTTTTCAAAACTGCATTGATCGTAAATGCACAACCGATCAACTTAAAAGCTTTTTGAATAGATCCCGTACCCAATGGGCCGGAGATACAAAGATGCTTCAGGTCATTGATGAACTTCAAAATCAAATTTAGGAGGGTCGACATGACAAACGAACGCTTAAACCAACGTTTAGCAGCTTACATCCGTCTCAAAGAACTTTACAGAATCAAAGGTCACCAGCACTTGTTGTATGGGGCCGGAAGTGACTTGATCGACAATGAGATTCACCGGTTAGAGAATGAACTTCGACTGAAGGAGTGGCAGCTATGAACCTAGATCGATTCGAACAAGGCCTGCCGGATCCGCAAGAGTCCGAAGTGGTTGACGAGTGCCTTGGGTGTAACGCAGAAATATATGCCGGTCAGGAAGTCGTGCAGTTTGGTGATGGACTATGTTGCAACTATCGGTGCTTAGCAACTGCTATGGGTGCTGTAGTGATTACGGTAGGTGAGGACAAATGAACCTAGGCTACCGCATCAAGGCAAGCGAAGAATACGCCGACATCCAAGCTCTGGCGTTTGTGGGAGGCAGAGTATCAGACGGTCCTTATCCAAAATTCATTTTTAGTAGTGACGCTCAATACGGCACTTACGATGAAATCAGAAGACGGATCAGGGGAGGGGAGAGCCTTGAGGCAATTGCAAAGAGCTATAACATTTCTTGAGGAATTACAGGAGTGTCAGAAGCGTCCAACCAAGTATGGCAGCATTGATGCTCAACAACTTATTGCCGGAATGCTGGATCCTGTTATAGACGATTTGAAGGAGTTGCAGAACGATTTATTAACGAAAAATGACCACAGCTGCAACTGTAGTCATTGAAAGATCATTTTCAAAATTTTCTTACGGTTAAAATAACATATTTTTTAGGAGGTTGTAAAGGGATGAGTTTCGATAATGAACAAGAGATAGATTATTCGAGCTACCTTCCATCAGCGCCGCAAGCACGTTCTGCGGCTGCTGAAATGGTGGCAACGCGCCAAAGTGAACAGGTGAAGGCGGCGTTGTTTTCTGCGAAGCAGTTCCCTCGTGACCAGCAAGCGGCATTTAACCGCATTATGCAAGCTTGCCAACGCAAGAAGTTGGCTGAAGAAGCAGAATATGAGTTTCCGAAAGGCGGATCTAAGGTTAGTGGCCCATCTATCCGACTTGCAGAAGTCATTGCGCAAAACTGGGGGAACATGGAATACGGCGTGATTGAGCTCGAACAGGTCAATGGAGTCTCGAAGATGGAAGCATATGCTTGGGATATCGAAACGAATACACGGCGTTCCATGATCTTTAATGTCAAGCACGAACGGAAAGCAAAAGGGAAACTCAGCAAATTAGACGATCCTCGGGACGTTTACGAGCTTACCGCAAATATGGGGGCCCGTAGGGTGCGTGCTTGTATCCTTGGTGTTATTCCTGGAGATATCGTTGACGCTGCATTAGAGCAGTGCCGGAAGACGCTTAAGGATGGCTATAAAGAACCGTTGGCTGATCGTGTCAGAAATGCCCTTCTCAAGTTCCATGAAAAATACGGTGTAACCAAAGAAATGATTGAGGAGTATTTGGGTTGCAGCCAGGAGTCATTCACGGAAAATGATTTTCTTAGAATTGCAAACATATGGCGTTCGTTGAATGACAACATGGCAAAACGAGAGGATTATTTCAACTTCAAGCCGGTTAAGATCACAACCGCGGCTGAGGAAGAGTTCAAACAATTGCAAGCTCAAGAGACGGGCGGTGAATCTGATGTTCAAACTGGACAATCAAAATTACCACTCGAATGAGGCTAATTTACAATACTGGTCTAACAGCCAGTACAAGGACTTTCTGAGCTGTGAAGCCCAGGCAATGGCAAAGCTTCAGGGGTGGAGTGAACCACCCTCCGATGCCCTTCTGATTGGCTCCTATGTGCATGCATTCTTTGAAAGTCCGGAAGCATTTCAAGAGTTCAAGGATACACATCCGCAGATCATTTCATCAAAAGGACCGACCAAGGGACAACTGAAGGCGGATTATCGTTTTGCAGATCGGATGATACAGACATTGGCTGATGATCCCTTGTGTATGTTTATCCTTCAGGGACAGAAGGAAGTTATCATGACTGCGGAGTTTGCTGGGGCTCAATGGAAAATCAAAATGGATAACTACAATCCAGAACGGCTGCGTTTTTCAGACATTAAGACCGTGCAATCCATTACAAAGGAGACCTGGGACCCTGAAGGCGGTTATGTATCGTTCGTGCAAGCCCAGGGATATGTAACCCAGATGGCGCTATATGCAGAGGTTGAGCGGCGGCAGCATGGCCGTGACGGTTGGATTGAGCCGTATATCGTTGCTGTATCTAAAGAAGATCCACCAGATAAGGCAGTCATCAGCATAAATGCAATGGATGTTGATCGAGAACTGGAATCCATTCAAGCGCGTATGCCTCGACTTATAGAGGTAAAGGCAGGTCGGGAAGAACCAATTCGATGCGAATCATGTCGGTACTGCCGTGAGACAAAACGCCTTAATAAAATCATTCATTATTCCGAGCTTGTGGCTCGTTGAGAAAGAAGGTTTATAGATGCTAAATCGAGTTATCCTGATCGGCAGATTAACCCGGGATCCGGAATTGAGATACACCCCAACAGGGGTTGCAACAACAACATTTACGTTAGCTGTTGATCGGCCTTTTACTAATCAAAGTGGTGAACGTGAGGCTGATTTCCCCCCAGTCGTGACATGGCGGCAGTTGGCTGAGACATGCGCCAACTATTTGCGTAAAGGTCGTCTGACAGCCATAGAAGGCCGCATTCAGACACGTAACTATGAAAACAACGAAGGCAAGCGCGTTTATGTAACGGAAGTTATCGCGGACAATGTGCGTTTCCTTGAATCGAATCGCGAAAACAGACAACCGGATAACCAGAACACCACTCGTAACAATCAAGACCCTTTCAGTGAAGACGGAAAACCAATTGATATATCTGACGATGATCTCCCGTTCTAGGAGGTGTCTGAATGAATGACTTCGGATTTCACCCTGTACCCAAACCAGGGAAGGCTACGAAAGAACGGCGTAACAAGATTCAGACCAAGCAACGGACTAGAAAGAAAGAAGGATCTGAACTCTCCAAAGAACAGGTCAGAGAAGAAGTCAAAAGGCGTGACGGGAACTGGTGCTTGCTAAGTGGCAAGCCCGGTCCCGGCCTTCATCTTCATCGGGTTGTATACAGTGGCATGGGCGGCGGTAACGGAAAGTATGAGGTTTGGAACTGTGTTCTGCTCTCAAATGAGATGCACGCTTTGGTGCACTCCAGTAAACGAACCTGGATGCCAATGTTACTTGAATACTTGACCCTAAAGAAGTTAGGAAAAGATCCTTCCGCTGTCCTTAGAAAAATGCGTGATAAAGCGAAAGAGAGTGAGGGGTGACGAATGGCGCGTCCTCGCAAAGAAGGAATGGATTACTTCCCTCATGATACGGATGCGGTGAATGATACCAAAATTGAAGCGCTGCGGATGCTGTACGGTAATGACGGTTACGCATTTTACTTTATCCTTTTGGAACTCATTTATCGGCAGCCTAATTTTGAGCTAGACGTTTCTGACGCAGAAACCCTCCAGATACTCGCCAAGAAAGTGGAAGTATCACCGGAGAAATTCAGCAATATGATGCAAACTGCGATTAAAAGAGAGTGTTTTGATCCTGTTGCATACCACGAAAGAGGTGTTTTGACATCCGAAGGGGTGAAAAAACGGTCAAAAGTAGTGGTTGATAAGCGTGAGAAGATGCGTAAAAAGTCCAGTAACGGCGCGGAAAACGAGTTATTGCCGGATTCCTGTATAGTTTCTGACGCAGAAACTAGGGAAGAAAGTACACAAAGTAAAAGTAAAAGTAAAAGGAAAGTAAAAGAAAAGATAAATAAAATACACTACGCAGAATTCGTAACTCTTTCTCGGGAGGAATATGACAAACTCATTTCCTCCCACGGGGAAGAGAAGACGAATCGAATGATTGAGATTCTGAACAATTACAAAGGATCAAACGGCAAGAAATATAAGAGTGATTACCTAGCCATTTTAAACTGGGTTGTCAAAAGAGTAGAAGAGGAGGAGCAACGCGGTGAACGTAGACAATCTGAACCTTTCTCCCGAGAACAAACAACTGCTAATCAATACAATGCGAACGGCTCCTACCATTCCAACTCGAACGGTAAGCCGGTCACCAATACAGGGTATGCTTCGGGAGCTAGAGTCCAACCACAGGCAAGCGGAAGTGACAAGGCCCCTTCGAAGTACAACGAGTTTGTTCGCAGATGATCAGTATGAGGGAACATACTGCTGCCTCGGATGCCGCCAAGAGATCACCCGAACCTTTTTCCCCTTCAAAAAGCAATGGGGCCTAAACAAAGCTTGCCCATGCGTCATTGCTGAAAAGGAACGGGAAGAGAAAGAGAATGAGCGCCGATATCGCAGGGGCCAGATGGAACGGGTATTTGCACGGAGCATTATGAACGACAAACTCAAGCAAGCATCGTTTGATAGTTTTGAGCGCCGTACAGGAACGGAAACGGCCCTCTCAGCCGCTTTAGAGTTCGTCAAGGGTTACGACACCCGAGAGACTGGATTGCTCCTCTACGGGCCTCCTGGTAACGGAAAGAGTCATCTAGCCGCAGCTATCCATCATGAGTTAACCCGACAAGGTTATGTATGCCTCTTCCTGGACGTTCCACAGTTGATCGAAATGGCGAAGGGAACCATGAAAAACAACTCAAAGATATCGATCACTGACATCGTTTCTGGGGCCGTATCTTGCGACCTGCTAACACTGGATGAATTGGGGGCCGGGAGCCTAACAGAGTTTGAATACAAGGATCTATTGTTCCCGATCATCAACGGGCGGCAGGGGAAAATCACAAACTTCACATCAAACCTTGATTTAGACCGACTGGAAGACTGGCTGCTCTACGACAAGTACGGAAATATAGTGGATGAACAAGGACGATTATTTGACCGGATCCTAGGTTGCACGGACATTTACGAAAATACAGCCACATCAAAGCGCCGAGAGGATGCTTTGCGGCGAATGAATGGGGGATAAGTGAATGAACGTCATGGAGAGAAAGAAAGATGTTGAACTCATTGAAATCATAATGAACTGTGAACTTGACTTTGACTGTAGGAAGCATGCGGCTATGGAAGCAATAAAACGCCTGGGAGTGAGTGCGGAATGGGTCGTAAGCAAAAGAATCATGAGCCAGTGATGGATGAAATATTTGGAGCTTGGGAATGGCACATATTCCAGCACTTACAAAGCGCTGATCGGATGATTGCCAAGGCTTCAGAGGAAGCGACAATGTTTGGTGTACCGGCTCCTTACCGCAAAGAATATATCCGAAACAAGATAGTCGATATGATCGATCAAATAGCTGAACGGCGTGAAGGTGAAGGAAACAACAAACCAAGTTTATGGCGGGTGAGCGTATGAAAAAGGTATTTGAAAAAGGCCAACCATACAGACCGGCTGCAATCGTCGACAAAGTCAAAAAAGGTGAGCCTACAGTTCTGATAATACGGGGAAAACGCTATGTACTAGACCATAAAGATAGGGGACGGGCGAAATGACAAGATACATTGGAATCGATCCAAGCGGCGAAACGGGAGTTGTGATCTTGGATCGGAACGGGAATTACCTGGATGGTTTCGAAATTGCTCCAGATACCAATGACAAGACAGTCAAGATATGCGAGATTGTAGAAACCATATTCGACAACTTGGAACTTGGTGACGTGATAGCGATTGAAGGATTCAGTTTCGGATCTAAGGGCAAAGGAATCGACTTTCAATTTGGTTTAGGCCATGCAATCAGACTTGAACTATACCGGCAGAACATGAAATGGATTGAAGTCACTCCGACTCAGGTAAAGAAATTCGCAACCGGCAAAGGAACAACCAAGAAAGAAAACATGATTCTCCCAATAAATCGACTGTGGGGGTTCGAACACGAATCTAACAACGTACGAGATGCGTTTGTTTTGGCCCAGGTTGCGCGATCTGTCCATAACGGATTAACTCTGACTGAGTACCAACAGGACGTAATAGAGGCGATTTTAGGCCCATCAGAGAGCAAGCGAAAAAGAGCATAAGAGCCAATAGCAATTATTTCGTACCCTGTTACACCCATCAAACCAAACTGGTGTTCCAGTGAATACAAATTATGGAGGTAAAACATGCGAGTAAAAAAGTTGCACCCTGATGCAGTTATCCCTAAATATGCAAAGCCCGGAGATAGTGGATTTGATCTGGTGGCGGTAGAAGATGTTCATATCCTGCCGGGAGAAACAACAAAAGTTAAGACTGGATTAGCCTTCGAGATTCCAGAAGGGTTTGAAATGCAAATACGGCCCCGGTCGGGCGTGACTTCAATAACAAAGCTTCGTGTTCAGCTCGGAACTATTGATGCCGGTTATCGTGGTGAGGTGTCTGTGATTGTCGATAACATATCCCAATGCGAAGAAGGTCATTGCATAGGAATTGACGGTAAAACAATCTATCTTCGTTTGGGTGGAGAAAAGGTTGATCAGCCAGAAGGGAATTATCTAATCCGCAAAGGTGACCGGATAGCACAAGGTGTAATTGCTCCAGTAACTCACACAACATTCGAAGAGGCAGATGAACTAGGAGAAACAGAACGCGGCACAGGCGGCTTTGGCAGCACCGGCTATTAACCCATTAACCCCCAAAGGAGCGATAAAGGATGGAACTTGAACAATTCATCGAAATGCTGGACGAAAAAATATTCGAATTAATGGACCAACTTCGAGAAGAACACGGAGCTTCAAACTTGGTAATCAAGCAAGAAAGTGATTACAGCACAGGGAAGATTCGAATTGACATATTCGACAAAGATCAGTCTTAACCCCCATACCCCATATAAGGAGAGATAACGGATGGAACTAACAATAACAGAAGAACAAGTTGCTGCCATCGTAGAAAAAGAAATAATCGAGCGCATTGATAAGAATTTGACCCTTTTGCTCAAGAAAAAATACATGAACTATCAATACCTCGGAGAGATTTTCGAACGGACCCTCGAGAACGTATTGGAAAAGAGATTGACACAGATGTTTAGCGATAAGCAAATCAAAGAGCTGGTCACTTCGGAAAATGTTTCTAAGGTGCTTGCAGAAAAGTTAATCAAAACAGTGTCAGAGGACCTTGTAGATCGACTATTGGAGGGAAGATAACATGAAAGTTTGCATAGAAAACAACCTGTATCTGGAATCGGATGGACAGCAATTCATCATAAAGGAATATACCGGCAAGCAATCGGTAAGCGAAGGCGGCAAAACAACGGACATTTATAAAACGATCGGCTATTTCCCAACCATCCGCAGCGCATTGAACAAGCTGGTAAAGATGAAAGTCATGGATAGCACTGCTCAGACGCTCGGACAGCTTCTACAAGAGGTTGAAGGAATCCGGCAATACATTGAATCCAAAGTAACGGTATAGGGGCTGTATAAGCCCCACAATAGCCCATAAGGAGAGATAACAAATGCACGAACCAAAAGCACAAGCGCTTAACGCAACCACAGTTGCTCTATTCAATAATGGAACAATCACAATCATAGAAGCTCAACAGGAATACGAAGGTGAACAGGGCGCGGTTGTTCCGGCGAAATCAATTTGGCTTAACAAATATCACGCTCAACTACTGAGAGACTTTCTGAACGAACAATTTCCAATGGAGGGCAGATAACAATGAGCGAACAGAACAAGATAGACGAGATAAAAGACAGATTGCGGAAGGCACCGGTTGGAAGTGGCTACTACGAGGATGTTTCATACCTATTACAAGAGATCGAACGCCTACAAGGAGAAGTAGTGTTCTGGAAGGTAGCAGCTGAGAACCAAAAGGATAACAACATGAAACTGATCTCTGTAATCCATGACAAAGATGAAAAGGCTCGCGAAGCAATCAAGATATGGGAAACGGCGACTCCAGAAGATGACTTTGACGATATCATGCATGCAGTAATTGACGAGATAAAAGACTCTTTAGCCCTATAAACCCAAGGAGGGATAAGACGGAATGAAACACGTAGTCATGTACTCCGGTGGAGTTGGTAGCTGGGCAGCAGCTAAGAGAGTAATAGAACAGCACGGAACGGAAGACACCATCCTGTTGTTTACAGATACAAAGATTGAAGACGAGGACCTTTACCGGTTCCTCAACGAAACGGCTGTAAAAATGGGCGTGGACCTCGTTTGGTTAGAGGATGGGCGCGACCCTTGGCAAGTATTTAAAGACGTTAGATGGATCGGTAACAGCCGCATAGCCCAGTGCTCTCATTTACTCAAACAGAAAGTGTCCAGGGAATGGGTAGAGGCGAATTTTAAGCCTGATGAAGTGGTCTTATATGTCGGTATTGACTGGACAGAGATACACCGCCTTCCCTCCATCGAGAAGAACTGGAAGCCGTACACATTAAAAGCACCAATGACCGAATCACCGTATTGGGATAAGCAAGAAATGCTGAGAGCGCTAAAACGTGATGGAATCCGAAGACCACGGCTCTATGATATGGGATTTGCGCATAACAACTGCGGCGGTTTCTGTGTTCGTGCTGGACAAGGACATTTTATAAATCTGCTGCAAAACAAACGGGACTTATACCTTTATCACGAATCAAAAGAGCTTGAAATGCAAGAGTACCTAGGCCGCACAGATATATCCATCCTCACACGAACGGTAAACGGTAAAGAAGAGACGCTAACCCTCCGGCAATTGCGAGAAGAATGGGAATCTGGACTAGGCAATCAAATCGACTTACTTGATATTGGCGGCTGCGGATGCTTTGCATTTGACGCTTAACAAAGGAGCATAACCATGGATCGTTATCTAACAAAATGCTGCTGGGCCGAAACCGAATCAACCCGAGACGATGGCGGCAATCCGGAATCCTATTACTGCACAAGATGCCGGCGCATTGAGCCCGAAATGGAACTCGTCGAATTTTGCCCTTATTGCAACAGACCGGGAATGCACTGTACGTGCCCTTAATCGATGGCGGCTATGCCAAACCAAAGGAGAGAATACGATGCCAAACCATGTTACGAACAAAGTAAAAATCATAGGTACAACTGAGCAAGTAAATGAAGTGCTTGAATTCATCAAGAATGACGAATTGGGTATTGGGACGATTGATTTTAATAAAATCACACCTATGCCTAAATGGGTGTATGGTAATTCACCTGATGTATTTGGAATTAGTTTGGCAGACGAAAGAAGATGGGGAGAAGAGAATACTGTTCTAGGTTGGGCTAGGCTTAACTGGGGAACTAAGTGGAATGCTTACGAACAACCTGACAAACGAAACGGCGGAGGAATTATTTATTTCAACACAGCATGGAACGGCGTACCTGACCTTATTCGAAAAATAGCTTGGATTTTCCCGGAAATTGAAATCGAATATAGCTTTGCAGACGAAGACTTAGGCAGCAGTAATTGCGGCATCTATAGATTTAAATACGACAAGGTACAAGAATTTGCTAACTACCCATCCCAAAGTAAAGAGGCCTACGAACTTGCATTTAATCTTGTTCATGGGGGTATTCCTGATTACTACGTTTTTGATCCTGATACAAACACTTATGAGTACAAAGAAGATTAATTGGCCGAAGGCCTCCGATTCGACCGCAATACCCAGTGAAACGGGGGCCGTATAAGGCCCTTCAGGTTATCCCTTTAGAGAGGAAGAAGAGAAGATATGAATAGACAACAGTTGCAGGATGACTATGTGAGACGATGGGGAAATGCTCAAAAGTGTGAATCATGCGGTTTCGTTCTGGCTTATGGGCCATTTGATAAAATCCATAAATGCTGTGGCAAGGCAATGCAACCAGTCAAGGAGGTAACCCATGAATAACCAAGTAAAGCTAATAGATGCTGATAAGCTTATGAAATGGCTGGAGGAAAGCCCAGAAGCCGCTAAGTTTTGGCTTACACAAGTTGAACCTATTGAAAAATATGATTTGATCGAGGATGCAATAGGGATGGGCAAGTTTGACCCCGACACCCCACCAGTACCCACCATAGGATGCTCAGAATGCGATTACAAAGGCTATTTTGAATACGAGACTGGAGTGGTAGACGAGGGAACACAGATCAAAGAGATCGCAAAAGAGCCGTGTGACTGCGTTATTGATCGGGTACCCACCATTAAGCCGGGAGATACCAGAAACGCAGAAAAGATACTCGACGGAGTACTTAGAGAAATAGATAAACTGAAGCTACGCACCATAAACCCAGCAGCATTTAAGAGGGTCATGGACATTATCAATGGGGAGGTAGTGGAATGAGTAGAGACTGGCAGCTAGACATGGAACGTTGCAAGGACTTTACATCAATGGAGAGTAAAAGCGTGTACATCAAAGCGCTAGAATACTGGCTCCAACAATACGCAGCCACCAAAGAAGAACTAGCCAAGATCAACTGTGACTATTATGCAGATAAGCAAAGGTTTGTGGTACAGCGTAGAGAGTTGGAAGAGAGCAAGGCACGGGAAAAGAAGTTGCGTAGTGCAATACAAACCGTGCTAGAAATGGAAAGTTTAAATATTGAACAGATGGAAAATGACCCTAAGGGCGTTTACAATGCCGCAATGTGGTTTCTCTCAGGCATTATGGATTCCCTTTATCCAAAGGAGGAAACCAACCCAGCAGTATTAGAGGATATCAACCTCCCAGGGGAGGAAACAACCGAATGAATACGGAAAAATTCAGCACACTTATGTATGCACTGACAAAGATCGCTGCACGTGATAGTTTCATGGAATTCTTGGAAAATTGGGATATCACAGAAGAAGAGTACAACAGCATTCGTGACTACTTGAAAGAAAAATACGGCGTTAAAACATACGTTTGATGGTCAAGGAGGAATAACAGTGACACCTAACACCGTAAAAGCACAAAGCTATTGGGTCTGGACTCAAAAGGCCGAGGAAGCCGATCCTAAGCGTCATAGAGCCGGGGAAAGGGTTTGGCCCCACTATGAGAAGGAAGCACCAGCAAGATGGCTAGAAGACGGTCTAATATGTGACTCTACTGAAGTGGTGAAGGAAGGGCAAACGGACTTATTTGATTATATAAAGGGGTGAGTACATTGGAAGACCTGTTAAAGCTTTATAAAGAGGCAAGAGCCAAGCTAATGAAAGCTAAAGAGCTGCCTATGGATGAAGAAGACAAAAAGCTAATCAACAGCATGCTTTCCGATGTGCAATTTGCAATTGACTGGCTCCATAAGGGGCATAATCCAGGACCAAGGAGGGGCATACATCGCAGATCAGGCCGACAACGCACCATTACAGTAGATCCGCTACATATGCAGTCATATGCGCAGCCAGCGGCCTGTGGTAGCCCGACAACCTTATCCGACTTCGAACGGTTCCAGATAGATGATGCCTTAAGTACGTTATCAGAGAGAGAAAAGCAAGCATATATTCTCCATTTTGGATTGTGCTTCAGCATGAGACAGGTTGCCTTAGAGATGGGGATCACAAAAGGCGCAGTACAGACCATGCTTGAGAGAGCAGAGAAAAAGATACTGGACAATAAAGCAAATAGCCTATTCCTTGTGGGATAGGCTTATAGTAATGTAAATAGGTAAATGGTATTATATACCTAAAAGTAGGAGGTGCTGTATGGACACTAAGGAGACGGAAGATAGTTCAATCAAACCTGAATCTACTGATGAGAAGAAAAAACCTACTTCAAATAGGATAACTAAAGCTGAGAGAACCCAAAGGGAGATTGATCGGTTAAACACTGCTCTAGCTACTGGGAAGTTAGATACACTCATCTCAAGGGTGGCGTATATACTAAACAACTTTAAAGAGAGTCGCAACTCTGATATGGTGCTTAAATTAAAGTACTGGGAAATTTTCCAAGGGTTTAAAGGAAATGTAGTTGATGTTAATCAAATGTTTAAGTTGGAAAGAGACACATCAATTGCAAGAGCAAGGGCAAAGATTCAAAACGAATATAAATTGTTTCAAGCGGATGACAAGATAAGGTGGTTCAGAAAAAGTAGTGAGGAAATAGAAAAAGAACAACAAATAGCTAACAAGCCTGGGAATCCAGTAGTTTCAATATATGCTGACGAAAGTGGTAAGAATGATACATATTTGATCATTGGAGGCCTCTGGGTACTTGTACCAGAGAGAGTAAGATCATTAGAAGCGCATTTTAGTCAATGGAGAAGAGATAGAGCAGATAGGAATTTGCCGAAAGAATTTCATTTCACTGAAATGAAAAAACATCAGTTGGAGATGTATAAGGAAATATTTACTGAATTGGTTTCATTATCAGATATGATTAGTTTGAAGGCGGTTGTTACAGAGCGATCCAAGAGCAGATCAAAGTCTATTGATAATTTAGTTTACTCACTTTACTACCAACATGTTCATCATGGCATTGAACATGAGGTGTCTACAGGGAGAGTAACATTACCTAGGTCAATTAATTTCTGGAAGGATATGGAGGAAGGGACAGACGCGGTTTTTCTTGCTGAGTTGAAGCAACATATGGTAACAAATTTTGAAGGTTACTTTAAAGATTCTCTTGTACTAAGCACTTTTAGCCCAATTAGCTCCATTTCGAGTATACTAATCCAACTAGCTGACTTGTATACAGGAAGCATCAATCGTATTTTGAACCCACCAAAAGAAAACACTAGAAATCATAAAGATGAATTTGCTGAATTTGTTTTTGATATTCTGAAGTTGGATAAAAGCAATTTTAAGAATCAAGAGCAGGATATGGCTATGATTCATTTCCTTGAAATTGAAACCACTGAATACAATGCCAATTCTGATGATTTGGAGCCATAAATATAGATTGAGAAATCTTACATTACTTACCACCAATCACTGATTATTCGTAACTGTATAATCAGTAGAGAGGTGGTTTTGTGTTTATATCCCCGATGTTACTAGAAACGGCGCATAGCCCTTTCAGTCATTCAAACTATATATTTGAACCTAAGATAGACGGTCATAGGCTAATATTTTCTCAGCAAGGTGGAAAAATCAAATTATACACCCGACATGAGACGGATTGTACACGGCAATATCCCGAGCTACTGCATCCATTTGGTGATGACATTATATTCGATGGAGAAGTGGCTTGTACCGATCCAGAGACAGGCGCGATTGACTTCGAAATGGTGATGAACCGGTTCCAGGCCAAGAAACCAGATAAGATACGGCAGATAACTGTCACTCAGCCGGTAACATATGTGGTATTCGACATTCTTTCTTATAAGGGCCAAGACCTACGCAAGCTGCCACTGATGAAACGCAAGGAAATCCTAAGCAGCATTTCAATGCCGAATAAACACTTTGGAATAATACCGTTTATTGAAGCAGAAGGAGAGACATTGTTCAGTCAGATGGAAGCTCAGGAGCTTGAGGGTATGGTTGGAAAGAGAATGAATAGCGTATATGAGAGCCGCCGATCTCCATCATGGCAAAAGGTGATTAACTGGACTTATGCAGAGGTATTTATCACTGGATACCGTAAAGACGAGTTTGGATGGCTTACTTCAGTCGTTACCGAGTCAGGAAGACTACGTCCAACCGGGATTATAGAGCTTGGTGTACCGCCTAAAGCTAAACAAGCATTCTACGGAGTAAGTAAATCAATCGTAACTGGCGAAGATAAGAATTTCGTATACCTTGAGCCTAGAATAAGAGCAAAGGTAAAAACACGGAACTGGACTAAGAATGGAATGCTTCGATCACCAGCATTTGTTGAATTTAATTTATCTACGGGGTGAAGAAGCGTGAAACAAGGCAATAAAGGAACGAACTCTTCAAAAGTAAATGAACGCAAAGTGAACATGGTATTCAGCTCTCAATCTAAAGAAATAAGAAGACAGGTTCTCAAGGATTTTGCAATAAATAAGATCAGTGAGAAAAAAACAACATAGCATATAATAAAAGTCGCTAAAAAAGCGGCTCTTTTTTGTATTACGCTTGCCACCTATATATGACGGGTGAATACGGGATGCCGAGATAACTATACGGCACGGTCTCGGTGTCCCTTATTATGAATTAAAATAAAAAAAGCCCACTGTGAGTGGGCAACCCATTATTCAAAAGAACATTACTTCGCCTGTTGTAATGTCGCATGCACCAACTGTTACACTTAGTCCATGTTTTCGAAGAGTTGTTCTAACGGCTGCGACGTGTAACGGGCGAGAAAATTCATCACATGGGATGACTATGGAAGTTTTGTGGCCTGTCTTGCTAAAGGCTTTTAATTGTGCGATAGAATGAGGATCTTTGTAACTATCAAGAGTTTCCACCTCGATGATATGGATTGATCCGTTGATGTCGGCAACAATATCTGGGATGTAACCATTCATCTCTGGTGGTTGGGACAAACCAATGTGGTCGGCCATGAGTCGATAACCGTTATTATGTAATCTGTTTGCAACTAATCTCACGACTCTTTTGTGAATCGTATCAGAATTATGTTTTCTGAAGTAAGACAGCGGTTTTAATGCCTTCTTTTCCAACATAGTTTCACCTCCAAATAATTATTTCATCTATTATACCATCCAGTCACAATATGTTGTATATATTTCCCGTAATTGCCCAATATTTTGTGATTATAGCTGCCGAGAGGCGGTTTTTTAATTTCGATTTCTAAAGGAGAGAGGAGAGAATGACCATTGAAAGGGAAATACGGATAGACCGGCACGCCTATGATCGGTATTGCGAAAGAGTAGAGCCGATAGGATGGCGAGAACTTGAGAAACAGGTCCGGGGATATGTTGACCAAGAATACTTCCAACAAGATGGGTACCTAAAATTGGGCGAAATTTGGTGGCGAGGTTTTGTGTCGGATTCTGAAATAATGCTGCACACATGTTACGGCAAAACTCACATCGATATTCCTAACGCGATTAGGTGGGCAAAACGCTATAATGATCGGCTGAGGTTAAACATATATGCCGACTAAACCATTAAGGCCATGTAACAAGCCAGGATGTAGAGAGTTAACATCTGATGGTTACTGCACTACACACAGGAGAGACACCAACCGATACTATGACCGACACATACGGGACAAAAAAGCCACGGACTTTTACCACAGTGTAGAGTGGCAAAGAGCCCGGGAGGCCGTGCTCATGAGAGACCATGGCTTGTGTCAGCATTGCTTAAAAGATAATCGTGTGACACCAGCAGACATGGTACACCACATCAAGCCACTGAAGACGCACTGGATGTTAAGAGTAGTGTTGAGCAACCTGATAAGCCTGTGCAATGCATGCCATAACAAAGTGCATGGAAAGGGTGAACAGTAATGGAGAAGTCAACGGATATCAGTGAGCATCCGTCAAGCTTTGCAGTGAGTACGAGCAATGATGAGGATGTGTAAGCCAAGATGGAATACTTCAAGACACCAGAGAAGGCGAATGCACGCTTTGACATGGTTGTTGGTGAGTATGACAACGTCTATCTGTACAAACTCCTGCGTTGCTCCGAGGTCCGCGAGGGCTAAAGGAGGGGGCGAGGGAGGTGCCGAGGGGTGCCGGGGGAGGCAAAAAAAATTTTCGATTCACGCTTCCGAAGACCGGCGCGCCGTCTTCTGCGAAGAAAGTTCCCCACGAAAAATTTCGAAAGGAGGGTCCGGTATGGCTGGGCAGAGGGAGCCTTTAAATTTGCTTCTGATTAAAGGGAAGAAGCATTTGACCAAAGAAGAGATCAAAACGCGCCTGGAGAGCGAGGTGAAGGCGAAGGATGACAATGTTAAGCCGCCGAGCTACCTTCCCAAAAAGTTGAAAACTGAATTCGAAGAAATTGCAAACGAGCTAATGCGCATTGAGATCATGTCTAACCTGGATGTGGATGCCTTAGCTCGTTTTTTGTTGGCCCGAGAGCAGTATGTAAGGGTAAATAAATCGTTGCGCTCAATGCCTGTGATGGTTGATGCAGAAACAAAGAGCGGCGAAACTATAAAGATACCGAATGAGTCTTATGGTGAGCTGCTCATAAGCCAGGACAAGCTATTCAAACAATGCCGACAAGCTGCTGCGGATCTTGGATTAACCATCAGTTCTCGTTGCCGTTTAGTGGTTCCTAAGAAGTCGGAGGAGAAGCCGAAGACAGCAGAAGAGAAGATGTTTGGTGATGTGTTATGAATGAAATCGAACGCTTGATTGAGTCGATTGTCCAATACTCAGAAGATGTGGTGGATGGTCGGGTAGTAGCGTGCAGAAAACATAGGTCGGCATGCGCTAGATTCCTTGAGGATATCCAGAAAAGCGACTCCGATGATTCCCTGTTCTACTTTGACATAGATGAAGTATACCGATTCTACCGATGGGCACGGATGTTTAAACACAGTAAGGGTGTTTTGGCCGGGAAACCAATCGAGTTAACGCCGTTCCAACTCTTTGTAACAGGCAATATCTTTGGGTGGAAACGGCGTGATAACGGCCTTAGAAGGTTCCGAAAGGCTTACATCCAGTTGGCGCGGAAGAATGCAAAGTCCCAATTGCTTGCACTAATCGCAAGTTATGAGGCGTTTCTATCGCCGGAACAGTCCGAAGTTTACATTGCTGGATGGGGCCGAGAGCAATCAAGCATCGTATATGGGGAAATTCTAACCCAAATCCGCGGCGTTGAGATGCTTGAGGGGAAGTTTACCGACTCTTACGGTCGGATCCGGCATTTGCGCAGCGGCAGCGTGATTCAGCCATTGTCCAAGGAAGCTCGTAAAACTGGTGACGGTAAGAACCCGAGTTTGGGGGTCGTGGATGAATACCACGTTCACGAAACGAGCGAGATATACGATGTTCTGATATCCGGTATGGTTGCAAGACCGAATCCATTGCTCGTTATCATTACAACAGCCGGCTTTGACATGTCGAAACCGTGTTTCACTGAATACCAGTATTGTTCCGATATCGTTGATCCTAACAGCCCAATCGAAAACGAGGAATATTTCGTAATGATCTGTGAGTTGGATAAAGACGATGATATAAAAGATGAACGAAACTGGCCGAAGGCAAACCCGATCGTATGCACGTACGAAGAAGGGGTTGCCTTTTTGCGTTCAGAACTCCAGACGGCACTTGATGTGCCTGAAAAAATGAGAAACTTCCTAACCAAGAACATGAACCGGTGGGTGGATCAGAAGGAGAATGGTTATATGCCGATGGATGCATGGCGCGATTGCGGGCCGAGTGAAGGGAAGAAACTGCCTGATTTGTCCGTACGTGACTGCTATGTAGGCGTAGACCTTTCGATGAAAGTCGATTTGACCAGCATCGGCGGCGTTGTTCCTCTTGGTGATGGTCGTGTTTATGTATGGCAGCACAGCTTTATACCTGAAGACACGCTGTCAGCAAAGCGAAAAACAGATAAATTCGATTATGATTTAGCGATTCAGCAAGGGGCGTTGACTGTAACGCCTGGAGCTGTCGTTGATTATAGATTTATACAGCAAAAACTCAAGGAAATAGCAGCGGAGAACCTTTGGACGGTTCAGGAAGTCTGTTATGACCCTTACAACGCCACTCAGTTCGCTCAGGAGATGGAGACTGATGGTTTTACCATGGTCGAGATCAGACAGGGCATGCGGACGCTCTCAGAGCCTACCAAACTGCTCAGAGAACTCGTGAAGTCGGGCAGATTAATCCATAACGGAGATAAACTCCTAACCTGGGCCGTTGGTAATGCGATCGTAAAACAAGATCATAACGAAAACATTCAATTGGATAAAGAAAAATCCACGAATCGGATTGACCCAATTGCCGCAATTATTAATGCCATGGTGCGTGTGGTCATAAACGAACAAAGCGCCGATGTTTCGGAATTCGCTGAAGAAGATTTCCTCAGTAAACTTTGGGGCTGACTATGAGGGGAGGAGGTGTGAATGTGAAAATCATAGACTACACAAAGCGAATGTTTGGCATCAAAGAAAAACGTGAGACGTTAGAGTTGAACGTGGACGACAGACGATTGCTAGAGGTCCTAGGGATCGATATGGATGATATCAATGTCAAAGGTAAGGGCGCTCTTAAAATCGACACAGTCTATGCTTGCGTGCGGATCCGCAGCGAGTCGGTTGCCAAACTGCCTCTTAAAGTGTACCAAGAGGATGAATCAGGGGTCCAAAGCCAAAAGAGACACCAGATTTACCAACTGCTGAAGCTTAGACCTAACCCATATATGAGTGCTTTTGACTTCTGGAAGGTTATTGAGGCTCAAAACTGCTTATACGGCAACGCTTATGCAAACATCGAGTTTGACCGTAAGGGTAATGTCGTTGGATTGTGGCCTATGGACACGAGCCGAGTGAAAATAGTCGTGGATGATGACACATCCATGAGCGGCATGGCAATGCCGCGTTCACATGTGGCGTATAAGGTCGATTTAGGCTATGAACAGCGGAAATTGAAAGCAGATGAGGTTCTTCACTTCAAAGGCGGCGTAACTCTTGACGGTCTTGTTGGTCTTTCGCCGTTGGACTGCCTAAAAGGCACGCTTGAGAACGGGGCTTCGGCAAGCAAATTCGTCAATAACTTCTACAAGCAGGGGCTGCAAGTGAAAGGCCTTGTGCAGTATGTTGGCGACCTGGACGAAAAAGCGAAGCGAAATTTCCGTGAAAAGTTTGAAGCCATGTCATCCGGCCTCAACAACAGTCACCGGATAGCCCTTTTGCCAGTGGGTTATCAGTTCCAACCGATCTCAATCAGCATGCATGACGCTCAATTCCTGGAGAATAACCAGTTGACCATCCGGCAGATTGCGGCGGCGTTTGGAATTAAGATGCATCAACTCAATGATTTGACGAGAGCAACGCACACCAACGTTGCAGAACAGCAAAACGAATTCTATACCGATACCCTTCAACCAATCCTCACGATGTATGAACAGGAGATGACTTACAAGCTCTTGTTGGATGAGGAAATCCAAGAAGGGTATTTTTTTAGGTTCAATATTGATGCAATCCTAAGGGCCGACCTCAAAACACGTTATGAAGCGTACAGAATCGGCGTACAAGGCGGTTTCCTGAAGGCGAATGAAGCGAGAGCTAAAGAGAACTTGCCGCCAGCAGAAGGCGGTGACGAGTTGCTCGTAAACGGTAGTTACGTGCCGATTTCACAGGCAGGCATTGCTTACGCCAGGAAAGGGGGTGATGGAACTGGACAAGGAGAAGACGCTGACGAATCAGAAGGAGATTCGAGCACTGCCGGTGACGCTGGAAGTGAGAGCGAGTGAAGGTGAAGAAGGGCAACGGACCATCACCGGGGCGATTAAGTACAACACAGAAAGCGCGGAGATGCGCGACTATTGGGGCGATACATTTGTTGAGACAATCGACAAAGAGGCCTTTAAAGACAGCCTAGCAAGCCGTAACGTCATTGGTTTGTGGAGCCATGACACAAGCCAAGTGCTCGGAAATACCAAGTCGGGAACGTTGCGGTTGACCAACATGGAAAACGAACTACGGTTTGAACTCGATATTCCGAACACAACCGTTGGAAATGACGCTTGGGAGTTGATTCAGCGCGGCGATGTTGACGGTGTTAGCTTTGGAATGAAGGTGACCAAGGAACAATGGTCAAGCGAAAAGCGCGATGACGGCCGTCTGTACCGCAGAAACATCCTGAATGCGGATCTGTACGAGATTAGCCCTGTGGCTTTCCCGGCATACCCTGCGAACGAAGTGGCAGCGAGATCCTTAGAGGAATTTAAGGCTTCGGAAAAACGCGCTGCTGAAAAGTATGAAACTGAAAAAATGCTTCTCGAACTCGACCTTTACGGTTGAGTTTTTTTATTTCCCAAATAAACCACGGAGGTATCCAAATGACTAAAGAAATGCGCGCTTTGCTCCAAAAACTGGAGAACGCAAAACAAGAAGCAAGAAGCTTGCTTATGGAGGACAAGACTGAAGAGGCTAAAAAAATGATGCCGGAAATTCGCAGTCTCCAAGAAAAAGTTGATATGCAAAAGGAACTGGATGAAGTAGAAAACCGCGACTTTGGCGGCAGAGAGCACAGAGAAGGCGGTCAAGGCGAAGAACGCGACATGAAGGAACTCGAAGCCGAATACCGCAGCATCTTCCTCCAAGGCATCCGGCGCAAAAGAATCACTGAAGAACAGCGTTCCGTGATCCGTGATTATGAAAAACGTGCTGTTATGAACGAGGGTGGCACGAATCCAGCCATTCCGGACGGTGATTCGGGCATTGTGGTTCCGCAAGACATCCAAACTCGTATCAACGAATTGATGCGTGACTGGAACGACCTTTCCCAATATGTAACGGTGGAGAACGTTACAACCTTGTCCGGATCCCGGGTCCTTGAAACAGACGCTGATATGACTCCTTTTGCTGATGTGGATGAGTACGGGAATATCCAAGAAACGGACAACCCTAAATTCACTCCAATCAGTTACAAAGTTAAGAAGCGCGCCGGTTACCTGCCACTTACCAATGAGCTGCTTCAGGATAACGATGCGAACCTGCTTGGTTATGTAACCAGCTGGATTGCTCGCAAGGCGGCACACACAAGAAACGTGCACATCCTGGCTCTCTTGAAAACACTGACTCCTAAAGCGCTCGCTGATCTGAAGGCTATTAACTCCGTCCTTAACGTTGATTTGGATCCGGCAATCAGCCGCAGCTCGGTTATCTTGACGAACCAGGACGGTTTCAACTGGTTGGATAACCAAGTTGATGGAATGGGCCGTCCAATCCTGATGGACGACTTCACGCAACCAGGACGTAAGCTCTTCAAAGGTCGTCCAATTGCGGTCGTATCTAACCGCAACCTGCCTTCGGATGGTACCAATGCACCGTTGATCATCGGTAACCTGAAGCAATTCATGGTGCTGTTCAACCGTCAATTCTTCGAACTTGCATCTACTCGCGAGGGTGGCGATGCTTGGAGACGCGATACCACAGAGCTTCGTACCATTATGCGCGATGATTACGTTAAGTGGGATGCTGAAGCTGCTGTATTCGGACAACTGGACATTACACCAACGCCTTAAAATTACTGAGTAGGGGGCTGTTAAATCAGCCTCCTTTTCTATTGGAGGTGAGATTGTGGCTAAGGTTATCCAAACATTCAGAGAGAAGTACCATGACGACAAAATCTATTATGTCGGTCAAGATTACCCTGAAGACGACAAAGAACGTGTCAAATATCTTGTGAAACAGGGTTTTTTGGACGCTGTGATTGAAGAAGAACCTGAAAATCACAAAAAACGGCGCAAGAAAGACGTGAATTCTGATGGCGATTCTGACGCTTGATGAAACGAAACTATGGCTGCGAGTAGACGGAAACGATGAAGATGCTATAATTCAGACCCTTATGGGGGCTGCTGAAACGTATCTCGGCAACGCTGTAGAGGTCCAATTTGACTCTACAAATCAACTCGCAAAGCTGTTTTGTCTCGTTTTATGTGCTGATTGGTACGAAAACAGGGAGTTAATCGGCTCGCAGCCGAGCGATAAGGTGCGTTTTACTTGTCAATCCATCATGACGCAACTACAAAACGCCTACGGGCCGCCAGAATACGAGGAGGGGTAGCGTGTCGGGATCAAGTGCTAAGAACTTTTTGCAAAACGGTGACACCTGGGTCATCGGGGGAGAAATTCAACTTGTCGGAGACGGTGTTATCACAAAGGACGGTCAGCCGGTAGTTGGAGGAGATGGATCGGGTGTTGATATCCCAGACGGAAGCATTACCACGGCTAAGATTGCAAGCAAAGCAATTACGGACGACAAGCTCGCAAACCCGAAAGTGGATGTGCCGCCCACCTTAATTCCGAAGATGGTGATCGGTACAACATTGGAAGGCAATAAATTGGGCATTGTGCCTTATGAGCAAACACCAACCGCCGACCATCTCGCCATGTATCAGTTTGGCGGACAATTGGCTGTGGCGGATCCGCAAGCAGATAATGATGCGGCGAACAAGAAATACGTAGATACCAAGACGTATAACGCCTCAGCCATTAATGCCGGAACTTTTGATGCGGCGCGCATCCCAACGTTGCCACAGTCGAAGATAACCAACCTGACGACCGATCTTGCGGCCAAATTAACTGCATCCAAAGCGGCGGCGCAAGCCGATAGCACGGCTACGGACGTGGATGGGCTGAGAGCAGACCTCAACGCCGTGCTTGCGAAGTTGAGAACCGCAGGAATCATGTTAACATGAAGCCTTTCGTAAATGATCTGAATCGGCGAATCACCATTCAGCATTACACAACGGTGGAAGTCGATGACGAAGGGATTGCACGAAAGGATTGGGTTCCTTTGGCTACGGTATGGGCTGCTAAGAGTTACGCTGCAACCGGGGCGAGAGAATACTTTCAGGCTGCTGCAATCAACGCCGAGAAACGCATTCAGTACAGGATCCGTTATCGGAAGGACATTCTTCCTAAGATGCGTGTTGTAGATGACGGGAAAACGCTAGAAATCATCACGGTCATGGAGGATATCAACAGCGATAGAACCGTTACGCAAATTATTGCGGAGATGTTGGAAGATGGCTAGACGTGAAATCCAGTTGCAGGGTATCGATCAACTACTATCTGAGTTGCGGCGGCGGAGTGAAGCTGCTTCAAAACGAGTAGAGAGTAAAGCTTTAAAGGCTGGCGGCGAGGTTATGGCTGAGGATATGCGCGAACGTGCGCCTTATTCTAGCTTCGACAAGGTCCATCTAAGGGATAACATTGTCGTCACCAATGTAAGGCGTAAAGACGGCGTGAAATACGTGCTTGTGGGTCCTAACAAGCGCGTTTCTTGGCGTGCCCACTTTCCTGAGTTTGGGACAAGTAAAATGCCAGCTACGCCGTATATTACGCCCGCGTTTATAGCCAAACGCCGAGAAGCCTTGGAAGCAATTGCTGAAGAACTAGGAAAGGGGCTGAGAGGGTGAATCTGAACGATATAACCATTAATGTCGCAGTCACAGAGACAGACCTTTTCAGGAATATGCTTGAGGTATTCAAGGATTTTGCTAATGACGAAGAGATACCGGCAGACAAACGAAAGTTGTTTGTTGAAAGGCTGGTACAGATTGGGGCCATTCGCGGATGAAGACGGATGTGAAAGCCGAGATACGCACGGCCTTGATTTCAAACCAACAACTAGTATCGTTGCTTGGGGGCCAGCGAGTCTATCAGCTCGCAGCGCCGAATGCAACAGAATATCCACGAATCACTTTTTTTGAAATCGAAAACTCAGATAGTCAGTTCGCAGATAACGAAGTGTACGCATCTGAAGTTTTCGTTCAAATAGATGTTTGGTCCAAAGGCAGCACCTCCGAAATTAGCGGCGAAGTTGATCGCACTATGCGGCAACTTGAGTACAGCCGTTACGGGGGTGCTGATTTATTTGAGCCGGACACACAAATCTATCACAAGGCGCTGAGATATCGGCGCACATTTGAGGAGGGTTAACATGGCAGGAGTACGCATTGGTATGGATAGCATTTACTACGCCATTATGACAGATGAGGCACTCGAGACTTACGACACGCCTAAACGAATCCCAGGGGCTATCACGGCGACTGTATCGCCAACAACGAACAGCACCACGCTTTACGCTGACGACCAAGCTGACGAAGTTGCAACAAGCATGGGTGATATTGAGATCGAGATCAATCCTAAGGACCTTACGCCAGAAATCCTGAAGGACATTCTTGGTGCAACAACAGATTCCAACGGGGTCTTGATTCAATCGTCCACGGACAATGCACCTTACGTTGCTCTCGGATGGCGCAGCCGGAAATCCAACGGCAAATACCGTTACTTCTGGTACTACAAAGGTAAGTTCCAACCGAACGAAGAGGAGTTCCAAACGAAGGAAGATACTCCGACCTACCAAACGCCTACGATCACAGGCTTGTTTGTTCCACGTCAAAAGGACAATCAGTGGAAAGCTAGCGTAGACGAAGATGGTACCGGCGTAGGCGCAGATGTCACTAAGAACTGGTTCACAACTGTATACGAAACACCAGTACCTACACCATAATGCAGCGGCCTTCGGGCCGCTCTTTAATTTAAAGGAGGCGTAATTTATGTTGAAAATTGAAATTCGTAAAGGCGATGAAGTAAAAACGTACGTGCAGGACTTTATCAGTGGTCGGATGTTCCGCCGGACTATCGAAATCCAAAAGCTTTTTCAAGTTAATGAACAAGGTAAGAACGTCATTGACGAAACGCACATTGATGCACTAGTTGCTTACGTTGTGGAACTGTTTGGCAAACAATTTACAGTTGACGAATTTTACGATGGTGTTGAAGCTAGATCCCTGATTAGCACGATCATGAGTTGTGTTCAAGAAGTTGCAGGTCAAGTAACCCAAGCAGCAGGGGTTACGGACCCAAACTAGAAGGGGCGGACGGCGATCCGCTCGATTCAACTAAGGATCTTTATTTAACTCTGCTCAAACAAGGGTGGACATTGCCGGAAATAGACGGAATGGACATCCTTTTTTACTTTGAATTGCTTCGACATTCAAGCAAAGAGAACAACGAAAAAACAGTTCCTGTTGATAGCGTGGGCTGGTTGTAAGGGGTGAGGAAATGGCAGATATCGAAGTGGGCGATCTTGTCGCCCGAATATCTTTTGATGATACCGGCTTGAACAAGTCGATGGCGCAAATTAACCGCCAGATGCAAATCGTACAATCTGAATTCCAAAAAGCATCTAGTGCGTTACAGGGATACGGGCGAGAAGAAGACCTATTGAATGCAAAAGCTTTAAGCCTCAGCCAGCAAATGCAGTTGCAACAACAGAAAATCAACAATCTGAATCAAGCGTTTCAGAAAGCGGCCCGGGAAAAAGGGTTAGATGCTCAACAGACTCAAAATCTTGCGGTCAAACTTAACAAGGCTCAAGCTGAATACAGCAAGCTGGAATCCGAATTAAAGCAGACCAACTCCCAACTGAACACGCAAGAAAAGGAATTGTCATCTCTACAGAGAGCATGGAATGATTCGATGGTTCAGGCTAGGCAATCCGTAGGGAATCTGTCGGACCAGCTTAAAAATGTTGGGGCGGGAATAACGGCTGTGGGTGCCGGAATCGCTGCTGGTCTGGGTGTTGCCGTCAATAAAGCGGCAGACTTCGAACAGGGCATGGCTAACGCCTACTCAGTCATGGCTCCAGATGAGGTGGCGAGGTTCCGGGATGAATTGGAACAGTTAGCTATTACGATGGGCTCAGACACCAAATACAGCGCCACAGAAGCCGCCCAAGGTATCGAGGAACTGGTTAAAGCTGGTGTTAGTGTCGAGGACATTATGTCCGGTGGTTTGTCCGGCGCTCTGTCCCTCGCAACCGCTGGTGAACTTGAGCTGGCTGACGCTGCCGAGATTGCTTCCACGGCCCTCAACGCATTCCGGGATGATGCGCTGGACGTTAACAAGGCGGCTGACATCCTAGCCGGAGCCGCTAACGCTTCTGCAACATCGGTCAGTGAGCTGAAATTCGGCTTATCGCAGGTTTCCGCTGTTGCAAGTTCTGTAGGCCTATCGTTCGAAGATACAGCCACAGCGCTTGCGGTATTCGCTCAGAATGGCCTTAAAGGTTCTGATGCTGGTACATCACTTAAAACCATGCTAACAAGACTCACCCCAACGACAACCGAAGCTTACGAGCAGTTCGATGAATTGGGATTGATCTCTTTCCAAACAGCGGACGCATTGGAATACCTCACTAAAAACGGGATTAAGCCAGCGTCCACACAAACCAAAGATGTTGTTGATGCGCTCATGACATACGCAGCCAAATCCGTAGGGGCTAAAGTCGGTACGGATAAAGCAAACAAGGCATTTAGAGATATGGCATTCCAGGTAGGGGCCCTGTCTTCAGTGTTCTATGATGCGAATGGTGATTTGAAGGGCATGGCAGAAATCAGCGGCATCCTGCAAGATTCCATGTCCCATTTGAATAGTGAGCAGCGTCTGGTTGCCATGAACACCATGTTTGGATCGGATGCTATCCGAGCGGCAAACATCTTGTTTAAAGAAGGCGCTGAAGGCGTTAATACGATGGCGACGGCAATGGGCAAAATCTCCGCTGCTGATGTCGCAAAACAAAAGATGGATACCCTCAAGGGTGCCGTTGAGGAATTGAACGGCTCCATGGAGACCGCTCAGATTTCTATTGGTGATGCACTTGTGCCGGCAATTCGAAAAGTTAGCGAATGGGTGCAGAAACTGGTAGATAAATTCAATGACCTATCGCCTTCAACGAAATCATTTATAGCGATCGGCGGGGCGGTAGCGGCAGCACTGGCTCTTATCATCGGCCCGATTACGCTTCTTATAGGATTCCTCCCAAGCATCGTAGCAGGTTTTGGCATGCTGGCTCCTGTATTTGGCGCATTACTCGGTCCAATAGGGCTCGTTGTTGCTGGCCTTGCTGGCTTGGTTGTTGGTGGTGTTGCTCTTTACAACCACCTAAGCAAAGAATCAATACCGGAAATACAACGGTTCGGCAAGGAAGTTTCGGAGTCGACACAGAAGGCCGTTGGCGGCTTCCTGGACCTCAATGACCAAGCGACTTTAGCATTGAATCAACTGCATTGGTCTGGTCAAACGGTAACGGCTCAAACAGCGCAACGCATTATCACAACGTTCTCTCAAATGGGCGATCAGGTTCTGGTGGCGATGAAAGAAGATCACGCTGCTCAGCTCCAAGAAATGACCAACTTCTATGCGTCAACTTCTGTGCTTACCGAGCAAGAGGAACAAGCGGCTCTCGCTAAAATGAAAGAGTACCAAACGGCGCAAACCACAGCGATTCAAGAAGGACAAGCCCGAATCAAGGAAATCTTGGAGACAGCGAAAGCTGAAAAACGAGCAATCACAGATGCCGAGCGGAATGAAATAAATAAGATCCAGCAGGAAATGGTCAAAACCGGCATCAAGCATATGTCCGAAAACGAACTCGAACAAAAAGCCATCCTTGAACGCATGCGTCAAAATGCTAGTGCTCTCTCTGCACGACAAGCGGCTGAAGTGGTGAAAAACAGCGTCAAGCAGCGTGATGAAACGATTAAAGCGGCAGAGGAACAGTATAACGATGTCGTTAAACAGATCATTATGCAACGCGATGAAGTTGGAAGCATCACAAAGGAACAAGCAGACAAACTCATTGCTGAAGCCAAGAAACAAAGGGACGGCGCTGTAAAACATGCACAAAGCATGCACAACGATGTTCTGAGAGAAGCAAAGGCCCAGGCCGGGGAGCATGTGAACCAAGTCGATTGGGAGACGGGTAACATCCTTTCGAAGTGGCAAGTTTTCGTCAATAAAGTGAAAGAAAAGTGGCAGCAGTTGAAACAATGGGCGGCCAACATTTTCGGCGACTTGTTCAAGACCATAAACAACAAGACAGAAGAGATCAAAACGAGTGTAGTCAACAAGTGGAATGACATCGTGAACTTCTTTAAAAACATCGACTTGAAGAAGATCGGTGCGGACATCATGAATGGCCTCAAGAACGGAATCAAGAGTAAAACGCAGGAACTGTACCAAGAGGCTATTAACATATCCTCCAAAATCGGTAAGGCAATCCGGGACTTCTTCAACATCAAATCTCCGTCACGTCTCATGATGGGATATGGTGAGTATATTTCTGAAGGTCTGGCTATCGGTATTGCAGATTCAGGGAAAGAGGCCATAAAAGCCGCTGAAGATGTTGCTAAAGGCACCAGTGATGGAATAAGAAAGACCCTTCAGATCAATTCGCCGTCCAAGGTCACCACTAAGTTAGGCGAGGAAACTGGAGAAGGATTATCAGCAGGGCTTAACAACAAGAAAAAAAAGGTCAAAAAATCTGCTGAGGAATTGGCGAAAGCGGCATTCGATGCCAGCAAAAAATGGATAGATGAACGCAAATACTACAATGAACTTTCGCTGGAGCAAGAACTGAAAGTTTGGCAGAAGATTTCGCAGAAGTACAAAGCCGGTACGGAGCAAAGGAAGCAAGCCGACCGGGAAGTTTACCGGATTAAACAAGAGCTCATCAAAGCCGAGCAAGAAGCTGAGAAAAAGGCATTCGACCAATCGAAAACTTGGATCGAAAGCAAGAAAGAACTCAACAAATTATCACTCGCTGAAGAGTTGGCTGCCTGGGAACGCCTCACGGCTCGCCAAAAAGAAGGTAGTGCAGAACGGGCCGAAGCCGAGAAGCAAGTTATGAGGGTACGACAAACCATCTATACTGAGCTTAAAGCTGCGTCAGACGACTATTTAGCGAAGGTAAAGCAAGTAAACGAGAATGTAGCTGCGGAAGAACAACGTCTGAACGAAGTGTACGAACAGGCGGTTGAGAATCGCGCCAAATCAATTTATAGCTTTGCTGGCTTGTTTGATGAGGTTACTCAGAAGGCTGAAGTATCAGGACAGCAACTTGTTGAAAACCTCAAGGGTCAAGTAGAGACCATAACCGAGTGGTCAGAGACGCTTAATCTCTTGGGTAAGCGCGGCCTAGATGATGGCCTTATGTCCGAGCTTAGAGAAATGGGGCCAAAGGCTGCGGCTGAGATTATGGCGCTCAACTCTCTGACAGATGCCGAACTGACGGAATATCAAAATCTCTGGCGCACCAAGAACCAAATGGCACGCACTCAAGCGGTCAGGGAATTGGAAGGCCTTCGGGTTGATACACTCCTGCAAATTAAAGACCTGAATGTTAAGGCTGCTGCCGAACTGGATGTATTGCAAAAAGAGTTTGCGGATCGCGTAAAGAAAATTAGATCCGGCACCAAGAACGAGTTTAACGCCATGACAGCATCCATGCCGGAAATCGGACGAGAAATCATCAACGGTTTGATGGCTGGAATTGACGAAATGGCCGGACCACTCAAAAACAAAGTATCTCAATTGTCTAAGAGCATTTCAAACACAATCAAGAACACCCTTAAAATCAAGTCACCATCCCGAGTTACTATGGGGCTTGGTGAGTTTGTTTCTGAGGGGCTTGCAGTTGGTATAGAGAATGCCCAAGGGCTTGCTGTTAAGTCAGCAATAAACCTCTCAGGTGCTGTGGCAAACGCCATGGCAACGGATGCGGCAAAGGTTGCATTCTCAACCTCGGGAGTTGCCGCTCAACAAGCGGCTACGAACCACAACGTAAACATGTACGGGCTGTTTGCAGGAGCCAATATCCACATTCGAGAGGATAACGACATACGCAAGCTTGCACAACAAATTGGAAGCCTCACAACGGGGAACGCAAGAGGATTAGGAGGTGCGCCGGCTTGAGCCGATACGCAGTATTAACTTTAGATGGTAAAGCACCACAGGAGTTAGGCATGGGCGTGTTCCGGGGGAGCCAGCGCCCTATCCTCTCCTCTACGGTTGATACCATAGTAACCGTCCCAGGAATGCATGGAGCCTATGATTTCGGAGCGACCATGGGGCCAAGACAATTCGATCTGGAATGTGCCTTCGTTGCCAAAAACTCAATGGAATTGCAGCAACGTGTTTCCGCGTTTGCTGCTTTTTTATTGGGGCCAGATGGAAGGCCGAGAACCATGCCGGTTGTCTTCTCAAACGATCCATCGAAGCAGTACATGGTTAGATATTCCGGAGACCTTCCGATCGACCGTGTAAGTGGTCTTGGAACATTTACGCTCCCGTTTGTAGCTTATGATCCATGGGCGTATAGCAAGGAGTCAACTTCAGATTTACTTACATGGGATACAGATTATACATGGGATGATGACTTTGCTTGGGATGATGGTTATTCCTATGAATTCAGAGGTCCGGGGACGGCGGAGATCAATAATCTAGGCACCCTTAATGCCGAACCAATCATAGAAATCACCGGCAGCTTTTCTTCACTATCCTTAACAGTGGGAGGAGTTGTTTTCACATATAACGTTCCGATGTCTGGGACGTTGGTGCTCGACTTCAGGCGGAAGACCGCCAAGATCGGAACGCAAAATGTATTACAAAACACAAATGCTCAATTCGGAAAGTTGCCACTTGGCATTTCAAATATCGTTGTTGGTGGTTCCGGACTAAACATAACCATGGACGTCAACTTCAAGTTTAAGTACGCGGCCTAAAGGAGGCGAGTATATTGGCAAACATTCAGAACATTCCTTTGAAAGAGAAACTGAGAGACAGTAACCCCAAGATCAATCAAAACTTTCAAAATCTAAATACTGAATTGACCGGTCATATTAGTTCTAAAACAGCGCACAAGGCCGAAGATATAACATACACAGGGCAAGTACCTGGAGATGATGTAAAAGAAGCAATCGATAATGTTAATAGACGTATTAGCGAAATAGTTGCACAGTCCGGAAACGACAACACAGAAATCGTTGATGCTCGTGGTGGGTATCCGGTTTTGGGGGATAGGCTTAATGATTTTGATGAACGGTTTTCAGATTTATCATATAACGTAAAAGCATTTGGAGCTAAGGGTGATGGCGTTACAGATGACACAGCAGCGATTCAAGCAGCATTAGACTCAAATGCGACAAAAATTTATTTCCCTGCCGGGAAGTATTTAATTACAACCCCTTTATTTCTAAGACGACGTGGTGTATGTATTGAAGGCCCGAACGCATCCCAAAATGATGATAGTGGAGGTAATGAATACACCGGAGCTGCCATATACAAAATGAATAACGCGACCCGAACATTCACGGGAATTAATCAAGATGGAGATCCGGAAACTCATACGGTCAACGCTCACCTAATCATAGCCATCGAAAATGGATATGGCGCGCCTTACTGGGCGCATGGAACTAGAGTCAAGAATCTTGGTTTCTTCGGTGATGAAAATTCACAAGATAAACCAGTTGCAATATTTGGTTACAGAGTTCCTAACTCTACTTTCGAAAATATAATCGCTAAACATGTGTCCTACGGGTTTCAAGGCTATGATTGTTGGCGTACTCGTTGGGTGGCATATCAAGTTTGGTATGCAGATGTATGTGGTATTAAAAGCGTCGCCGCAACGTCTAACCATTTGGATAATTGTTACGTAAGCAATGCCCCTGTTAGTTATATACTCAATAATACCTACTCACAGTTATCGAATTGCGCGTCAGACCACGCCGTAGAGATTGCATATTGGATTCAAGGTGGTCAATGTACGATGTCAGCGTGCGGCGAAGAAGGTTCAAAGGGTATAAAGGTCCTTTCTGGATTCAACGGGTCTGCAAATGGTGTTGTTAATCTGGTTGGTTTTTACCCGAATACTACAGATGACTTAGTGAGAACAACTGAATTTAAAACTGTTGAAACCAATTGGGTAAACCCAGTGATTCTGCAATACAATTATTTCGGGTATGGAGAAATTAACGTTACAGGTATGCGCAGTAGGGCTTCCGACGAGCGTGGAGCAAGTTACATTCATAACGAAAACGTTAACTTTGTCAATAGCAGTTATCCAGGTACATTGGGTATGCCGACAGAAACAAAAGCAGTGAACTATACCGAACAGTGGGAATATCACGATGTTATGTTGAATGACGGCAGCCCTACAGGTGGTGCAGTCGTGGGAAAAGCGTACGTTGGTTATGATGGTCACTTCAAACACATCATATTTGACATTGATATTGATCCTAATGTTGCGCCTGCTTGGGGAAGTGTAGGATGGATACTTCGTGATAATTATGGGGCGAATTACGGAGTAGACCGACAAGACAAAAACAATCAGTATGCAGATGGAGGACAGAAGAAGATATATTACACCTTTGGGAGTGGAATGTTTCCATATAACTTAATCAACTTTTTTAATCTGTTTGATTTCGTTGTATATGACAAATCTACTGGAACAAACAGTGGTAAGAATGCTAATTATTATGTTAGGTACAACACTAACACAAGAGCTTTTGAGTTGAGCGAGGTGTCGTCTCAGTCTGTTGTTAATCCTGCCACTACAATAGGAGGTGCCAACAAAAAACTGTTAATTATCGGGAAGTTGCCAAATTGGGCGTAACAAAACAATCCACAAATTACCACTTATATGCTAATATTATTAGTATTATTTTTTTGTGGAGGATTAAATGAAAAGAGTAATAGGAATAGACATCGTGAAGGTAGTAGCAGCTTTCTTTGTAATATCAGTGCATTTTTTTCTCAATACCCGTTATTATAACCAGCCATTAACTCCTGGAGAAAATCTCTTTACACAAACAAGTCTAAGGTGGCTATTCCTAAACTGCGTTCCGCTATTTTTGATTTCGACTGGTTTTCTTCAAATGAATAAAACAGTTTCTTCAAAATACTATAAAGGTATTCTCCCAATATTGGGAGTTTACTTATTCTATTCTGTGATTACCATAATTGTGAGAGACGTTCACTTCGATGAACATAATAGTTTTTTGGGATGGGGTTATCAAATACTTAGTTTCGGAGCAGTACCTTATGCATGGTACGTAAACATGTTTATAGGTCTGTATTTGATCATCCCGTTCCTAAATGCTATCTTTCACAGTTTAGCGGACAAACAAAAGAGGCTTATTCTGATCTTGATACTAATCATTCTTACGGGATTACCTTTATTTTTTAATTATTTGCCGGTTAAGATAATGTTTTTCCCGGGGTGGTGGATGGGGCTATACCCCTTGGCATATTATTTTATCGGCTGCTATATAAGGGAATATAGGCCGAAAATCAATAAATGGATCGCGCTTGTACTTCTGGTACTAGTTACTCTCTCTGAAACGATTATTACTTATTTATTGGCAGCGGGAGGCCCCTTTAAATCGGACTTGGGGGATTACGGTTCTATTATTGTAATGGCTTCATCTGTTTTGTTGTTTTTGCTTTTGTATGATCTGGATTTTAAAAACTCGACATTACGGACTGTTGTTAGTAAAATCTCTACAATAACACTGGATATATACTTAGCATCATATCTGGCCGACAGATTCGTTTACCAATATGTGTGGGACAAAATTTTCGAGTCTAACTATCAGATTATTTATTATTTCGTGCCAATTGTGGGTTCAATAATTGCTATATCCGTAACGGTGGGGTTAGTCCGGAAATGGTGTACTGATTTTGTTTTGGGAATTATAAATGGAAACGTAAGGAAAAGAAATACAGAAGGGGTGGACATCCAATAAAGGTTACATGGAGGTGATACCTTGATAACCATCCTAAACCAATCACATCAACCTCTAGCCGTCATAGAGGATTACTTCAATGATGAGATTCTCGAGCAAATCAACGGGTCATACACGTTAAGTTTCTCGCTATACCTGGATGACGAGAAAAGCCAATACATTGCAATGGGTAACATTGCTGAAGTGGAAAACCAATACTTTAACATTATCCATCACCGCCGAACCCGCTCTGAAGACGGGAAAGTAGAAATAGTGGTATATTGTGAGCAGGTCGCCTATGACCTGCTCTTTCATTTGTTCGAAGGTGGTTTCATCCATTCCGGCACGCCGCAACAGCTTTTAACCCTGGCGCTTGATGGCACCAAATTTGCAGTAGGGTCGGTACAACCAACCGGATATATCAGCATTGAACTCAAAGAGGGCGTAAATGCGCGTGGTGTCTTGATGGAGATCGCTGCTCAATCTGGTTGTGAATTGCTCTTTGATCAATACGTGGTTTCCTTGCTTAATAAAAGGGGCCAGGATCGCGGCGTACAGTTCCGATTAGGCAAGAACCTCAAAGGCATCATAAAGGACGTGAACGGGCAAACAGGCGAGATTTTAACGTCATATGAAATCGATGTAGTGGAGCTCAACACGTTGCCAGAGTTTGCAGGTCTGGAATACTTTGAACTTGGAGATGTTGTGGACATCATTGACGAGGAATTGGGCATCAATGAACAGCAGCGCATCATCGAATATTCCTACTCGCCTAAACGCCGGATTAACAGCAAGGTGAAAATTGCGAATTACATCGAAGGTATCCAAGACACCATATACCGGATTCAGACGACAACCGTAGGTAAGGATAAATGGATGTATGGTGTTAAGATTGGACCGGATGAGGGAATAGTGATTGAGCGCTATGACAAGATGGCCCGTTCAATTTGGAACGCTGATGAATTCCGGATGCAAAAAGGAAACGGAAACGGCAGCTACACCGATTCGCTATACTTCGATCCGATCAATCAGGAGTATGAGTTCACAGGAGTCGTGAGAGCTGGTCAGTTCATCGGAGGAAGCATTCAGATAGGTAATGATTTCAGCGTTGATGAAACAGGCCACATGAAGGCCGTAGGGGCTGAATTCAGCGGTGATATATCCGCCTCGACCATAACCGGGGGAGATATCTACGGATCGTTCATACAAGGCGCTGATATCCTTGGTAGTACGATCAGGACGGCAGCGTCAGGTGAAAGGATTGTCCTTGATCCCTACGGATTCGAATTCTTTGATTCCTTCAATGCGTTGAGGGTTACACTCGGGACAAATCCACAGGCCAACATTTCAGGTCACACTTATTACAACTCATCAAGCCAGTCACAGGGATTAATATACGCTTCCGGCAACCAGTTGCATGTCATAGGGGTTAACGACTTATTCATGCGAGCACTGAACGGTTCTACCATATTCCAAGGTACTGTGGACTTCAGCCAAGCAAATGTTATCGGGCTGTAATATGAAACATTTACCATGTTTCTCCGTAGTGTTATATTGACTGTATTAGAACCTACGGAGGAGGACAATTCATGAAAACGAAAAGGTTGCTCGGTTTTGTTGTTGCATTTGTACTTGGTGTTTCTGTAGCTGCGTTCGGACAAGATGTGTATGCTCAGATAAATTCAATGATCGGCAAGAAAGTTACTGGTGAGTATACAGTTATAGTAAATGGCGAAACACTCTCCGAAAAAGGAGCAATCATTGATGGTCGGGCTAACGTTCCGGTTAGAGCGTTGTCTGAGTCCTTAGGAGCTGATATAAAGGTGGAAGGAAACACAATCATGGTTACGGCTGAGGAAACTCCAGTTAACAACCAAGTCGTTCTGTTGGATGGTAAATACTACACGAAATATGACTTGCTGAACGAACAGAAAAAGATTACGGATTTACTGGAGCATTTAAATAGCAGCATTGAAAAAGAAGAAGCAAAGACAGAATCCATGAGTGAACAAACTGGTGTGGTTAAACAGGTGTGGGAAGATGGTTTGAAGAGCCTTAGAGAAAAGGTTGATCAGAACACATTGAAACTAAACAATATCAACGAAGCATTAAAAGCATTCGAATAAGTACAATGAAAAGTCCTGCCAAACGGTAGGGCTTTTTAATTTGACTAAGGGGTGGTTGAATTGGCGAGGATCCAGAACAAATTGATGGTCGAGCTATATCCGACTGTACAAGACGTGTGTGAAGTAATCTCGGCAGTCGGGACCTATTACCAAGGTCAGGAGGTGGAATACTTATCGAGCATCCAGAGAGCCATTACAAAAAGGTTAGAAGTCATCAGTAACCATAAAGAAACCACGAAGCAAGAAGAATAGGGGGAACCGGAGTGGATGGAGTACAATCCGAAATGCTGCAAAGAATCACCAGAGTAGAAACGAAGGTGGACAACATGGATGAAAAGTTAGATAGAGCGATTAATGCCAACGAGACAGCAATCAAAGCATTACACGAAGCGAATTTGGCAAACACCAGGCTGGACAAAATCGAAGATAACCAAAAATGGCTCTGGCGTACATTCGCCGGGGCTTTTGTTTTGGCAGTCGCTGCCTTTATTATCTCGGGCGGCCTTAAATAATTTGAAAGGGTGATTATAGTGGAGTGGAACATGATTATGGAATATATCAATGCTGAACTGGTTGGGGTCGTCTTAGCTTGCTGGATTATCGGATATGTACTGAAGCAAACTCCGCTTATTCCAGATTGGAGCATTATTTACCTGGTTACGATCATTGCTATAGTATTCGCTTGTATGTTGTTGGGCTTCACTGTCCAAAGCGTTATCCAAGGCATTCTTTGTGGGGCTGTGGCTGTATTCGGCAATCAACTCGTTAAGCAGGGCAAGAAGGGAGTGGAGGGAGAGTGATTTACCGCAAGGACCACATACCACGCTCGACCGCTTGTAACCGGCGGCCGGGCCTGTCTATGTCCGCGAAAACAATCACGATCCACAATACAGGAAATCCATCTTCTTCAGCTAACGGCGAAAGGGGATGGCTCACCAATCCGGCTAATGAACGTCAGGCATCTTTTCATATCGTAGTGGATGAACGCGAAGCCATTGAATGCATTCCACTGAACGAAAATGCATGGCATGCTGGTGATGGTAGCGGCAGCGCTAGTGGTAACCGGACATCGATCGGCATTGAAATCTGTGAGAGTGGAAATTACGCCAAGACAATTGATAACGCAGTGACGTTAGTCGCTCAGATGTTGATGGAGCGAGGTTGGGGCGTGGATCGACTGCGCAGACATTGGGACTGGTCGCGCAAGATATGTCCGCGCCTTATGTATGATGGCGGCACATGGTCAGGGTGGTATGCATTTAAGGCCGCTGTACAAGGTCGCTTGAACGAGATGAAGAAGGGGGGCTCTGCTGTCGTGAATGATAAAGTAACCGTGGAAGCTTACGGGAAACAGATCAAAGACGGAAAACTAATCGATGGTACGGTGTATGTCCCATTGCGAGCTGTTGCAGAGGCCCGGGGTGATAAAGTATCCTGGGACAATAAAACAAAGACAGCAACAATTTCCGAAAAGTAATTTACAATATGTCCCAAATGCATTATAATGATGACAAAACCGAAAGCATCGGTAAGAGAAGCCCTGCTATGCTACGCGCTGGTGGGGCTTCTTTTTTAATATTTCTCCTTCAATTCCTTCGGCAGCGTAGGATCGTAAAAAGACGATATATCCAACCCGAGATACTTACGCATCATTATAGAAGCTTCCGCTCTTATATACTCCCATCTCAATTCAATAAATGATGTATACCCACGACACATAAACTTCGCTTTTCTCCCGATCTCGGTTGACTGTTCATCGTACACTTTTATCCCCTTAATCCAAAAATGCTTCTTCACATCCATCAAATCCTTGTGAGCCCGATCAATTGCTCCCTTGATTACATCCACATATGGCCCGGGTGTCTTTAGCTGCTCCTCAATATACCGGCTATCACGCTCAAATGCCGTTATGATCATGGGTAATATAATGTATCGTTTTACATAGTGACGGTCTTCGTTTGTAATTGCCTCCGCTATACTCATCTAACACGCCTCCATCTATACGAACGTATGTTTCTATGATAAATGCAATATTTCGATAAAGCAACTGGAACAAAAAAAGCACCTCGACTCCTTAGAGTCTTAGTGCTTAACTAAAATGCCCCCGGAATTGCCCCCGAAGTGCCCCCAAATAGAAGAAAAGGTTAATGAATATAAACGAATGTGTTTTTCAGAAACGCACTAAACATCTTGTATAATAGAAGAAAAAAGCGTATTTATAAGCGATAACCATAAACCGCACGCAAGTTCACCAATGGGAACGCGATCAGTACATCACCATGTATTAATAGAGGAATCCCTTGCGCCGTATGGCGTGGGGGATTTTTTGTTTGGGTCAATTTAATTCAAAGAGGATATTTCGAAGGGAGTGCCCCAAAACGCCGCACCTAGAGAATCTGTTTTCTATACCTTGTGGCAATTCCAAGCTTGGACGGCATATCCATCCATCGGAGGGCCTCGGAAAAATCATGAACGCCGGTGCGCGCGGGTAGGGGGCAGCCCAGACTGTACGCCGATAACTGAACTGCAGGGGACCCATGAAACTATTTTACAGTGAGATCATCAATTCTCATTTTTTTTTAAGTCAGTGAGTTGGTATCGATAAAAGAACTCGGTAGCTATTTTGCATGCAGGGTTATTTTTTTGGCCCTCGACTGTTTTTTTCTCCGATTTTATATTCATATAGAGAAGAATACATACAAAGAACCCAATACCAATCGATCCAGTAACAATCGGCATCAATCGCGTTTCGCCAAAATCAAAAAAGATATGCCCAGTATGTATAATGCTAAGAGAACAATCCAGTGATCCGGTTTGGGGAGGGCCCGAATATGTTTATGGCAAAATATATCATATGTACAATTTCCTGATACTGTTGTGTGCAGTCGTTGTTATGGCGGAGCGGACAACTCCGTTATTTTGGAGAAAAATAACATTGATGCAAGAACTAATGTTCGCATATAATACAAACGAATGTTCTTGTATTGGAGGCGGGGGTTGATGGAAAAGTACATTGGAAATGTAATTGAGATCATTTACATTGATCGCGAAGGGAAGCTTACACATCGTAAAATTAAGCTGCAGGGTATCAGAAATAAATTGATTCGTGCGACGTGTCTAAACACCAATCAACCAAGGATTTTCCGAATGGATAACGTTTTGTCCTGGGGCCCGGCAAAAGGGGCTGGAATGGATGCTTCCTGATCCAGAGCATAAATTGCTCCGATTTTTATAACGAAATGCACCCTTCCGGAATGCAGCGGATGAATACGAGTTCGTTTCTCCAACGGCTAATCTAGAGGGTGCACTTCGTCCAGCTGCAGTGTTTTCTAACTACAGGCTGTCGATCACTTCTTTATATTTATCAAATTCCGAAGCTTCCATATCACCGGACATTTGAATGAGTACATTACCTTTTGCATGTGTATGCGAGAAGAACATGGCGGAGGTCTTGCCGAGCTCATCGTAGTAGCTCTTCAGCTCCTCCATATCCGCTTTCTTCTTGAACACGAACAGTCGGCCTCCAACATCTTCTCCGAGCGAAGGGACGACGATCCGCTTGCCTTCCTCGAACTTCATAGGAGCAATCCCCATATCATCTGCAGCAAGATCTTTGACATTCTCCGCCTCTAATCCGGCTTCTTTCAGCTTGGCGACCACATCATCCAGCTTTACAGCCGGTTCACCGCTCGAGCAGGCCGATCCAAAAACAAGCAGCATAGCAACGACAAGCAACAAACTAAATCTTTTTCTCAACAACACGGTTCCCCCAATTCTGAGATATAATGACAAATTCCAGTCTATCAGAACTAGGAAAATATTGCTAGAACATTTATGGAAATTCTGGGTCTCTCGGAGGGTGCGGACTGCACCTGCGAATGACAGTCATGCTCGCTGCGGGAAGGATAGATTTTTCTTCAATAAAAGGGAACTTTTCGCCCTGAGTTGGACTCTAATTGGATGAGGTGAATCGGTTGGAGTTCGAATACGTAAAGCACATGGCTTCCATGGATACCGACACGTTAGACGCGATCATGGAGCATTACGGCAGTGAGATCTGGAATTACTCATACTTTTTGACGGGGCAGCACGCGCTTGCGGACGACATTGCTCAAGAAGTCTTTATCAAAGCTTATTACGGCATACATACCTTTCGCGGACAATCCAGTTTGAAAACTTGGCTGCTTACGATTACGCGGCATACGGCTTTTCGGCATAAGAAGTCATTTTTTCTAAGGCGGGTAACCTTATTGGATCGGATTCAACCGGCAGGGCACAGCACCTCGGCGGAGACGGAGTATCTGGACAGGCAGTACACGGACGATATCTGGGATATCATCATGGAGCTTCCGGTTAAATTCCGAGAGGTGCTGATGCTGGATCTTCATTATGATATGCCGATTCAACAGATTGCCGAGCTGCTGGGGATTGCGGCCGGCACGGTTAAATCCAGGCTGCATCGGGCTAGGCAAAAAGTACAGAACAAACTGGGGGAGCATCAGATATGAACGAGCATAAACCTGGGTGGTATGAAAGGGCGAAGAATGGGCCGTTTGAAGCCGTGCTGTTGCTGCCTGAACTGAAGAGGCGGGTGTATAAGCGTCTGAAGGAGAGGGAGGGCCAGAGTATGAGGAGACCTAAACGCCGCAGGAGATGGACTGCTGCCATCGCCGGCGTTTTGTTGATTATCGCTTTCCTTTGGTTGGGGGGAGGAGATCCATTTTCGCCCAAGCCGAAGCCGAAGCCGGAGACGGCTCCGCTTGCGACGGAGGCCGCAAACCGGCAAGCCGGAACGGTTCGTGCGCAAGGGACCGGGCCGGAAGGGAAGCTGCTCGTCGTAGCGGAAGGGAGCGAGGCCGTTCAGCGGCTCGGTGCGCCAAGCTGTTTCGGAATGGAATCGGATCAAAAGATTTCAGGAAGATATGATGTCATTTATACAGCTGCGGATGGCAGTGTAACCAAAATCGGGGTATTGGAAGATCGAACATTTATCCAGCCGAATTCGGAACCGATTGAAATGCTCTGCTTGCCGCTTCAGGATGCGGACGTATTTTTGCTCGCCCCGCAGTATCGGGATTGCCATGCCATCGAAATTTATGCTTTCGCCATGGATCGGGGAACCGGCGAAGCCTTCCCGCTGTCGTTCAAGGAAAAAGAGGCGAGCTTTGCCACTTCCTACTACAAGCCGCTAAGCCAACCTGCGGTGAGAAACAATCGATTGGTGCTGCAATCGACGGAAGGACCCGGAGGAGAAGGCTCGCCTGATTTTGACGGGGAGCGCGAGTACAGGCTTGACCTCCAGGAGAAAGCCCTCATTCTGGAATGATGTGCAAAATATAATGAGCATCCTTTGGGGTGCTTTTTTAATGATTTTTTATAATTGCTTTTAAATCCGGTTACCTTTTAGTGAATATCCAGGGATATTTAAACTAGAGAACAAAAGCTGCATGTGAAATATGCGGTTGATTAAGACGACTAAGAAATTACCGTGACTTGTAACTTTTTTCCTGATCAAAAATCATTGACTCCTTGGATCCGTGTAAGTAAAATCGTATAGTATACAAAGTATATTGAATTAGTCGGATTAATAGATAAGGGGGCATCGAATTTGGCACAAATGATTATTACAGGATTATTATGCGGTGCTTTACTCGGATTTGTCATGCAGCGGGGACGTTTTTGTCTGACAGGTGGATTCCGGGATATGTATCTGACAAAAGATAACCGGATGTTTTACGCGCTGCTGATTGCGATCAGCGTACAGAGTATCGGCGTATTCGCATTGATCCAGATGGGACTTATTCAGTTCCAAGCCGGGGAGTTTAACTGGCTGGCTACGATCCTCGGTTCTTTCATATTTGGAATAGGCATTATATTGGCCGGCGGCTGTGCGACAGGGACATGGTATCGGGCAGGGGAAGGGCTGATCGGAAGCTGGATCGCTCTTTTCGGATACATGGGGATGAGCGCTGTTATGAAATCCGGAGCCCTGTCGCCGGTGAACAACAGCCTTAAAGGAATTTCAACACCTACGAACTCCATTCCGGCCACGTTCGGTTTATCGGTATGGCCATTTATCGCTTTACTTGCTCTAATTACTATTTTTCTTGTCGTCAAGCAGCTGCGCAAGCCAAAAGTGTTTATTCCGTCGCTGCCGCCGAAGCGTAAAGGCCTTAATCATCTGTTGTTCGAGAAGCGCTGGCATCCGTTCTTCACCGCGATCCTCGTCGGACTGGTTGCTTTATTGGCATGGCCGCTGAGCGAAGCGACGGGCAGGATGTCGGGGCTTGGAATTACCACGCCTTCCGCTAACATTCTTCAGTATCTGGTAACCGGAGATGGCGACAAATATTTGAATTGGGGCGTGTTCCTTGTACTAGGTATTTTCCTAGGCTCATTCGTCGCCGCCAAAGGAAGCCGCGAGTTTCGCTTCCGGGCTCCTGATGCCAAGACGGCCGTATCCAGTTTTTCCGGCGGCATTTTGATGGGGTTCGGGGCCAGCTGGGCAGGCGGCTGCTCCATCGGAAACGGCCTGGTCATGACGGCGATGATGACGTGGCAGGGTTGGGTATCCTTAATCTTTATGATTTTAGGTACGTGGGCAGCTTCTTATTTTGTATATGTGCGACCACGTGCCAGCGCCAAGAAGAAGGCGGCAGTTTATCAAACGACAACGGCTTAGGAGGTTATATTAATGAAACAAAAATTAGCTGTGCTTGGAATGGTATGTCCTTTTCCTTTGATTGAAGCGAAAGAAGCGATGGAATCTCTAAAAAGCGGCGACGAGCTGGAGATCGATTTTGACTGCACGCAGGCAACGGAAAGTATTCCGCGTTGGGCTGCCGAAGCGGGCCACAAAATTACTAATTTCGTTCAGCTTACGGATGCATCCTGGTCGATTACGGTTCAGAAGAAGTAACGGACCATACTAAATCTTGACTGAAGTATTCCATGGATAAAAATATGTATCTTTAAAACGGCTGGTCATTTGTTTGATCGGCCATATCTATCTGCCCATCTTGCTAAGTTCCTGCGTCATTAGGCAAATATTTGCGCGTTTGATCGTTTCCGATCTTACGCGGCGGTTGTTTTCAGATTCCAAGGTAAGGTTTAACCCGATGCTGTCCTGTATGTAGTTGGAGGGTATTTTTGGATCTGAGGTTACAGGAATATTATATCTAGCATATCACCGCTAGAATAATAGAACCCGCTCATCCTCTTGTTGAAGAGGGAGCGGGTTCTAATGGGTTGAGCCTATGCTAGTGAACATCGCGGAACAATCCAATGACTTTACCGAGGATCGTCACGTGATTGAGGCGCAGCGGCTCATAACTTGGGTTCTCCGGCTGAAGCCGAATATGGTCCTTCTCCTTGTAAAAGGTCTTCACCGTTGCTTCGTCCTCTTCCGTCATGGCCACGACAATATCGCCGTTATCGGCGGTTTGCTGTTGACGGACGATCACATAATCGCCGCTGTGGATGCCTGCTTCGATCATACTGTCGCCGACGACGGACAACATGAACACCTTGTCGTCGCCCACATAGTGCTGCGGCAGCGGGAAATAATCTTCGATGTTCTCGGTCGCCGTGATCGGAACCCCGGCTGTAACTTTGCCGACTACGGGAACCCGGGCGATGGTGTGGGTAAACAGGTTGCTGCTCTCGGATTCTTCCTGGCCAAGCAGCTCAATGGCTCTTGGCTTCGTAGGGTCGCGGCGGATCAAGCCTTTCTTCTCCAGGCGGTCAAGGTGGCCGTGGACTGTTGAACTGGAAGCTAGTCCGACAGCCTCGCCGATTTCCCGGACAGAAGGCGGATAGCCTTTGCTACGAACTTCGTTTCGGATAAACTCTAAGATCGCCAGCTGGCGGCTGGATATTTTCGACATGCCGTATCAACCCCATTTAGTAACGTTTGGGAAAATTATAACATAGAACTGCCGTTCGTACAAACATAAGTTCTAAAATAATTGGAACAAATGTTCGATTGGGTATTGAAACAAACAAGTGTTCGTGTTATTATCGATTTGTAGTTAAGAGAACACTTGTTTGGGGGATGATATTTCATGTTGAAATATAGTACATACCGCAGCATTTATGAGAATATACCGACAGAGACGGGTTCCGGCTCCGAAGCCTGGATCCATCAGATAAAGTCAAAGATCGCTTCCCTCCCGTTAACGAAGCTTCTGATCATTCTGCTTATCGTTGTATTCGGTTGGACAGGCGCATACTCCGTATTCGCCGGGGGAACGGAAGAACCGACCGGAGAGAAGCAAGTTATTGTTCAATCGGGTGACTCCTTGTGGAAGATCGCTTCCGTTCATAAGCCGGAGAATGTGGACATTCGGGTATATATCGATACCATTCGCAGAAATAACGGCTTGAAGGGGCCGGATATTCAGGCCGGTGATGTATTATCCTTGCCGGTATGGTAAGCATCCGTTCAGGAGGCTGCACGCTGGGACGTTCGGTTTAACATGATCACCGCAAGGGCGAAGTGACACTCGTCATTCACTGATCATTTATTTTCACATCTGAAATTAACCATAGAATGATAGAGTTATCGGATATTCTTTTGATATCGATCATTACGTTCCTTCCTTTATATGTTTATATTTATGGAATGCAAGAGCTTGCAAGGGTATTCGCCTTGACAAGCTCTTTTTCACATGGTTAAGTTATAATGATATTTAAAATGGAGGAGAAACCATGGACATCGATACATTGGTAGAACGCATCAATACATTGGCACGCAAGCAGAAAAGCGAGGGGTTGACCGAAGAGGAACTGAAGGAACGGGCAGAGCTTCGGGAAATCTACCTTAACAATATTCGCAAAAACTTCAGACAGCAGCTGGAATCGATCGAATGGGTTGATGATAACGACCAAAAGGGCGGTCCCCGTCTGAAGCACTAGGCTCCGAGTCCATAAATCATCAGAAGCCATTAGGCATTAACGCACTTGCCCTAACATCCATTCATTGGTTCAACTTTTATAGATAGAGCAAGGGATATCAGATTCGGGAGGAACAATATGTCAAGATCTTGGGAACGAAAAGTCAGCAAAAATTTGCAGCAACTGAACAAAAAACGGAAGAAGCAGGGAATGTCCACCTATCAAGGATCTGCCATTTCCGATCAAATGGACGTGTTTAAGGGACGGAAATATGTGCTGCCGATCGTACTGCTTGCCCTTGCAGCCCTTTATGCGCTTCTCGGCTCCGCAACGGCTAAAACGACCGGCCAAAGCAATGATGTATTGAACTGGGTCGGCGTCGGTCTGTACATTCTGCTTGCGTTGATGATTTTCCTGCGCAAGCCCTATCTAAAGATCGAGCGTTCATCCGTGTCCACCATGAAGTTCAATCGGGAGCGAAGATTGTCCGCTTCGGAGATCGAGAAGATCAAAATCGCGTCAGGCTCTGTCGTCATACAAGGCAAGGGGAAAGCAGGCAACTGGGTATTTTCGCGTATGATCAATTTGTACGACACCCAAGCGATGGGAGAACGGCTTGAAGAGTTCGCGAAGGCCCATCATATTCCGGTAGAACATCATTAATATATATATTGCTTAATCGTACAAAGGGAGAGGGAGAACATGCCGATTACTGCCGTGTTGTTTGACTTGGATGATACGTTGTTATGGGATGAACGAAGCGTGGAAGAAGCCTTTGAAGTGACGGCAGAAGCAGGAGCTTCTGCAGCGGGGGTTGATGCCAAGGAGCTGCTGAATGCGGTACGGGAAGAGGCACGATCACTGTACGCATCCTATGATACCTTTGCATTTACCCAGATGATCGGGATCAATCCCTTCGAGGGGCTGTGGGCGAATTTTACGGCTGGAACACAGCCGGAATTTCGAAGATTACAGGAGCTTGCACCGATATATCGGAAGGAATCCTGGCGCCGCGGTCTTGCACGGGTAGGCGTTCAGAATGAAAGCCTCGCCGAAACGCTGGCAGAGCGGTTTGCGGCAGAGCGCAGGGCCAGACCTTATGTATATGAAGAAACGTTTGATGTGCTGAAGGAACTGCAAGGAAAGGTGAAGCTGCTGCTGCTCACAAACGGCAGCCCGGATCTTCAGCAGGAAAAGCTTGATGGTGTTCCCGAGCTGACTCCTTATTTTGACCACATTGTCATTTCAGGCGACTTCGGCAAAGGCAAGCCGGATGTGTCGATCTTCCAGCATGCGCTTGGACTGCTTGACGCTAAGCCTGGCGAGGCAGTCATGGTGGGCGATAAGCTGACGACGGATATCAAGGGCGGCAATGCGGCCGGACTTCATACCGTCTGGATCAACCGGGTGGACCGGCCGAAGGATCCTGCCATTGTTCCGGAGTTTGAGATCAAGCATTTGTCCGAGCTTCACGCCATTTTGTCCACTCTTTAAAAGCATATAAGCCAATCGATTTGTTCGACGAGATATACGATGGCGAATACATATGGCACAGCCTGGATGCGGTTATCGCGACTTCCGGGCTGTTTTTTTCTTACCTGATCTCGGATCATCTCGTCTTGTCAATCCGTGTGAGAAACGTCACACAATTGTAAGCTTCATGAGATCGAAAAAAAAGGTTGTTGGGATATAATGATGGTGAGCTGATTGTGCAAGATCCGGACCATGGCGTGCAGCATACATAGGCACGATATTGTAAAGAGGTGTAGTGCATGACAAGAAGAAAGTTAGCATTGCTTGCGGCGATGGTGCTGATGGCGGTCGCCCTGGCAGCATGTAATGACAGCAAGGCGGATTTGGATGAAGATACGCTCGCCGAACCGATCATCGTGGATCTGACGATAAATCCGGAAACGGTTGCAGTTGGCGAGAAGGTCTTCATTCAGGCAAAGGTAACGCAGGCCGGCCAGCCGGTTGAAGATGCCGATAAGGTTGAGATCGAGGTCACGCAGGAAGGCGGGGGCTTATCGGCAACGGTGCCGATCGAGCATGACGAGGGCGGTATTTACAAGCTGGAGAAAACCTTCGATCAGCCCGGGACCTACCGCATCATATCTCACGTAACCGCCAGAGGGCAGCATTCCATGCCGCTTAAGGAGCTTACGGTAACGGAATAAACGATCGGAATATTGCAAAAAGGCAGCACCGGAACGCGCCGCTGGCGGGTCGTGGGCTGCCTTTTTGTTTGTGTAGCATCAATAAGCGTTCATCCTTAAACCTTGTGGTTTATTGGAATTGCGGATCCGCCACCGGTGTGGCAATCCAGCCATTCTCTTCAATAAAGAGACGCACGGCCACAATCTGCTTGTTATCCATCAGCGTGAAGAAGTGAGGCGTATTTTCCGGAACCGAAATGACATCGCCCGGCTCAAGCTCAACATTGAAATAGCCTACGTCCTCGGAGCCTTTTATAATGAAGATGCCTTTACCGCCTACAATCGCACGGATTTCATCCTCGGAGTGCGTGTGAACCTCTTCGAACTTCTGGAGCAGCTCCTCAAGATTCGGAGTGGATTCGGAGAGCGTGATGATATCCCAAATTTTGTAGCCTCGACGAGCAGCCAGGTCACGAATTTCAGGATCGAATGTGTCGAGAATACGCTGCTTATCCTCATCGCTCAGCTGAAATTTCTCTTGAAGATCAGCCGGGAACTTATCCATATTCCAATGCTCGTACAGCACCTCTTGTTTTTCCAGGAATTCACGAACATTTTCTTCCCCGCTAATGCGTTCGTTCGTATTACGAATCACGATTTCTGCCATAGGTCTAACCCTCTTTCTCCAGTTGGTTTAATATGTATTATAGACGCGTCACCGCGTTTTGTCATCTGTAAATCATGAATAATACGCGCTGTGGCGCATATTTCGCCTTTTCTATTGAAAAGGATTCTGATACACTAAGATTTAACGTTTTCCGGGGAGGTTTATGAGTTGAACAAGCCTAGCTTACAGGAAGTACTGAAAGAACGAATATTAATCCTTGACGGTGCCATGGGTACGATGATCCAGCGGGAGGACCTCTCGGCTGACGATTTCGGCGGCGCCGAACTGGAAGGATGCAATGAAACACTCGTCATTTACCGGCCGGATGTCATCCAGAACATCCATGAGCAGTATCTGGCGGCAGGTGCCGATTTGATCGAAACCAATACCTTCGGCGCAACCTCGGTTGTGCTGGCGGAATACGATATACCTCAGCTTGCCCGGGAAATCAACTTGGAGGCCGCACGGCTGGCACGAGCCGCTGCCGATAAATATTCGACACCGGAGCAGCCGCGTTTTGTGATCGGGGCAATGGGACCAACGACAAAGACGTTGTCCGTAACCGGAGGCGTTACCTTCGCAGAGCTGGTCGCAAGCTATGAAGAGCAAGCTATTGCATTAATCGAGGGTAAAGTGGATGCCCTTCTCCTGGAGACATCCCAGGATACCCTTAATGTAAAGGCAGGCAGCATCGGAATACGCCAAGCTTTTGAGAAGACGGGCATTACGCTGCCGATTATGATTTCCGGAACGATTGAGCCGATGGGCACCACGCTCGCCGGACAGAATATAGAAGCGTTCTATATATCACTTGAGCACTTAAATCCGATCTCGATCGGTTTGAACTGCGCGACGGGGCCGGAGTTTATGCGGGACCATATCCGTTCCCTGTCCGAAATGTCACGCAGCGCCATCAGCTGCTATCCGAATGCCGGCTTGCCGGATGAGAATGGCCAGTATCATGAATCCCCCGAGTCGCTCGCACAGAAAATGGCAGCATTTGCGGAAAAGGGATGGCTGAACATCGCCGGAGGCTGCTGCGGGACGACGCCGGAGCATATCAGCGCGCTGAAGGATGCCATGAGCCGGTTTAACCCGCGCCCGCTGACGGGAACGCATCTCCCGGCGTTGTCGGGTATCGAGCCGGTGTACATTGAGCAGGACAACCGACCTTATATGGTAGGCGAGCGCACCAACGTGCTGGGCTCCCGCAAATTCAAGCGGCTGATCGTGGAAGGGAAATACGAAGAGGCTTCCGAAATAGCAAGGGCTCAGGTTAAGAACGGTGCGCATATTATCGATATTTGCGTACAGGATCCAGACCGCGAGGAAGCGGAGGATATGGTTAAATTTTTGGAATTGGTCGCCAAGAAGGTCAAGGTTCCATTAATGATCGATACGACGGATCCGGAGGTCATCGATATCGCACTGCAGTATTCCCAGGGCAAGGCGATCATTAACTCCATTAATCTTGAAGATGGTGAAGAAAAATTCGAACGGGTCATTCCGCTGGTCCACAAATACGGAGCTGCGGTCGTTGTCGGAACGATCGATGAGAACGGGCAAGCGATTACCCGCGAGGACAAGCTGAAGGTTGCGAAGCGTTCGTATGACCTGCTCGTTCATAAATACGGCGTTTTGCCGGAGGACATTATTTTCGACACGCTGGTATTTCCTGTCGGAACAGGGGACGAGCAGTACATCGGATCCGCGAAGGAGACCATTGAAGGAATTCGACTCATCAAAGAAGCGATGCCGAAGGTCCATACGATTCTTGGAATCAGCAACGTCTCCTTTGGCTTGCCGGAGGCCGGTCGCGAGGTGCTGAACTCGGTATATTTATACGAATGCACGAAGGCGGGTCTCGACTATGCGATTGTCAACACCGAGAAGCTTGAACGTTATGCATCGATACCGGAGGAAGAGCGGAGGCTTGCGGAGGATCTGATCTATCGCACCAACGATGAGACGCTGGCGGCATTTGTTGCAGCATTCCGGGACAAAAAGGTGGAGAAGAAGGAGAAGGTCTCCAATCTAAGCCTGGAGGAGCGTCTTGCTTCCTATGTTGTTGAAGGCTCCAAGGAAGGCTTGATTCCCGATCTCAATGAAGCCTTGAAGAAATACGGACCGCTGGACATTATCAACGGCCCGTTGATGGCGGGAATGACCGAGGTTGGCCGCCTGTTTAACAATAATGAGCTCATCGTAGCTGAGGTGCTCCAAAGCGCTGAAGTGATGAAGGCATCGGTTGCCCATCTCGAGCCTTTTATGGAAAAAAATGAGACGTCCGTCAAAGGGAAAATCATGCTGGCGACCGTCAAGGGTGATGTCCATGACATCGGCAAAAACCTGGTTGAGATCATCCTCTCCAACAATGGTTATGAAATTGTGAATTTGGGTATAAAAGTACCACCGGAGCAAATTATCGAGGCATATCGGCGCGAGAAGCCCGACGCCATCGGTTTGTCCGGACTGCTTGTAAAGTCCGCTCAACAAATGGTGCTGACCGCGCAGGATTTGAAAAACGCAGGCATCGACGTGCCAATTATGGTGGGCGGAGCAGCGTTGACGCGGAAATTCACGAAAACACGCATTCGTCCCGAATATGACGGCATGGTGCTGTATGCGAAGGATGCGATGGAAGGTCTGGATCTGGCAAACAAGCTGAGCGACCCGCATCAGCGGGCTGAAATGGCCAAGGATATCGAGGCCGAGATGGAGGCAGATGCCGCTGCACCGCAGGCCGTGAAGGTTATGCCGAAGCTTTCCGAAGGGCTCCGTTCCAAAATATCGACCGAGGCCCCGGTGTATATCCCGCCGGATATGGAGCGCCATGTGCTCCGCAACTATCCGATCTCGCATATTTTGCCGTATATCAACATGCAGATGCTGTTAGGCCATCATCTGGGATTAAAAGGGTCTGTTGAGCAGCTGCTGAAGGCCAATGATCCGAAGGCGGTGTCGCTCAAGGAAACGGTTGACGGAATCCTGAATGAAGCGATCCAATCGGGGATCATTCAAGCGCATGCCATGTACCGCTTCTTCCCGGCACAGGGGAGAGATAATGACATCCTCATCTATGATCCGGCAGATCCATCAAAGATTCTGCATACGTTCACTTTCCCGAGACAGCAGGTCGAGCCTTATCTATGCTTGGCGGATTTCTTGAAGCCGGTGGATAGCGGCATTATGGACTACGTGGGCTTTTTGGTGGTCACGGCGGGTCATGGTGTCGGCAAATTGTCCGGCGAATGGAAGGACAAGGGAGATTATTTGCGTTCCCATGCGCTTCAAGCCGTCGCGCTGGAGACAGCAGAGGGGCTTGCCGAGCGCGTCCATCATATGATGCGGGATACTTGGGGCTTCCCGGATCCGGCGGATATGACCATGAAGCAGCGCCTTGGTGCGCGGTACCAGGGAATCCGGGTGTCGTTTGGGTATCCGGCTTGTCCGGATCTGGAGGACCAGGAGCCGTTGTTCCGCCTAATGCAGCCAGAGGATATCGGTGTGGCGCTGACGGAGGGATTCATGATGGAGCCGGAGGCGTCTGTATCCGCAATGGTATTCAGTCATCCTGAGGCCCATTATTTTAATGTAGATAAAGCTTAACTTGACTATACCGGTGCATCCGGCTCGAAATCCTCCGACCGTTTCGGAGGATTTCTCCGGTTTGCGACCGAAAGGGAGTAGAGGGATGGAACTGTATTTTTTGGGAACCAATGCCGGCGTTCCTTCACTCCAGCGCAATGTTACGTCCATTGCCCTGCGTCTCCTGGAGGAACGCAGAAGCTTATGGCTGTTCGATTGCGGGGAAGGAACGCAGCATCAAATTTTGAAATCCCCTCTCAAGCTGTCCAAGCTTGAAAAGGTATTCATTACACACATGCATGGGGATCATGTCTTTGGACTGCCCGGATTGCTTTCGAGCCGCGGAGCACAGGGGGTAACCGCACCCCTTGCGATCTACGGTCCTCCGGGAATCAAATCCTTTATCGAAACGTCGCTGACGATCAGCCAATCCCGTGTGCCGTATACAATGGACATCATCGAGCACACCGGCGGCGTTATTTTTGAAGACAAGTACTTTCGCGTGGAGGCTGCCGGCCTTGATCACCGAGCGGACAGCTATGGCTACCGGGTCGTGGAGAAGGATTTGCCCGGAAGCCTTGATCCCAAACGGCTGGAGGCCTATGGATTGAAGCCTGGTCCGCAATACGGAAAGTTAAAGCGGGGGGAAAGCGTAGAGCTGGGTGACGGAAGCTGGATTCATCCCGCGGATGTGCTGCTTGCACCCAAGAAAGGCAGAGTCGTAACAATCCTCGGAGATACGCGTCCTTGCCCGGGAGTGGAAGTGCTCGCGAAAGATGCGGATGTCCTTGTCCATGAGGCGACCTTTATGGAGGACTTGGCCGAGCTCGCTCATGAATACTATCACAGCACGGCCAAGCAGGCGGCAGAAGCAGCGGTGCGGGGCGGCGTGAAGTCGCTATTCTTAACGCATTTCAGCTCCAGATATAAAGATGTGGAGCATTTACAGCCGCTGCTGCAAGAAGCGAAAGAGGTATTTGAGCATACGCGGCTCGCCGAGGATTTCGGTTTGTATCCCGTGCAGCGCAGCACATAAGCAGGCGTTTCCCCGGGAAATGAAGCATTATTTTCCGGGAAAGCGCAGAATATGACAAACGGATTGCAGAAACGATAAAGTGCGTACAGCCTTCGATTTCTTTCGACGACGCGGAAAGCGGAAGCGAAAAGACGAAGGCTCATTTCGTCACCTCCTTATCATCGAATGACCTTCCATGAGGACAGATTGGATTCAGGCGGTGATTCCTTGCAACAGGCTGTCCCCTTCTTTACAATGGTACTAGGCTGTGTCAGGACAGCAATCGAAGGGCAGGACGGGATCCAGCGGGTGCCGCGCTTAAAATACATAATCTTATTAAGATTCGAAGAAGCTGACCTTATACGAAATACCAAAGATTTACGATATGAATTATTCATTGGATGAAAGACAGGAATAAAGAAGGTGCATACATCAATGGAACAACCAAAAGGGATCCTGATTGATCTGGATGGGACCCTGTATCATGGAAAGATGCGAATCGAAGGTGCGGATCGCCTCATATTGCGTCTAAAGGAAAGAGGCATTCCGTACTTATTTGTAACGAATAACTCGTCAAGAACCCCGGAGCAAGTAGCTGCCCATCTTCGGGATATGGGTATACCGGCCTTGCCGGAGGAGGTCTGTACGTCGTCATTGGCGGCGGCGAAGCATATTGCGGAAAAGACGCCGGGGGCGAGAGTTGCGATGCTGGGTGAGGAAGGACTGCGACAGGCACTGCTCGGGCAAGGGCTTCACCTGGTCGAGGAGTCACCGCAGTATGTCGTTCAAGGAATCGACCGTTCGTTCGATTATGACGCGCTTGCCCGGGCTGTTCGCTGGATCCAGGAAGGTGCCGTGTCGGTATTGACCAACCCGGATTTGCTCCTTCCATCCGACACCGGGCTCATGCCGGGCGCCGGATCGCTAGGAGCGGCCGTAGAAGCGGCGTCCGGCGTGAAGCCGCTGGTCATCGGCAAGCCTTCATCGATTTTGATGACATTCGCTGCGGATCGTCTCGGGGTTCGGGTCGAAGATATTTACGTGGTTGGAGATAATATACGGACGGATATTGCTGCAGGCGTTCATGCCGGATGCAAAACGGTACTTGTCTTAACAGGAATTACGACGGATCAAAATATGCAATCGCATATCGAAGCAGCCGGCGTTTCTCCGGATTATATATGCCGGGATTTAGAAGAAGCGGCCCGGCTGCTGTGTCCGTAGGTCACCTTATTGAATTAGCTCATGATGCTGATGGACGAAAGGGAAGATGAACCATGCCTGAACTGCCGGAAATGGAAAATTACCGAAGATTATTGACCCAGACGATCGTGAATCTTCCGATCACGAATGTCGTCGTGAACCGGGAGAAGTCGCTGAATGTAACGATAGAGCAATTTACGGAGGCCCTTACGGGAAGCAGGGTTATTTTTGTGGAACGTAGGGGCAAGCATCTCGTGTTTCACCTGAACAACGGTGGCCGACTGCTGCTGCATCTCATGCTGGGCGGCATGCTGTATTTCGGACGGAAGGATGAGGAACGCCCATCGCGTTCCACACAGGTTGAGATTACTTTCGGAGACCATATTTTATATTTCATCGGCCTTCGTTTAGGCTATTTGCATTTATTGACGGCAAGAGAAACCGATGAGGCGTTGAAACATCTTGGGCCGGAGCTGATGGATCGCCGGATGAACAAAGCTCGCTTCGTCGAGCTCATTGGCAAACGCCGGGGAGCGCTGAAGAGCACGATGGTTAACCAGCAGGTGGTGGCCGGAATCGGCAATTGCTATGCAGACGAGATCGCCTTCGATGCCCGGATTCATCCGCTCTCGAAAATTCAGAACCTGTCTGCGGAGGCGCTGGAACAGCTGTATGACAGTACAGTTAAGGTGATGACGGAAGCGGCCGACGGAGGGGGCTACATGGAAATGCCGTTTCAAGCCGGTGACGAGTTGACCGGAGCTTACAATGACCGTTGCAAGGTGTATGACCGTGAAGGAGAGCCCTGCGTCCGATGCGGGACTCCGGTTATAAAAACGGAGCATACCGGGCGGAAGGTATTCTTCTGTCCAAATTGCCAGCATGAAACCTAAACTGCGGATCGGAAGCCATGTCAGTACCCGGGGCGGATTTCTTGCCGCCGCCCAGCACGCCCTGTCCCTGGGTTCGCTGTCGTATCAATATTTCCCGAAAAACCCGCGCAGCCTGCACTTAAAAGCACCGGACCTTAGTAATGCCGCTGCTTGCGCAAAATTTTGCCGCGAGCATCATTTGGTCTCGATTGCTCATACGCCGTACCCGACAAACATGGCAACCGGGTTCACCCGCGGTGAAGAGCATTACAGGCTGACGGTGGATTCCCTCAAGAACGACCTGGTGATCGCAGAAGCCTGCGGCTCGCTTGGCATCGTCGTTCATTTCGGACACCTGAAAAGCGAAAACCCGCTCGTAGGTTATCAGAATATTATCCAATGCTTGAACGATGTTCTCGCGGATTGGAAAGGACAAACCAAGCTCCTGATTGAGAATCAGGCGGGCGATCATGGTCCGATGGGCATTACGCTGGAGGAGTGCGTGAAGATCAGGCAGCTTGCGGATTACCCTGAAAAAATCGGCTTTTGTCTCGATACCTGCCACTTGTACGCCGCAGGGGGCTGGGATCCAACCAATACGAAGGAGCTGCTTGCCAGAGGGCGATCGCTTCAATATTGGGACAATCTGGCTGCAGTTCATCTTAATGATTCAAAATATGGTGCCGGCTCCAGGAAAGACCGCCATGCCCGGATCGGTCAAGGGAAGATCGGGATGGACGCGCTGAAACAGCTGGCGCTGGCGCCTGAAATTGCCGGCAAGGCACTAGTTTTGGAAAGCGAAAAAGGACCGGACGGCACGCATCGCGAAGATATCGCCACCGTATTGTCCTGGTCTTAAATCAAGGGAGAGTAGGCAATGAGGATCCATTTATATTTGGATGACTGGCGCCCGCATCCGAAAGGATTTGCATTGGCGCGAAACGGGGAAGAATGTCTGATGATGCTCCGTGAATGTGAAGTGGACGTACTGTCACTGGATTATGAGCTGGGATACGACCAGATGAACGGCGGTGACGTCGTGGCGGCCATGGTAGCCGAGAAGCTGCGCGCGAAGGAAATATACCTTCATACATCAAGCCCCTACGGCCGGCGCAAAATGTACGAAATGCTCTACGAGCATATGCCGGAGGATGTTCGTGTCCATAACGGACCGATGCCGGAAACCCTGATTCGCGAAATCGCGGAGGGTGCCAGATGAAGGCCGTGACGGAGCGGGAGTTGCTGGATCGGCTGGAATGGCTCGAGAGGCTTGCCGGCAGAAAAATGGAGGGCGAGCCGGTCGTAGTCTTTTTCCACACGCCTTTATGCGGTACGTGCGCGGCAGCCCGCAAAATGATCCAAATCGTGGAGCATATCATGCCGGAGGTGGAGATTCTGGAGGCGGATGTCAACTTTCTTCCTACTGTCGTAAACCGGTACCGGATTCGAAGCGTGCCTGCCTTAATGACGGCCGGGAGTACTCCGGGCAAGGAGCCTGAAGTATTGTACCGGATGGGATCGGTCGAGGATATGTTGAATTTTGTCAGGAGCGTGAAGTCATGATCAAGATGGAGCATGTATCGCTGACTCGCGGAGAACGCCAAATCCTGCATGATGTTACGCTGACGATCAGCCCGGGAGAGCATTGGGTAATTCTGGGGAGGAACGGATCCGGAAAAACGACGCTCCTCGAGCTGCTGACAGGCTATCAATTCCCAAGCAGCGGCAGGGTTGAGGTGCTGGGGAATGTGTATGGTCATTGCGATATCAGGGAAGTGCGCAAGGAAATCGGCTATATCAGCCAATCGTTGCTGGAGAAGCTAACGCTGCATGATCCGGTATGGGAGGTTGTAGCCACGGGCGCGTATGCGTTTTTGCGGTTTTATCAGGAAATCCCGGCAGAGGTCCGCGCGAAGGCATACGCACTGCTGGAGGAGATGGGCTTCGGCCACCTGGCCGAGCAGCCGCTGGGCACCTTGTCCCAAGGGGAACGGAAGAAAGTGATGCTGGCACGCGCCTTAATGCATGGACCGAAGCTTTTGATTTTGGATGAGCCTTGTGCCGGCCTGGATCTGTACGAACGCGAACAGATGCTGGCGGAGATTGGCCGATTGGGGAAACGGGATGTCGCCGTCATTTATGTAACCCATCATATTGAGGAGATCGTCCCGCTGTTCACCCATGCAGCGCTAATTAAGGAAGGACGGCTTGAAGGAGCCGGCTTGAAAGAGGAAGTTTTGAACAGCGAACTTATTAAACAAACTTATGATATTGACGCCCGGCTGGAATGGGAAAGCGGTCGTCCCTGGATCAAAGTTATTTCTGGAGGTTAATCCGATTGGACGAATGGAATGTGAATGATGATCAGGAGCAGCAGCAGGATTTCCACAGCAAGCTGGTGTGCACGGCGAATCACGGGTTCGCTCCCTATGCGCAGGAGGAGCTGCGCCGGATGTTCGGCAGCCTAAAAAGCTCCATGTTAATACCCGGTGAAGTGTTTCTCGTTACATTGGCAAGATCCGCAGAAGAGGCAGTGAGGGGGATTCGAACACAGCCCCCTATATTTCTGAGGCATCTGTTTCCCGTGAATGTCGAACTGACTGCCAGTCATGCGGAAGAAGCGCTGAACGAGGCGGAGCGGTATTTGCTGAATCGGGAGGAGATCGGCAAGAGCCGGGTTGCACTCCAAATCCGGAAGAGCGAACACAGCTCTTGGACGGATAGTCCGGGAGCATTACGCGATTTGCTGCAGAGCCGATTGTCGGCGCTGGAGCTGGAATTTATCGTGCAGGAACCGGAGTGGATCATTTCGATCTTTGCCGATGAGGAAACCTGGTACCTGGGCGTTTCGAGACCCGAGGACAATTTGTCCGACTGGAACGGCGGAGCCATACGATTCCAACGCGAGGAGGGTCAGATCTCCAGAGCGAAGTTCAAGCTTCTTGAAGCCGAAAAGCAGTTCGGGATTCCTTTCCGCAGCTTCCGTCGAGCCTTGGATATCGGTGCGGCCCCCGGCGGGTGGACATCGTTTTTACTGGAGCAGGGCTTGGAGGTAACGGCTGTGGATCCGGCGCGCATGCACCCGTCCTTGGAGGGGAACCCGATGCTTCGGGTCATTCATAAAAATGCGGCGGACGTATCGTTTAAGGAGCAGGAGTTCGATCTGCTGGTCTGCGATATGAGCTGGAGTCCGAAGCAAATGGCCAGATTGGTGACAGGCCTGCTGTACAGTCTTCAGACAGGCGGAACGGCGGTTATTACCGTCAAGCTCCTGACCAAGAAGCCAATGGCGCTTATTAAGGAGATCATCGCGATATTTGAGGATGCCCGGATGCAGATTCAGGGAGCGAAGCAGCTGTTCCACAACCGGGATGAAATTACGCTCTACATGATAAAGTATTAAAAAAGTCTTTACAAAAGAGATCAACCTGGTCTATAATGATTCCAAAATTAACCAAACAACACAAAGGGAAAGCATCCCGCTTCGTATCGACGATCGATACGGCGGTGTGCCTTCCCTTTTTTTGTTGCCTATGCAAGGCAAAGGAGTGGACGATGTAATGAGGCATGCTTCGAGATTGGTACATGGTGAAGTGATTGGCGGACGTTATGCGATTGACCGCGTAATCGGCCAAGGAGGCATGAGCTGTGTGTATTTGGCGGAAGATTTGAAGCTCCCCGGTAAGCGGTGGGCGGTGAAGGAAAGCCTGTCGGAGCCGTCCATGCAGCGCACGGTCGATGAGGAGGCGCGGCTGCTGGTCAGGCTCAGCCACCCTCGTCTGCCGCGGATTGTCGATTTTTTTCGTACGGAAGACACCGGTTGCACTTATTTGGTGATGGATTATATTGACGGCGTGACCTTGGAGAAGTATTTCCGGGAACGGCGGGCGGATGTGCCGCCCGAGTTTATCTTGTCTCTTGCGGATCAGCTGCTGGAAGTATTGGCTTATTTGCACAGCCATGAGCCTCAGGTCATATTCAGAGACTTAAAGCCCTCGAACATTATGTTAACGAAGATGCTGGAGGTCCGATTAATAGACTTCGGGATCGCCCGCAGCTATAAGCAGGCCGGGAGCGAGGATACCGTTAAGCTCGGCACTGTCGGGTTCGCGGCACCGGAGCAGTATGGAGGGAGGCAAAGCGATGCGAGGTCAGACCTCTACGGTTTGGGAGCCTTGCTGCTGTACCTTGCGACTGCCGGCCGATTCAGTGAATGGATCACCGGCGTGGAGCGGCATATTCGGGGGGACTTGCCAAGAGAAATGGTGCCGGTGATCCGAAAGCTGCTGCAGTATGCGCCCGAGCAGCGGTACCAGTCGACGGACGACGTCCGCAAAGCTTTAAGCCGGCAACGCAATCTTGCCGTCATGCAGGAGCCCCGCGCGGGGGCTGCAGCCGGAACATTGGTGGCCGCGGTCCTCGGCGCGTCGCCCGGTGTCGGTACGACGCATACCTGCATCGCCCTCGGACATTTTCTGGCCGTGAGATACGGTAAAGTCGCAGTTGTAGAGATGAGCGCTAAAGCCAATGCGTTCAGCCGCATCCAGGAGATTGCGGAAGGGAGGGGAGGAGGAGCAGGGCGAGCATTTGAGCTGAACGGCATTGACTTCTGGCGACAAACCTCCAGAGGAGAAGTAATCCGCGTGCTCGGTGGGAGCTATGAGGCAGTCGTGCTGGATTTGGGAGCCTACCGAGATAGCGAGCGCCTGGAAGAGTTTCTACGCGCGGATTTGCCGATCGTCATCGGCTCCGGGGCGGAGTGGAGACAGCATGACGTGGTGACAATAGCCCGGATGCTGTCCAGGCATCCGCAGCCGCATCGGATATATGCACTGCCGCTGGCAGGCGCGGATGCCGTGCAACGGATGAAGCGGGCGCTCGAAACGGAGAGGGTGGTCGCGCTTCCGCTACAGCTGGACCCTTTTGAAATGCTGGAGGATAGCGAGTCTATATACGCCTCGATTTGTCAGGATTTTTTACCGGCAGCCGGACGGAAGCGCAAATTTCTTTTCCGCAAGAATTGACGGGCATTAACAAGAAGGAGATGAAGCAATGCCGATAATCAGACGGCGCAGCCGCAAGCTGATCGCAGCGGGACTGGCGGGAGCGGCTGTGATGGGGGCGGTAGGTGGCGGCACCATGATGTATGTTTTGCAAGATATGAAGGAGAAGCAGAGTATGGAGCGCTCCAAATACGAGCGGCGGATAACCGAGCTCGAACAGTCCCAGCTCCTGCAATTGAATACGATGAAGACGGCATGGGTTCCGATTAAGGATATCCCGCCCGGATCTCGGATTGAAGCGAAGGACCTAAAGGAGGTACGCCTTCCGGCTGATGCGGCACCAATGAATTTGGCTTCGCTTAAGGACGAGGTCGAAGGAAAGGGAGCCAAGATCGGACTGCTGAAAGGAACACCCATTACCCGATCGATGCTGTTCGAGGAGGCGCCGACGCCTGACGATCTCAGGCATCGCGAGATGAAAGCCGTGTACCTGCCAAGCAATTTAAGCAAAGGGGACGTTGTCGATATAAGGGTCCAATTCCCGACGGGTCAGGATTATATCGTTTTATCCAAAAAGAAAATTGATAAGCTGCAGAGTCCGGCCTTCTGGACGACCTTGAGCGAGCAAGAGATTCTTCTTCTATCGAGTGCGCTGGTGGATGCCTATTTGCACGAGGCTACCATTTACGCGCTGACTTACGTCGAGCCTGAGCTGCAGGCGAAGGCAATCCCGACCTATCCACCGAATGCGGAGGTGGCGAAGCTGATCGCAAGCGACCCGAATATTGTCCAGCGAGCTGAGAAGCAGCTGGAGGCAGCGGTCCGGAAATTACTGGAGGAGGATCTAAGCAGGATGAATACGGAACAACAGGCCCATGCGTCCGAAGTTCATGATGCTCCGGCTATGGCCGGAACGGCGAGGAGTCCGGATTCCTGGAGCCCTGCAAGCAGCGGGCAGACCGCTGGCGTTAAGGGCGACGAATCTTACCCAGGCGGCGGGAGCGTTGAGGAAAATGACACTCGCGCCGAGAGGGACGTTGAAGCCGAGCGGATTTTGGGAGGCTATGGACTGGAAGCTCCCGCATCGACAGCGACTGAAGGTGCTCAAGATGATGAGCTGATATTCTCCGCTCCGTAATCAGAGTGAACAAAAAAATGAAGGGAGCAGCAAACGTGAAAAAGTGGATATTTACGGGGATATGCGACAAAAGCGACCTGCTGTTGTATATGTGCAAAATACTGGCGCATGGCGACAAGAGGGTTCTGTTGGTGGATGCCGCGCTTGATGCAAAGTACAGGTACTGTATCGGGCACCAGCAGCCGCAGCTTCCTGTTACGGAGTTCGCCGGGTTCGACGTTGCCGGAGGGTTCGATACACTGTCCGGTCTCAAGCTGCATTTGCTGAACGAAGACGAGAAGGATTACGACTACATCCTTATGGATGTGGAGAGAACCGACTTTCTGCAGCATCGCGACTGGATGGATGCCGATGCATGCATCTGGGTTAGCGGATTCGATGTGACAAGTCTGAAGCGAAGCGCGGCTCTGCTCGAAGAATTAAGGGAACAGTGGCTGAACCTGGCCTCCCCTTCCTTCCACCGAGTATACCTGAATGTGATCGAGGATATGACGGACGAAGCATATATTGAAGGCTATCTGAATACGGTCGGGATGGCATGGCAGGGCCAGCCGATAAAAATGCCGTGGGACGAGCTGTTCTTTGGCCTGAAAATTCAAAATGAACATGCGGGGAGACTGGTTCTGAAGCCTCTGTCCCGGCATTATAAGCGCGCGTTGATCGAGCTGATCCTTCAATTGTCCGAATGGGATCGCAGGCATGTCCGACGAGCCATGAGGGATGCGGAGAGGAGACGCGCATGAGCCTTATTGCTGTTTGGAGTCCGTTGAAGGGCGGTACCGGAAGCACGATGCTGGCTGCAGCCCTGCCCATCGTGCTCGCAATGGAATATCAGATACGTGTCCTGCTCACCCATGGCGGTTATGCCGGGGAAAGGGTAGAGCTTGCATATTCCGATCGTAAGGAAATGAAAATGATGGACAATGCGCTATCGTTTCCTGATCAAGGCATGGATGCTCTGGAGCGTCTCAGCACAAGCGGCAGGCTGAATCCGGAAAATGTTCGTAATTATTCGGTTCCGCTTATCGCCGGGCGTCTGGATCTGCTGGGTGGGTCCCGGGTATTGGGGACAGACTTAAGTGCGAATGAGCAGGGGGCTACCTTGATGTCGAGGGTTCTGGAGGCATCCCGGCAAAGCTATGATGTTACGATAGCCGATGCAGGCAATGGCGAGCCGGGGGCTGCCGACCGGGCAATCTTGAATGCCGCCGACCTTGTTGTCATCGGTATTCATCAGAACCTGCGCTCATTGGACGCTGTGTTTTCCAAGGTTGGATTGCTGGAAGAGGTGAAAGGAAAGCCTTGCTTCTACAGCATCGGCAGATATGACCGGGAATGCAGCGCAACCTTGCAGAATATTAAGCGGCGCTTTGGCCTGAAAGGATATGTGGCCGGGGTACCTTACTGCTCCGGAATGACGGATGCGTGGAATACGAGAACCGTATTAATGTACATGCAGCGCAGCCGCGGAGGATTCGGGCGGAAAAGATGGGGTTCACTGTACTTGGCCGTGCAGGGATTGGCACAAGAGATTGCCGAGGAGTATGGACTCCCTGCCGTTCCGGCGAAAGCGAGGGCTATGCATGCTCTTGGGTAGCGCGATGAATATGATGTGGATCATCGTGATCCTCCTGTTTTTGCTGCTGCTGATCTATTTGCGGTATCTGGAGAGGAAAGGGAGTCCTTCAGCCGTCGGCCGTAGTCCCGACCCGTACTCCATCCCGGCGATGACCACCTTCGTGAAAGAAACGCTCCATCAGCTGACCCACAGTCAATTATCCGATCTCGGCTTGCATGAGGAGGAATACCGCCGCAGATTGAATAAGCGAAGCGAGCTGCGGCGGGCGCTTAAAGGATGCGTAACCGGGGATGTGCTGGACAAGGCTTACGTGAAGGATTTTATGAAGGAGCTGCTTGTGAACCATTTAGGCGTGAACGAAACCAATATCGACTTGGCGATTCCATTCGAGCACCCTGCCATGCTGACACCGCAGGACCAATTTGAGATCATTCTGTATTTGTATAAACAGCGTCATGGGCAGGACGCTTTGTCCATGCTGCTCGAGACTTATGATCTGGCAACCCCGCGCGTATTGCCTGGCTTCGGCAATGACAGTGTCTTTGCCGTAACAGCCGATGATATTGCCTATATCTATGAGTTGGAGCAGCGCCCGCTTCAGTTTCAGGAGAAGCTGGACATCGTGGTGCAGCGTATTTACCAGCAGTATAAGGGCTTCTCCGTCGTCGACGAACTCCGGGACCAGCGCATAGACGGCGTCAGCGGAGGGGTCAGCGGCGTCATCGAAGACGGATATATCGAAGAATTTCCTTCCGGACACGATGCGTTCGGATGGGGGAGGGGCACCTTGGAGCAGCCAGCCTCCGGCTGTGAAAGCGTCTGGGTGTTCTACCGCGGGATTTCCTTACATCTATCCTTCTTGTCTTTCGGAAGCATGTTGGAGCTGAAACGGGTCTGTCAAAATATTTATAAATATAATCATCCCGGCCAATTATCGGAGGCAAGCGGGTATAAGGTGAACGAAATGAAGGACGGGTCGAGGGTTGTGGTGGTTAGGCCCCCTTTTGCGGAATCATGGGCCTTTTTTGTCCGGAAATTCGATTTGCCCAAAGCCACGCTGGATCAGCTGATAACAGGAAGCGGATCGGAGCTTGTAATCGGCCTGCTTCAATATTTAATGAAGGGAAGCCGGATCACAGCGATTACAGGGGCGCAAGGCTCGGGCAAAACGACCCTGCTAATGGCCATGGTTGGGCATATCTATGCTTCCTACACCCTTCGGGTTCAAGAGATGGCGTTCGAGCTTCATCTGCGAAAAATTTACAGCAGACGGAACATTCTCAGCTTCAGGGAAACGGAGCACATTACCGGGCAAGCAGGTCTTGATCTCCAGAAAAAAACGGACGGGACGGTCAATATCCTGGGCGAGGTCGCCAGTGATGAGGTTGCGGCATGGATGATCCAGATGTCGCAGGTAGCCAGCCTGTTCACTGTATTTACCCATCATGCCAAGACTTTCAAGGACCTGGTTCAATCTCTTCGCAACTCGCTGCTGAAGAGCGGGGTCTTCAGGCAGGAGCGAATTGCCGAGGAACAAGTTGCCGATGTTATAAACTTTGATGTTCATCTTAAGCGCGATGCGTTCGGCAATCGATATATCGAACGCATCACGGAATGCATTCCTCTAGACCGGGGGTTGGATCGCGGCGTTCACTCAACCGCTTACCTGCAAGTCGAGCAGGAAACGATGCAAGGGCAGCCGGCACTTAAAGGTCAGCTTGATGATGTGGGCGACTGTTATATTTCGCGGAATGTTATCGAGTATCGAAACGGCGCATACGTTCCGGCTGCGCCATTGACGGATCGCAGTATACGCGAGATGGCCGAGCAGATGCAGCCGGAGGATGCTAGCCGGTTCAGCGCATTCCTTGCGGCAGGTTGGGGGGAGTCGGTTGGCCGTTAAACCAATTTTGATGATTGTTTTATTGCTTGCGCTGGCCTTCTTCGCCATTACATTGGGAATATCGGCTTGGATCGGCCGGAGCAGACAGCGGTCACGGATCGACCCTTTCCATGCCGGCACAGGAGAGGGCAAAGCCCTGCGGGAGCTCTATCGGCAGTGGGCTCAGCTAGCCTACCATTATGGAATAAAGCTCCCGTTAATCAACGCTTACATCAAGCGAATCCGGCAGCGAATCGTCCTTATTCATCCTTATGATGAAATAGCGCTCCGCTACGAGACCATGAAGCTGATCTTGGCGATTGCAGGAACGATCGGTTTGACGGCGCTGCTGCTCGTATGGAGCCGTCCGGATTGGAGCTTTATCGTCATTGTCTTGCTGGCCGCGGTCGTCGTCAGCAATATGCTGGTCGAAGTGTTTATCCATCGGCTTGAACGCAAACTGTTGGGACAAGCCGTCGAATTGTTTTCCGTTGTCCGCCATCATTATCAGCAGCACGGCATGGTGGAAGAGGCGCTGTACGAAGCGGCTGAGAGCGCCGGTCATGAAATTTCCCTGCATGCCAACCGGATCTACAATGCTCTGGTATCCCAGGATCCTGACGATGCGCTTGAGCGTTATTACGAGATAGCTCCGAACCGGTATCTAAAAGCATTTGCCGGGATATCCCATCTTGTGATGGAGTTCGGGGATCGGGCAAGAAAGCAGGGCTCGATCTATTTGCAAGGCTTGAGCGGATTAACCAAGGAAATTCAGCTCGACATTTTGAGGAGGGATAAGCTCGACTATCTCATGAAGGGGCTGCATGTTATTGCTCTGGCACCCGTTTTTTTTACCAAGCCGATCGAGAGGTGGGCGAGAAGCAGCTTCCCCTCTATGGATGAATTTTATATGAGCAAGCTCGGCTTTGTGACGAAGATTTCAATTTATGTCATCATCGTAATTTCCTATATTCTGCTCCAGAAGCTTCAGCAGCACCGGGAGACGGAGTATCGGGCCGGATTGGAGCGTCAGTCCTGGGAGGAGCGGATGTATCGAGTTCCTATCGTCAGATTTCTTGTCCGCATGGCGGCTCCGGGAATAGGGACAAGCACCTTTCACCGCCAGCTGCGTCTATTGAAGGAAAGCAATGCACGTATCAAATTCGAATGGCTTTATGTAAGAAGATTGGTGCTGTTCTTTACGGTTTTCGTCCTATCTATAAGTTTGGCATTAGGCCTGCATGTACAGGCAAGGCATCATTTGCTCTATACTCCGGTCCCTGCCAATCCATCTCTGTTTGGTCAGATGAATGAAGGGGAACGAGCTCAGGCAGAAAAAACTGCTGAACAGGACCGGAACGTGATGAGAAAGATGGGGATGTCTCCGGATGCGACTCATGAACAAGTAAGGAATATGATCAGCCAATCCGGACATACGGGCTTATCCGCCGAGCAGGTTGAGATGGCTGTGAAGCGCATCATGACCAAGCTTAGCCGATATGACAGCGAGTATTTAAAATGGTGGGAATTCCTGCTGTCGCTGGGCATGGGCTGGCTTGCCTATTATTCGCCGCTGTGGCTGCTGTATTTTCACCGTAAGGTGCGCAATATGGAGATGCGGCATGAGGTATATCAATTCCAGACGGTGATTTCGATTCTTCGCGGAATGGAGCGTATCTCGGTTGAAGGAATCCTCGAATGGCTCAACCGTTTTGCTGTCATATTTAAAGTCCCGATCCAGAAATGCCTGCTTCATTATGAGCACGGTGCCCAGATGGCGCTGGAGGAGCTGAAGGAGGACGTATGGCTTCCGGAATTTCAACGATTGGTGGACAAGCTTCTCCTGGCGATGGACAAAGTCCCGATCAAGGATGTGTTTGATGATCTCGAGGGTGAGATGATCTTCAGTTTTGAGCAGCGCAAGCAGCAATACGAGGCCATGATCGACACCAAGGCTGCCTGGGCAAGGATGATCGGCTTTACCCCGATGTATGCATTGATCTTTATGTATCTTGTCATTCCATTAATCGGGATGAGCCTCACCCAGATGGAGATTTATTACGAACAGATTCAACGGCTTTGAATTAGAAGTGGCTGTAGACAGAATCTTTTAATGCCGTAATTTTAAAAAAATTTAAAGAAATGGGGAGCGTCAAATGAATAATGCTTCATCTGCTTTAAAAGTGGCTGCCGGAATTTTTCTGACGATTGCCTTGATCACGATTGTAGTCATCCTGTTTATTTCTGCACAAGAAGCGACCAAAACGGCGCAAAACAACTTCTCGGACATTCAGACCGAGCTGTCGCAAGCCGCATTCACCGTATATGACGGCACGACGATTAGCGGCTCGCAAGTGACAAACGCGCTTCGCAAGTATAAGGATAAGGATCAATTCGGCATATTTATCGCTACGGGCAAGAATAGAGCGGGACAATGGTACGGGAATGTGCTGGATAACAGCGGGCTGATACTGAATCCGGATTCGAGGCAGGGCAATATCAGCTTGACCATGAACGAGAAGAGCGCGGAGTATGTAAATCCAAGCGGGAAGTTTCATGCGAGTATCGTGAAGGATGATTCCAACGTGATCCGGGGGATCAAATTTATTCAGTAGCTGGGATGGAGGGTGATAGGATTGCGCGAGCAAACGATCCGCGCGATAGAGCTCGCAGCCGGGCTGGGACTTTTTTTGAGCGCCTGCTTGTATGCCATGACGATCCTGTCCGTACTTGACTCCGGATTGACCGCGGCAGCCGCAATGACGGAAGAACAAAATGCCGGGGTGTCAACGTTTCCAGCCGTATCTGAATCAATGGAGCCCTATTTTACGGGCAGTGAGGTGCTGTTTACGCTTCGCGAGGTACAGTCAGGGCAGCTTGAAGCGGTTATTGACGGATTGCGGTTCGCTCCAGGGACCGAGCTCGAGTCGATGGATCTCTCGGTCATCGATTCGGATGGCCGTTATGCGGCGGACTACCACCGGGAAAGCGACGGGGCGGTGGACTTAATTCGGTTTGTTAAAGTGAGGTAGGACGTAGTGTCGAATTCGGTATCGAAATGGTTTGCGGCTTTTCTTGCATTGCTGCTTTTGTACATCGTCCCTGCAGGGGAGCTGGCCAGAAGGCAAGATGACCTATCTCGGATCGTCGTCTACCAGGCGGTAACCAAATTTGTGGATAGTGTCCGAACGAAAGGGTACATCACGCCGACCATGTACCAGGATTTTTTGCAGGAGCTTGCAGCGACAGGTAATGAATATGACGTCCAGATGGAGCATCGCCATAAGAAATACCAGCCGGAGTATGCGGATCCCGCCGACCCGGACACATTTCTTAACCGGTATGTCGTTGTATATGATGCTTACTATCAGGAAGATCTCGCAGCCTATCTGTTTCCGGAGTCGGATATGCCAAGGGATGACGAACGGCGGGTGTATCGTCTGACAGCCGGGGACCTGTTTCAAGTCCGGGTGCAGAGCCTGAACAGAACGCCGGGGATGCTGATTATGGATGCGTTAACCGGGACGGATTCGAGTGGAAAAGCAGCCATCGTTTTTCCTTACGGAGGGCTAGTGCTTAATGAAGATTACTGATCTGGCGATCGTGTTCACAGCCATATTCTTTCCGCTTCTTCTCATTCTTGGCTTCCGCTATGATAGCCTGGGGGATATTCGCTATATTGAAATGAAATATACCGCCGCGCTGCGATCCGCAGTGCAGGACGGCAGCATGAGTTTGAACTTGAATGAAACCCCGTCGTTCGAAGCAGCTTATGATTCCAAGAAATTTATGCGGGCGGATAAAGATCAGGCGCTGAAGGCGTTTGCCCAAACGTTATACATGAATATGGGCATAGAAGAGGGAGATTTCGCGTCACAAGCTGCTCTATGGTGGTATATCCCCGCGCTTGTCGTATTGGATTATGACGGTTATTTTATCTATGCTTTGCAGAGCCATACCAATGAAGCAGGTGAAGAAGAGATGCGCCACCAATGGACTCCGAAGGTGCCATATGCATGGTCGGATGGCGAGGGCAACAGCGTGCAGTTTACTTTGGATTCGTTCGTTCGCGTCTATGAATCGCGCTCTTCCCGGTGGTACGCCGGGTGGAGGCATGAGTTGGCCGCGCAGGCAGGCGTTTCCCTGCTTCAGAGTGAAGAGACGTTCGAACAAATTCGGCGAATAACGATCGTGAACGCCGTTCAGGATCGGCTGGCGTATTACATACAGCGTCATAATGAATCAGCTCTGCGCAACGGCATGACCTATATCTTTACGCTCCCCGCCATCTCGCAGGAGGAATGGGTGAATACGATCGATGATGTCGGCATGCTGGCTTTTGTTCAAGGGATTCCGCTGGGGGACCGCTATTATAACAATTATGCATTTGGCGGGGGAAGGCTGGTGAAGTCCCCGGTTTATTTCGGTGGCGTGGACGACCGGGGGTTGAAATATTATTTCCGGGATGACTGCTCGTTTCCTTTCCGGGTGGAAGAGACATTTTCCCATCCGAAGGAGGCGGCCGCAGCAGGCTATCGAGAGCGGAGCTGCCGTAATCCGGGGGTTATGGCCCCCTGAAAGTTGTAGTTTCAGGGGAGCTGCTTGGTGTGATACAATAAATTCTTGACTGTGTACTTTTTTACTAACTACCAAGAATGAATTTCATATTATACAGACAGGAGTTACTATAGCCATGAGTTTATTGACTGTAGAGAACGTATCGCATAACTTCGGAGACCGGACGCTGTTCAAAAATGTGTCTTTCCGATTGCTGGCCGGAGAGCATGTCGGCCTGGTCGGAGCGAACGGGGTGGGCAAATCGACCTTGATGAATATTTTAACCGGACAGCTGTTAAAGGACAGCGGTAAGGTAGAGTGGACGCCAAAGGTACGATACGGCTATCTGGATCAGCATACCAAGCTTACGCCGGGCAAGACCGTGCGCGACGTTCTTAAGGATGCGTTTCTTCCTCTGCTGGAGCTGGAGAAGGAAATGATGGAAGTTACGAACAAGATGGCCGAAGCCTCTCCCGAGGAGCTGGAAGTGCTGCTTGAGCAAATGGGCGAGATTCAGGAGCAGCTGGAGATCGGAGATTTCTATCTGCTGGATGTGAAAGTAGAAGAGATGGCCAATGGATTGGGGTTGTCCGCCATCGGGCTCGACCGTGACGTTGCAACGCTAAGCGGCGGACAGCGGACTAAGGTGCTGCTCGCGAAGCTATTGCTGGAGAAGCCGAATGTGCTTCTGCTGGACGAGCCGACGAACTATTTGGATGTGGAGCATATTGAGTGGCTGACGCAATATTTAAAGCAATATCCTTATGCTTTCATTCTGATCTCACACGATACGGAATTCATGAATCAAGTGGTGGATGTCATCTATCATTTGGAATTTGCCAAGCTGACCCGGTATACCGCCAATTATGAGAAGTTTCTCGAGATGGCGGATATTAACAAGAACCAGCATATCGATGCGTACGAGAAGCAGCAGGAGTTCATCAAGAAGCAGGAGGATTTCATTCAGCGGAACAAAGCCCGGTATTCCACTTCAGGACGGGCCAAGAGCCGGGAGAAGCAGCTTGAGCGTCTCGAGCGGATTGACCGGCCGGAAGAGGCGGCAAAGCCGGTCTTCAACTTCAAAGAAGCTCGGGCCAGCGGCAAAACCGTATTTGAAGGGATCGAGTTTGAGATTGGATATGACCGACCGCTGTTGCCTAAAATGAGCATCACCATTGAGCGTGGTGAAAAAATAGCGATCGTGGGCTGCAACGGCGTCGGTAAATCGACCTTGCTGAAAACGATTTTGGGCAAGATCGAGCCTTTCAGCGGCAAAACGTATCAAGGGGATTTCCTGTATCCGGCTTATTTTGAGCAAGAGGTGCGCCCAGGCAACTTGACGCCGATCGATGACGTTTGGAACGAGTTTCCGCATTTGAACCAGCACGAGGTAAGAGCCCATCTTGCCCGCTGCGGCCTTAAGAATGAGCATATTACCCGTCCGTTAAAGGCGCTCAGCGGCGGCGAGCAGGCAAAGGTGCGTTTGTGCAAGCTGCTGATGCGCGAGAGCAACTGGATTCTGTTTGACGAACCGACAAACCACCTGGACGTTGCCGCAAAGGATGAGCTGAAGCGTGCCTTGAAGGAGTATAAAGGAACAATCCTGCTCGTTTCCCACGAGCCGGACTTTTACGAGGATTGGGTAACGAAAATCTGGAACGTGGAAGACTGGTCCACCCAGCAGGCGTAATCATTTTGTTTTTGCATTAAGCATGCAGGAGCGGTAATATTGCCGATCTAGACAGGGAAATCCCCAGGCGGGGTGTATAGCTTGAGGGGCGGATCATGAATTATCAATCTAGGATCCCAACATACAAATAGGCGGTGCTATGGGTCTCGATGTCCCAGTGCCGCCTTTTTTATGTTTTCGTGTATTGTAAGCAGTGTTCATTTCCATCTTCATCGCTAAGCATGCAGTGATTGATGATATCGTACCATTATGCAGTTTGTGATATGCTAGAGTCAATTTAACGAAGATCGGGGGGATGGTACATGGAAGAAATGGATCCATGTTTGGGGCTGTCATCATTATGGGGGATTCCGCATGACTAGCCCCTGTCCAACCGTGCGGAAGTCCCCGCCGAAAGGGGAATGACCTTGGAGTCGAACAAGAATGGAAATGATGGCGAGAACATCATCCTATCCGAAGAGAAGTCGGTTGTCCTCCGCAGCGGCGTCGTCTACCGGCCGGCAGGTCCGTGGACGCCCGGCATACATGCCTTGCTAAGGCATTTGCAGGCTAGGGGCTTTGAATCGCTGCCGACCGTCATAGGTGCCGGCACCAATGAGGAAGGACAGGAAACGGTAAGCTATATTGAAGGAGATTTCATCCATCCTGGACCCTGGAGCGATGATGCCATCGTCGAAGTGGGCCGAATGGTTCGAAGGCTCCATGATGCTTCCGCTTCGTTCAGCCCGGATCCGCATGCTGTGTGGAAGCCATGGTTCCTACGGAGACTCGGGGGACCCAACCTGGTCTACAGCCATGGAGATATAGCACCGTGGAACATGGTGACGAAGGACGGCCTGCCTGCCGCCTTGATCGATTGGGAATACGCTGGGCCGGTCGATCCGCTGGCGGAGCTTGCCCGCGTGTGCTGGCTGTTTCCGCAGCTGCATGACGATGACGTCGCCATGATGAACGGCCTGCCTTCACCGGAAGCGCGTGCAAGGCAGGTTCGGCTGCTCGTGGACGCTTACGGTCTGGGGCCGGGCGGCAGAGCCGCCTTGTTCGAAATGATTGTTGCCGTCGTCGTCACGGAAACGGCAGAGGAAGCGATTGAAATGAAGGTTACACCTGATAGCCACGGGCCGCTTTGGGGTCTGGCTTGGAGAGCGAGAAGCGCAGCCTGGATATTGCGTCATCGCCGTATGCTCGAGCATGCGCTCGAGTAAAGGATGAAGCTTTGGAAGTACCGAATGGAAGCTAGGATTGAAGATGCTTGAGAAATTGCAGGAGGGGTCGACTTGAACGGTATGGAAGAGAACAACGCAACATCTCATGGCAGCATGGATATCGGGATGGGGAGCGATAAGGAAAGGGAGACTCCGGGTTCGGAGCACAGCCAGCGATATTCAAGGCAAGAACGGTTTGCTCCTTTCGGCAGCGAGGGGCAGCAACGGCTGCTGGACAGCCATGTTCTGGTTGTAGGAGCAGGCGCCCTTGGCAGCGCCGTGTCGGAAACGCTCGTTCGCGCGGGTGTGGGACGCCTAACGATTGCGGATCGCGATTACGTGGAATGGAGCAATCTGCAGCGTCAGCAGCTGTTTACGGAGCAGGATGCCGATGAACGTCTGCCTAAAGCTATCGCGGCACAAAGGCGCCTATCGCAGATCAACTCGGGTGTCGAGGTGATCGGGAGGGTAACCGATGTTCGGGCCCAGGAATTAGCGGAGCTATCTCAAGGTGTTCATCTCATTATGGATGCTACCGATAACTTTGAAACGCGGCTGATCATGAATGACGTCGCTTATCAACGCGGAATCCCATGGATTTATGGCGGATGTGTTGGAAGCTCCGGTATGAGCTTTACGTTTTTGCCGGGGGAGACCCCTTGCTTGAACTGCCTGCTCGGAACGATTCCGATGGGCGGCGATACGTGCGATGTTCATGGCATTCTTCCACAAGCGGTCCAGATGGTAGCTGCACATCAGACGATGGAGGCGATGAAGCTGCTGGCCGGGCAGCGTCACGTCCTCCGAAAGAAGATGCTCTCGTTTGACATTTGGCGCAACGAGCGCGTGGAATTCGGTGTGGAACGGGCAAGGAGAATGGACTGTCCCACATGCGGCGAGCATCCGGTGTATCCGTATTTGTCGGCAGCCAATGTCGAAAAAAGCGAAGTGTTGTGCGGGAGAGATACCGTTCAAATCCGTCCGGCCAGGCCGAAGCGGATTGCCCTGCAACAGCTGGCGGAGCAGCTGAACAGCCTTCGGGAAGGCAAAGCAACAGCGACTCCTTATATGGTCATGTATCGGGTTAACGGGCATCGCTTGGTCATCTTCGAAGACGGACGAACATTAGTTCACGGTACATCCGATCTGGCCGCAGCGCGATCGCTTTACAATAAATACGTCGGAGGCTAAGGGCCGGCAGGGTTGTGTGAATAACGGTGCAACAGTCGGATGTAGCGGCAAATTTGCTGCAGACAGGTCGGTTGGAGTGGCAAATTTGCTGAAGACAGTGCATCAGTCGGTTGCAGTGGCGAATATGCTCGCAGAACGGTGCAACATTCGGATGTAGTGCAGATTTGCTGAATAGGATTGCTTCAGTTTCGCATTCTAGGCCAATGATTCATAGGAAAGTGGAGTGTTCAAGGTCGCTGGACCTATGGGCGCTCCTTTTTTCGTTTTGGGTCAAATCACGCTAACTCCAAGCCATAGTGCCTGGCTGTGTAACCATTCAGGAGTGAAATCGCCATAAATCAGACATACTTACTGTATCAAGCAGCGAAGTGGGAGGAGGCACCGTGGAAATATTGATCCTTATTGCGGCAGATCCATCGGATCGCTCCCGTGCAGTGTCCGTGATGCTGGAAGAGGCGGGGTACCAGATCGCATTTGCTCATCATTATTCCGAAGTGGTCTCTTCCATCGAGCGTACAGCTCCGGACATTTTGCTAATCGACAGCAAGCTGCCGGGGATGAGCCGGTTTAATCTGGTTGAACGGTTGACGGGGAATGGAAAAGCCGTTCCCGTTATGGTGTTAGGGAATGACGGGGCGGAAGAGGCGGTGCAAGCGCTGGAGGCCGGCGCTCATGATTACATTCCCCAAGAATGGGATCCAAGAGAGATGCTTGCGCGCATTGCGAATCTGCTTCGCATCTTCCAGCCGGTTCAACGCGAGATTAACGAGGCCATCCAGATCGGCGATCTTGTAATCGATCCGTTAAAACGGAGCGTGGTCCGGGGGGAGGAGTCCGTCGAGCTGACGCACCGCGAATTCGACTTGCTGCTTTTCTTGGCCAAACGGGCGGGGCAGGTCTGTACGCGCGAAGATATTTTACGATATGTATGGGACTATGATTTCCACACCGGAACGAATGTGGTAGATGTGTATATCCTCCATTTAAGAGAGAAGGTCGACAAAGGAAGGAAGCTAAAGCTGCTGCGAACGATCCGGGGTGCCGGTTATAAGCTGATGGCTCCGGATGAGATTGATGTGAGCGCAAAAAACCGCCTTCCTTGATAGGAAGACGGCCGGTTGTTTGCGATTCAGCTATATATTAAAGTACGCGGCGTGCTTTCAGGTAAGTCTTCTTCCAGTTGCCGGAGTTCAGGTTAGAAATCGTTACGCCCGGCTTGCCATAAGTGTGCAGGATTTTACCATTGCCCATGTAAACGGCCACATGCGTTACGTTTCGTCCGTTAGCGCGGCTTCCGCTGGAGAAGAATACCAAATCGCCGGCTTTCAGGTTCGACTTGGAGACAGCTTTACCTACTTTGGACTGTGCAGCAGATGTCCGCGGCAGATTAACGCCATACTTCTTAAAGATATGCTTCATGAAAGAAGAGCAGTCAAACACTCTTGTTGTGGATGTGGATGCGCCGAATTTGTAAGGTGTTCCCATATATTGTTTGCCGTAGTTGACGACTTGAGTTCCCTTGCTGACGGATGCGGCTTCTACAGGAGCCGGAGGAGCAACGGTAAGCACCGCGCCTGCACCCAAAGTTGCGCTCAAGCTAACGACTACAGCTTTCTTAATCCAGTTCTGTCGATTCATGTTGTATAGTACCTCCATGCGTTTTTGTTTTTTGCGATGAACCGAGTATAGCAGATTTGAAACCGACCAAAATGTGGCTAATCGGCGCAAACGCTTGGCACGCATGGAATGAAAGCGAATTATTAAAAAACGATTAAAAGTTACAAAAAATTAAGAAATGGCGGATCGAGCAAGCCGGAAAAGCAACAAAAACCCTTGCGTCGCAAGGGTTTTATCGATTGTTACAAATAGGTTTACACCGCCAAGTAAAGATGACAAAAAAGTAACGATTACTGATCTTTGCTCTGGATGATAAGAAGCAGTCCGCCTTCGATATGCACGATGCCTTTGTCCCCGGACAGCCGGTTGCTGACCCCGAGGGACTGCCCCATGCGAAGCGAAGCATTGTGAAGCGGATATTCAAAGCCTTCCAGTTCGATGCCGGTGACCTCGGTGGTGAGGGGCAGCAGAGAGACGTATTTAAATCCGCGATCCTCTACGACACAGCTGGAGCCGGTCAAGGTGATGTAATTGTTCTTATCTAATATGGAGCATGGAATGTGGTGCTGCAGCCCGCGGATCAGCATATGGATGTTGGCCAGCGTATGATCCAGCCGGGTGCCGCTTGCTCCCATAATCAAGATGGACTCAGGCGACTGTTCGAGCGCCAGGTCAAAGGCCAGCTCGGTATCGGTTAGGTTTTTGTCAACCGGATCGCATTCGATGATTTTTCCGCTCATCGCTTGAACCTTCGCCAATTCTTCGGGAGTGATGGAATCGAAATCCCCGACCGACAGGTCCGGCCTGATCCCGTGCTCGATTAAAAACAAAGCGCCGCGATCCGCGCCGATAATGAAATCCCCGCTTCGGATTTCCTCCAAAAATTGCGCAGACAACTCCCCTCCGGTAAAGATCAGAGCTCGTGCAGGCAGCATGTCATTTCCTCCTTTTTTAAGAGAATTGCCGTTTCGTCTAGTATATAGCAGGATTCGCACTTGCACAATTTAGTAGGCCTGACTACAATGTAGTAGGTAATTTTTCGCGGAGCGGGGGAATCGGGAATTGTGGACATGCATGTGTTTGATGTATTCAGTATCATTGGAACAATAGCGTTCGCCATGTCGGGAGCCATTGTGGCAATGGAAGAGGATTATGATATTCTGGGAGTTGTGGTCCTTGGCCTCGTAACCGCCTTCGGCGGGGGCATCATAAGAAACGTGCTGATCGGCGTTCCCGTAACGACGCTGTGGAGCCAAAGCGATCTGATTATACTGGCCTTGATATCGGTATTTTGCGCGTTTGTGCTGCCTCTCGGATGGCTCCATCATTGGAAGAGGACCGAAGCCTTATTCGATGCGATCGGGTTGTCCGCTTTTGCGATTCAAGGGGCGCTCTATGCGACGCAAATGAATCATCCGCTCAGCGCAGTGCTTGTCGCAGCCGTGCTGACAGGAAGCGGGGGCGGTATGGTCCGGGATCTGCTTGCCGGGCGCAAGCCGCTTGTCCTGCGGGACGAGATCTATGCAGTTTGGGCGATGGTGGCCGGCGCGGCCGTCGGTCTCGGAGCTGCGACAGCGACGTGGCAGCTGTTGACGTTATTCGTGGTCGTGATTGTATTCCGAATGCTGTCCGTTCATTATAAATGGAGACTGCCGAGACGATCGCTATCGCATGGAGGCGCATCGGGCGGCGGCATGAGTGCCGGCAGCTGAGTTTCCCCGGGTGACAATCTTGCGCAATGATCAAGTTTCATCCGTTAAATGAGGTTCTTTAGGTACGTTGATGACAAGGAGGCTGAAGCGATGGTATCCGTCTTGTTTGTATGTTTGGGCAATATTTGCCGCTCTCCGATGGCGGAAGCGGTGCTTCGACACAAGATCGCCGCAAAAGGCTTGCAGGATAAGGTAAAGGTGGATTCGGCAGGCACCGGCGACTGGCATGTCGGCAAAATCCCCCACGAAGGAACGCGCAAGCTGCTGGACAGCTGGAACATCAGCTACGAAGGGATGACGGCACGGCAGGTGTTGAGCAAGGACCTGGAGGCGTTCGATTACGTGATCGGGATGGACGACTCCAATGTAGCTAATATGCGCAAGCTGCCAGGAGGCGGTGATGCGAACATCATGAAATTCATGGATTTGCTGCCTGACGAAAAGCTGCGAGAGGTACCGGATCCTTATTTCACCGGAAATTTCGAAGAGGTGTACCGCCTCATCGACGCCGGATGCGACATCCTGCTGGACAAGATCATCCAAGAAAAGCTATAATCGATTCGAATAAAGCGGTCTGTGTTTTAAACCGCTTATTCAACGGGCCGGATTGAAAGCGTAACCAAGAAGGACGTTTCATAAGATGAACAATGCACATTCCATAATAATGCGCGGTTGTTCATCTTTTTTTACAGACGAAAGCCCGGGATGAAGAGGGCGGGGTAATCCCTCAATTTTTTTGCCGGAAAGGGTTCGAGCCCGAACAGTCTGCAGAACGTAAAATGGCCCGAGCCCCTCTTGAAGGGATCAGGCCATGGCAGCTTAACGTACCGTATCATTATGGTAATTGTCTTACCAATTAAGGAACGACCATCATGTCAGTCCTAGTTTAACCCAGAAAGTACATAAGGGCAGCAGGCAGCTCTTTTTGCCAGAAGCCCCAAAGGTGACGCCCGTCTTTCTCATGATAAGCTACTTTAGCTCCGCGTTCTTCGAGCAACGCCTTGGTCTGGCGGTTCAATTCGACGAAATTGTAGACGCCCGTATCGGTTGCGTAATTGTCCTCTTGCAGGCCTACGATCATATAGATGTCCAGCCAGGACAAATCCTGCTCTTGCTTGATGATGCTCTGGGACATCTCGTAGAAGGCGCCGGACAAGCTGATCACGCGCGTGAACAGCTGCGGGTAGCGGAGCGCCAGATGCACGGAGACGCTGCCGCCAAGGGAGTCGCCCGCAAGCAGCCGCTCGCCGGGTTCTCTTCGAACAGGATAATTTTGTTCAACGAAGGGAATAATCTCTTCGGCGAAGCAGGATACGTAGGCATCGAACCGGTTGCCGAATGGTGCGTATTCTTCGGTACGGACTTTGGTATTCACTTCAACGCCAACGATAATAAAAGGTTCGACCCCTTCGTCAAGGATCAGCTGGTTGGCCCAGGTTGCAATCCGGCCGAAGTTGAAAAATTCCTCGCCGTCCTGACAGTAGACGACAGGATAGCTGAGAATTTCGTTATAGCCGGGTGGAAGGTAGATGCGCAGCGTCCGCGGTTCTTGAAGAAACCGGCTTTCAATCGTTTCCTTCACAATGGTTCGCTTCAATAGTCGTTCATTCGTCATCACTCGTCACCTTTTTCGGGTTAGTTTTTGAAATGGAGTAAACAATAAGTTAAAATTACCCTATTCGTACTTTACTGTCTGCTGTTCTATGATGTTTGTCATACTGTTATAGTATTATCCACACACTGTTATACATACAAACGTCAAGGAATCTGAAATTTTATGAGGTATTTCTTTGACGAATGGAGTAAAACAGGTGTATAATAATTCTATAACAGCGGAACTTGATATTCAAATATTTATTGAGGTGAAAAAAATGACCAAGGTTCCTTATGAAGTATATACCGAGGAAGTGGATACTCTATCTGTACTTTCCCCGGATGGCGAAATCGTAAACCAGGATCTTCTGCCAGAACTGTCGGACGATCAATTGAAAGAAATTATGTACCGCATGGTGTTTACCCGTACTTGGGATGATCGTGCCGTTAACCTCGGCCGTCAAGGTCGCCTCGGCTTCTACGCGCCGGTATCCGGTCAAGAAGCAACGATGGTCGGCAGTGAATTCGCGATCGAGAAGGACGACTTTATCTGCCCGGGCTACCGCGATATGCCGCAGATCGTATGGCATGGTCTTCCGCTTTACCAAGCGTTCTTGTACTCCCGTGGCCATCAGCATGGCGGACAAATTCCCGAAGGCGTTAACGTTTTGATGCCGCAAATCATCATCGGTGCACAGATTTTGCACGCGATGGGTATTGCTATGGGCTATAAATTGAAGAAACAGAAGCAAGTGGTTATTACTTACACCGGTGACGGCGGTTCGTCCGAAGGTGATTTCTACGAAGGCTTGAACTTTGCCGGCGTTTACAAGCTGCCTGTCATCTTCTTCGTACAGAACAACGGCTACGCGATTACTACTCCGTTCTCCAAGCAGACGGCGGCGCTGTCCATCGCGCACAAAGCGGTAGCAGCCGGCATCAAGGGCGTTAGAGTTGACGGCATGGACGTGTTCGCGGTTATCAAGGCGGTTCGTGACGCTGCCGAGCGCGCTCGCAACGGCGAAGGCGCAACGCTGATCGAAGCTGTGACTTACCGTTTCCGTCCGCATTCCCTTTCCGACGATGCAACCAAATACCGCACGAAGGAAGAAGAAGGCGAATGGAGCGAGAAGGATCCGATCGCGCGTCTTGCGAAATATCTGGAGAAGAAGGGTCTTTGGACAGAAGAAGATACGGCTCGCGTGAAAGAGGAAGCGAAGGCGAAAGTCAACGAGCAGATCAAGAAAGCAGAACAAACGGAGAAAATGACGGTCCCAGGATTGATCGACAGCATGTTCGAGCAAACTCCGAAGCATCTTGAAGAGCAAAAAGCCGATTTCCAATAAGGAAGCTTAACCGATAATTGTTCCCCCTCTTTGAACGGACAATTATTCGGTTTTGTCATGGGTGCACAAGGTCAGGGATTGAATATAGCGTAAACGGCGCCTAAGTCGCTGGAATAGTGAACTGTAACACTTAAGGAGGAAATCAAGCAATGGCACAAATGAACATGAAAGAAGCGATTCGCGACGCCATGCGCGTTGAATTGAGCCGTGATCCGAACGTTGTCATCTTCGGTGAAGACGTGGGTAATGTCGGCGGTGTGTTCCGGGTAACAGAAGGCCTTCAGAAGGAGTTTGGCGAGGAACGCGTATTTGATACGCCGCTTGCCGAATCCGCGATCGGCGGTCTTGCGGTAGGTCTGGGTATTCAAGGCTTCCGTCCGATTGCTGAGATTCAATTCGTAGGTTTTATTTTCGAAGCGTTGGACCAAATCGCCGTACAGGCTGCTCGTATGCGTTACCGCTCCGGCGGACGCTACAATTCGCCAATCGTATTCCGCACACCATTTGGCGGCGGAGTTAAAGCTGCAGAGCTGCACACCGACGCATTGGAAGGTTTGCTTGCGCAAACCCCGGGTATTAAAGTTGTAGTTCCTTCCAATCCTTATGATGCAAAAGGACTTATGATCGCATCGATCCGCGACAACGATCCTGTATTCTTCATGGAGCACTTGAACCTGTACCATGCGTTCCGCGCCGAAGTGCCGGAAGGCGAGTATACGGTTGAGCTCGGTAAAGCTAATGTGGTTCGCGAAGGCTCCGACGTAACGATTATTGCGTACGGTCTGATGGTTCATACCGCAACCAAGGCTGCTGAAGAGCTCGAGAAGAACGGTATTAAAGCGGAAATCATCGACCTGCGCACCATCGCGCCGATCGACATCGACACGGTGGTTGCTTCGGTGAAGAAGACCAACCGCGCGATCGTCGTGCAGGAAGCTCAAAAATCCGCCGGCGTGGCAGCAGAAGTCATTGCACAGATCAACGAAAAGGCAATTTTGCACCTGGAAGCTCCAGTTCTGCGTGTAGCACCTCCGGACACCGTGTATCCATTCGCTCAAATCGAGGATGCTTGGCTCCCTACGCCTGCGCGGATCGTAGATGCCGTTAATAAAGTCATGAATTTCTAATTGCAGCAAATATTTAGGGAGGTTTTTCAGTTGGCAAAATTTGAATATCGTTTTCCAGAGCTGGGCGAGGGTTTGCATGAAGGTGAAATCATCAAAATGCATATCAAGCCGGGCGACAAAGTAACAGACGACGACATCATCATGGAAGTACAGAACGACAAAGCGGTCGTAGAAGTTCCTTGTCCCGTGAACGGTACGGTTCAAGAAGTTTTTGCCAAGGACGGCCAGGTTTGCCGCGTCGGTGAAGTGGTAGCGATCATCGATGCCGAAGGCGACATTCCTGAGCAGGCAGGCGGCCATGCAGAAGAGCAGTCCGCTCAAGAAGCTGACGCTGCAAAAGGTAGCGCGGACACCACTTCCTCGCCTGCACAAGACGCGCCGGCGGATGCGAAGCAGGGCGGAAACGGCGGCGCAAGCGCACCGGCAGCTCCGAACCGTGAAGTGCTTGCAACGCCTAGCGTACGCAAGTTTGCTCGTGAGCAGGGTGTGGATATTACGCAGGTCCAAGGCTCCGGCAACAACGGCAAAGTAACCCGCGAAGATGTGGAAGCCTTCAAGAACGGCGGCGGCCAAGCGGCAGCAGCTCCTGCACAAGAAGCGGCTTCCGAGGCGAAAGCGGCTCCTGCAGCAGCATCCGCAGCAGTGGATCCACGTGCCGAAGAAGAGCGCGTACCATTCAAAGGCATCCGCAAAGCGATCTCGAATGCTATGGTTAAATCGGCTTACACCGCTCCGCATGTAACGATCATGGACGAAGTGGACGTAACCGAGCTTGTGGCATTCCGTACCCGCATGAAGCCGATCGCCGAGAAGAAAGGCACGAAAGTTACGTATCTGCCGTTCATCGTCAAGGCTCTTGTTGCGGCTTGCCGTCAGTTCCCTGCCTTGAACGCGATGATCGACGAAGAAGCGAACGAAATTGTGTACAAAAAGTACTACAACATCGGTATCGCAACCGACACCGACAACGGCCTGATCGTACCGGTCATCAAGGATGCCGACCGTAAGAGCATCTGGATGATCGCCGACAGCATCCGTGACCTGGCAGCGCGCGGCCGCGAAGGCAAGCTGGCTCCTAACGAAATGAAAGGCAGCACGATTTCCATCACGAACATCGGTTCCGCAGGCGGCATGTTCTTTACGCCGATCATCAACTTCCCAGAAGTTGCGATTCTCGGTACCGGCCGCATCAGCGAAAAAGCGGTCGTGAAGAACGGTGAAATTGTAGCGGCACCTGTCATGGCGCTGTCCCTCAGCTTTGACCACCGCATCATCGACGGCGCTACGGCTCAAAACTTTATGAACTATATTAAACAACTGCTCGCTAACCCTGAGCTGCTTGTTATGGAGGTGTAACTAATGGTAGTTGGAGATGCTTCTCTGGATATTGATACATTAGTCATTGGTGCAGGACCTGGCGGTTACGTGGCGGCGATTCGCGCCGCCCAGCTGGGCCAGAAAGTTCTGATCGTGGATAAGTCCGAGCTCGGCGGCGTCTGCTTGAACCGCGGCTGTATCCCTTCGAAAGCGCTGATCTCTGCTGCTCATCAGTATGAGGCTGCCAAGCATGCCGATGCATTCGGTATTTCCGTGGAGAACGTAAAGGTTGACTTCGCGAAAACCCAGGAGTTCAAAAACGGCGTCGTTAAGAAAATGACCGGCGGCGTTGCCGGCTTGCTGAAAGGCAACAAGGTCGAGGTATTTAACGGCGAGTGCATGTTCATCAACGAGAACGAAGCGCGCGTATTCAACGATCATGAATCTCCGCGTTACCGTTTCAAAAACTGCATCATCGCTACCGGCTCCCGTCCGATCGAGCTGAAGCCATTCCCGTTCGGCGGCCGCATCCTGTCGTCCACCGAAGCGCTGAACCTGCAGGAAGTGCCTAAGAGCCTGATCGTTATCGGCGGCGGTTACATCGGCGCAGAGCTTGGCCAAATGTACTCCAAATTCGGTGCGAAGGTAACGATTATCGAAGGCATGGACAGCGTTCTTGCCGGATTCGATAAGGATATGACGAGCCTCGTAACGAAAAACATGAAAAAAACCGGCATTGAGGTTATCACCGGTGCGAAAGCTGAAAGTGCGGAGCAAAACGATAAAGAAGTTACCGTTAAATACTCCGTAAACGGCGAAACCAAAGAAGTAACGGCTGAGTACCTGCTCGTAACGGTTGGACGTCGTCCAAACACCGACGGCGAGCTTGGTCTTGACCTGATCGGACTTGAGCTTGACGAGCGCGGCTTCGTGAAAGTTGACCATCAAGGCCGCACCAGCATTCCGCATATCTTCGCCATCGGCGATATCGTTGCCGGACCTGCGCTTGCCCACAAAGCTTCCTATGAAGGCAAAGTGGCAGCTGAGGTTATTGCCGGAATGCCGTCGGTTGTGGACTACAAGTGCATCCCTGCCGTTGTATTTACGGATCCTGAATGCTCCAGCGTAGGTTACACCGAAGCTCAAGCGAAGGAAAAGGGCCATAAAGTAAAGGCTGGTAAATTCCCTTACGCGGGCAACGGACGTTCTGTATCCCTGAACCATCCGGAAGGCTTCGTTAAGATCGTAGCCGAAGAAGGAACAGGACTTGTGCTGGGCGCGCAAATCGTAGGTCTGGAGGCTTCCAACCTGATTGCCGAGCTTGGTCTTGCGATCGAGATGGGTGCTACGCTTGAGGATCTGGCATTGACGATCCATGCTCACCCAACGCTTGGCGAAATCGTAATGGAAGCGGCGGAAGTGGTTATGGGTCATCCGATCCACATTATCTCCCGCTAATCCGTTCGAATTTTAACGGGTCATCATATATTTGCCAAGGAGGCAGAGAACGCTGTAAAGGCGCGATCTGCCTCCTTTTTTAGATAACGGGAAGGATAAATTTCGGAGCATCTGCTGCTTGGATATCGCAAGTAAACTTTGCTTTCTTCAGCAGCGATCCGGCGCGGAGCGCTGTTGATCAACCTATATGGATTACGGCAGTCGGCCAGTCCTATGGCTTCGTCGGCATCGTGAAAAAGAAGCGGGATGATATTTCAACTGCCCAACCTGCCATGAACATGATAGACTATGCATATGAGATTCCAGAGAGGTGAGATTGAAGATGAAGCAATATTTGGAGCTGCTGCAGGACATCCTGGAGCATGGAGTAGAGAAGGAAGACCGGACGGGTACAGGAACGCTGTCCGTCTTTGGAAGGCAGCTAAGGTTTGACCTGTCCCAGGGCTTTCCGCTCGTCACGACGAAACGGATCCATCTAAAATCGGTCATTCACGAGCTGCTGTGGTTCCTGAGCGGTGAAACGAATATCCGGTATTTAAAAGAGAACGGCGTGCGGATCTGGGACGAATGGGCCGATGAGAACGGCGATTTGGGACCGGTATACGGCTCGCAATGGCGTGCCTGGGAAGCGCCGGACGGCCGCCGGATCGATCAGATCGCGAATGTCATCGAATCGATCAAGACGAATCCGGATTCGCGCCGGCATATCGTCAATGCGTGGAACGTGGCGGAGATCGACAACATGAAGCTGCCGCCGTGCCACTTCGTGTTTCAATTTTACGTGGCGGGAGGCAAGCTTTCCTGCATGCTGACGATGCGCTCGGTTGACAGCTTCCTCGGCCTGCCGTTTAACATCGCAAGCTATGCGCTGCTGACGCATATGGTAGCCCAGCAGTGTGATTTGGAGCCAGGCGAGTTTATCTGGTCCGGCGGGGACGTTCATATTTATTCGAATCATTTGGAGCAGGTAAAAACCCAGCTGCAGCGCGAGCCGTACGATCTTCCAAAGCTGATTATCAAACGCAAGCCGGAGAGCATCTTCGATTATACATTCGAGGATTTCGAATTCGAAGGCTACCGGTATCATCCGACGATAAAAGCGACGGTAGCCGTCTAGTGGATTAGCCTGGTTTTCATTTGCCGGAACAGCCGAAATGGCCGGAGTAATGACAATAAGCTTCAGAGGGGCCAATACATTTGGCTGCCGAAGAAAGGGGAAGCGAATATGATTTCGATGATTTGGGCGATGGGCAAGGATCAGGTAATCGGACGAAACGGTACGATGCCTTGGCATTTGCCGAGGGACCTTGCCTTTTTCAAAGAGAAGACCCTTGGCAAGCCGATCGTTATGGGACGGAAAACCTGGGAATCATTCGGAAGCAAACCGCTTCCGAAACGAACGAATATCGTGCTGACCCGGGATGAGAGCTTTACGCTTCCGCCTGAGCAGGGGATCGTCATTCACGATCTGCAGGATGCATTGCCGTATGCCCGGGAGCGGGAGCTGATGGTGATCGGGGGCTCCCAGATTTACGAGCAGATGATGCCAATGGCTGATCGTTTATATTGTACATTCATCGATGAGGCGTTTGAGGGCGATACTTTTTTCCCGGAGATCGACTGGGAGCAGTGGCAGGTTGTTGAGGAAACGCCGGGGATTACGGATGAGAAGAATCCGTACAGGTACCGCTTCGTCATCTATGACCGGAAGCGATAATCGAGCATTGTAGTTTTGCTCCACTTTCTCTCCCATCTATTACCCTTGTCCGATTATGGCGGGATAGTACAAATGATCATGCATATAATCCATTTAATTGGCGAAAAGCGAAATGCTACTATATTTTTAATGTTTACAGGTAAAATTGCTTGAATTGCCTTATACTGCGCGGATTTCGGAACTGATACAAACTTTTATTAAGGATAATAAAAAAGATGAATCAGGAAAAGTGCCGTTTCTAGGCAGATTTGACGCTCGTTAGTATGCGATTATGATATGATATTTTGTACATGGAAATTAGATTAGATAGAACGGATGGGGGAAAAGCAGGATGTCTACACCAACAGGCTTTATGGAATATCAGCGTCAGCTTCCGGCAGACCGGGACCCGGCAGAACGAGTTAAGGACTGGGAAGAGTTTCATAAACATCTAGAAGAAGAAGAGCTCCAAACCCAAGGAGCGCGCTGCATGGACTGCGGCACGCCATATTGCCATACGGGAATTGACATGATCGGAGGCACTTCGGGCTGTCCGATTCACAATCTGATCCCCGAATGGAACAACCTGGTGTATCGCGGACTGTGGAGAGAGGCCTTGGAGCGTCTACACAAAACGAATAATTTCCCTGAGTTTACAGGCCGGGTATGTCCGGCGCCATGCGAAGGCTCCTGTACGGTCGGACTGATCGGCGAGCCGGTTACGATCAAATCGATCGAGCAGGCGATCATCGACAAGGGCTTCGAGGAGGGCTGGGTCGTACCTGAGCCGCCGGAGAAGCGTACCGGCCGGCGGGTAGCGGTCGTCGGCTCTGGTCCTGCCGGTCTTGCGGCTGCTGCCCAGCTCAACAAGGCAGGGCATACCGTGACCGTGTACGAGCGTGCAGACCGGATTGGCGGCTTGCTGACGTACGGTATTCCATCGATGAAGCTCGATAAGGAAGTCGTACAGCGGCGCGTGGATTTGCTGCGGGCCGAGGGGATCGAATTTGTTGTCAACACCGAAATCGGCAAGGATATTCCGGCGCAGAAGCTCGTTGAGGATTACGACGCCGTCGTATTATGCGGAGGGGCGACGAAGCCGCGCGAATTCAACATTGAGGGCAGCGAGCTGAAGGGCGTCCATTATGCGATGGACTACCTCAACGGAACCATCAAGAGCTATCTGGATTCTGGTCTTGCCGACGGCAACTATATCTCTGCAAAAGACAAGGACGTTATCGTCATTGGCGGCGGCGACACCGGCTCCGACTGCGTAGCCACAGCACTCCGCCACGGCTGCAGAAGCGTGACCCAATTCGGTACGCATAAGCGGGCGCCGCTTACACGGGATCCGATCGAGAACCCATGGCCGCAGTTCCCGAATGTATACACCCTTGATTATGCGCATGAAGAAGCCAAGGCGCTGTTCGGAAGCGATCCGCGTGAATTTTCCATTATGACAACGAAATTTGTCGGCGATGACGAAGGCAATCTGAAAGAGCTTCATACCGTTCAAATCGAGCGGATCGTCGACGAAACCGGCCGCAAAATTTACCAGCCGATTCCGGGGACCGAAAAAGTGTTTCCTGCTCAAATGGCGTTGATTGCCATCGGTTTTGACGGACCGGAGCAGACGCTTGTGCAGCAGCTCGGTCTCGAAACGGATCGCCGCTCCAACGTAAAGGCCCCGTACGGCAAGTATACGACGAATGTGGATAAGGTCTTTGCTGCCGGCGATATGCGCCGCGGTCAAAGCTTGGTCGTATGGGCCATCAACGAAGGCCGCGAGGTTGCCCGTGAAGTGGATAAATATTTGATGGGGGCAACCGTTCTGGTTTAAAAACATCGTTAAATATGCTATAGTTTGTGTATGAGAAGAAGGACTTCGCACCCGCGGAGTCCTTTTTGGAGTTAGCGGCCTATAGCACATATTGCTGCGAACTCGGCCGGGAGGAGAATGTCAGATGAAAACACTGGTCATTGCCGAAAAGCCGGATATGGGACGGAATATCGCGGCGGTGATCGAGCCACGGGCAAAGAATCACCGCACCTATCTGGAGGGCGAGCAGTATATTATCACTTGGGCGATCGGACATCTTGTAGGTCTGGCGGAGCCGGATGCCTATGATCCGAAATACAAGCGATGGAATTTAAGAGATTTGCCGATCATTCCGGAGCAATTCAAAATCGTACCGAATCCGAAAACGAAGGATCAGCTGAAGGTCATCGGGGAAGTGGCGAAGCGATGCAGTCATATCGTCAATGCATGCGATGCGGGGCGTGAAGGACAGTATATCTTTGCATTGATCCAGCAGCAGCTGAAGTTAAGACAGCCTGTCAAGCGGCTGTGGATATCGGACTTAACGCCGGAAAGCATCGCCAAAGGCTTCGCCGAACTGAAGGACGGGGCGGAATTCGAGGATTTGACGCAAGCGGCGCGAGCCCGCAGCGAGGCGGATTGGCTGATCGGCATGAACGCATCCCGTGCCTTTACCACGCGTCATCAGACGCTATTGTCCGTCGGACGGGTGCAGACGCCGGTGCTGGCTTTAATCTATGACCGGCAGAAGGAGATCGAGGCTTTCGAGTCCCAGACCTTCTATGAGGTCAAAGCCGTGTTTCGTCAGGATGAGCTTGAATATACGGGAACATGGCAGGGAGAACGGTTAACCTCGAAGGAGAAGTCGGACGCGATCGCCGGGAAGGTCCAAGGCAAGCAAGGGGCAGTCGCCAAATATGAGGTTAAGGAAACGAAGGAATACCCGTTCAAGCTGTATGACCTGACTTTGCTTCAGCGGGAAGCCAATGCGAAGTATGGCTATTCGGCCAAGAAGACGCTGGACCTCGCACAGGCGCTGTACGAGCGGCACAAGGTGATATCTTATCCGCGTACCAACTCCAACTATGTGAACGAGCAAAATATCGAAGGTATGCACAAGGCGCTCCATATGCTGAAATCGACCTCTTACGGGCAAATGGCGGAAGGAGCGGATCCAAAGCGGGTCCATATCCATAATAAGGCGGTGTGTAACCCGCAGCGGGTAGAGGATCACCATGCAATCCTGCCGACGCTGAAGCGGCCCGGCAATCTGAGCAAGGAAGAGGCGAATATTTACGATTTGATTATCATCCGTTTTCTCTCGCACTTTTACCCGCCTGCAATGTACAAGCAGCATACGGTGCTGACCGAGGCTGAAGGCGAAACGTTTAAGACCGGGATCAAGGAGCTGCTGTCGTTAGGCTGGAAGGTGCTTATCGAGAAGGATAAGGAGCAGAAGAAGTCGAAGGGACCGTCCCGCAAGAGCAAAGACGAGGAGGAGGACGAGACCCAGGAATGGAACGAACGTTCATTTGATATCGCACCCGACCGTCCGGTGTTTTGCCGGAAATCGGAAGTGAAGGAGAAGGCCACGCAGCCGCCGAAGAGCTATACCGAAGGAACCTTGCTTAAAGCGATGGAGAGTGCCGGCAAGTCGATTGAGGATGACGAGCTGAGAGAGGCAATGAAGGACAGCGGTCTGGGAACGCCGGCTACCCGCGCCGCAACGATCGAACGGCTGAAGAAGGTCGGATATATTACGATGCAGGGCAAGAAAATCACGGTGACCCAGAAAGGGAGAACTGCCGTCGAGCTGATCCGCCACGCCGGCGTCGAGCTGCTTGCTTCGCCGGAAATGACCGGGCAGTGGGAACGGCGGCTTCATCAAATATCCAAAGGCGAGGCGTCTGCAGAAACGTTCATGCAGAATGTCCAGAAATTTACGGTTTCCATTATCAATAAAGTGTCCTCGCAGCCGCCGGCACCGCCTTCCCTGTTTGGTGGAGATGCGGACAAGCCGAAGGGAAGAGGCAGGGGCAGAAGCGGCAAGGCGGCGGCCGGGAATCCTCCAGGGGCTCGGAAGCGTCCGGAGCGGTCGCCAAGTACGCCGGACAACCCGGTTCCGTCCATCCGTGAGCCTCTTGGCCGATGTCCAAGAGCCGGCTGCGGCGGTCAAATTATTGAGGGCCGGAAAGGATATGGCTGCGCAAACTTCAAATCCGGATGCTCCTTCGTGATCTGGAAGGAGTTTGCCGGCAAATCGATTTCCCAGGCTATGCTGAAATCGCTGCTCGAGCAGGGCAGAACGAAGCTTCTGGCATTTAAACGCGAAGACGGAACTGCATATAAAGCCCGGATTGTACTCTCATCGGGTGGCAATGGCAAGCTGTCCCTCGAAACCGAGACGGGAACGGCGGTTTAACAGTGACAACAAGCTGGTTGAAAGATAGAATGAGCTTTTTATAATGATAACATAGAGGGGTACCCTGCTTAAGGTTTAGGAACAACCTTCAGGGTACCCCGATTGAATTTACATGAGATGATGATTTATAACCTCCGGGACTTCGGTCAGCGCGGATACCGTGTACAGCACGTTATGAGGCTCTTCCTTCAGCTCGACGAGGTTGTATTCCCATTCCCGCTGCTGCTTAAGATAGATGCTGTTGATGCCGGCAGTAAGCGCTGGAACGACATCGGTACGTAGGGAATTGCCGATCATCCAGGTATGGGAGCGGTCAAAGCTTCCGGCCCTGATAATTTCCTCAAGGGCTTCAATATTTTTATGACGGCGGATGTAGATCCGGTCTTCGAAATAGTCGGCAAGCTTCATCTGCTCGATTTTCCGCTGCTGAATGCGGGCTTCCCCGCCGGTATACAAATACAACCGATGCCCATCCCCTTGAAGCCGCTCCAGCGTCTCCACCATGCCGGGGTAGGGTTCAACCTCCTGATCGTAGACGCTCATGCCGAGAGCGAATAGCTGCTCTTCCTCGGCCGGTGACGTAGCCCGCCCGTGAATCTGGCCGTAATGCCGATAGGTAGCGATCAGGGATTGCGGGAAGTTCGTACTGGCGAAGCCGAGCTGTTTCGTTCCGGCAATATCGATTTCGATCTGCTTGCTCCGGACCTCCTCGGTCGTCAAGCCGAAGGGCGCAAACCAATCGGTCATCCATTCGAAAAAATCCCCGAGGATCAAATCAAAGTATTTATTGCAGTGGATCAAGGTATCATCCATATCGAAGATAATATGCTGTGGTGTTATGCTCATGGTTGTCTCCTTCTTGCCTTAGTTCAGTTTATCGTCGGTCGTTTTACTCCACTCGGAAATCACGACAAACGGATATAATCCTCCAGGAACATCTGGAGCTCGGAGGCTCCATCCGGACGCAGGCTGAATCGCTCGTTGTTCTCGGACTTCAAATGGGATCGCAGCAGACCCGCTGCCCGAAGAATCATCAGATGATGCATCAGCTCTTCGTAAGGCTGGTTCAAATCAGCCGCCATCTCCGACACGGCCTTCGGCTCATCGGCGACGTAACGGAGCAGGCGCAGACGCTCCGGATCGGCTAACGCTTCGGTCATGCGCAGCAGGACGACAGGCGGCTCGTCCTCATCCTCTTCCGGAATATCGATCGGATACTGAAGCAGCAGCGTATTTTCATAGAAGCAATATGTATTGATCGGGCGGAAATGGGTGCCGGGGAACAAGACGACGTTCTCTTGGGGCACCTGATCCAGAATGACGCCGCTTGTCGCATATTCGATCAGATGCTCGTCGTCCATTTTCGGCAGCAGCGTTTGCTTCTCTTCAGCATCCTCCTCAAGCAGCTGCCGCAGCTCGTTCTCGACGAACGAGAAGTAGTGCGTATGCCAGAGCTTCATCAGAGGTATATAGCTTTCGCGGATTCTCGCGATTTCATCCCGGGACAAAGACGGAAGATGAGGATGCAGCAGCTCGCCTAATGCTTCGATTGAAGAGCTTTGGATCCAGTTCAGGAAATCGGGGATCTCCTGATGGTCGCCCCGGAGCATGACCAGCGCATACAGCACGTCGTAGTCGGATAACGGCCACTGCCGGGCCGCGATGAACCGCACCCTTGCGTCCTCGGGCATGCGCTCGTCCATTTCGGTGATAAGCCGCTTGCCGATGTCCAGGTTATCGGTCCATTTTCTCGTTGCATATATCATGAAGCTGCCCAGCAGCTCGTATACCATGGATACATCGATACGCACTTTATATTTCATTTACAGATACCCTCCCAATTGATGGCATTGTTATTATTATGGCTTGTATCGATTGGGCTTGTCCACTATAATGTTCATTTGGCTGTTTAAATTCATTGTTTTTTTCTACATAGAGGAGGCCTTGTTTTACGTGACAGAAGCTGCACAACCCCGTCAAGGGAGAACTCATTATTTCATATTGATTGCCGTCGTAGTGGCGGCGGGCCTGAGCCAGGGGCTGCTGCTGCCCGTGCTGGCGATTTTCCTGGAACGAATGGGGATATCATCCTCGATGAACGGCTTGAACGCCGCAGCGCTCTACGTCGGCTCATTCGCGATGACGCTGATCGCGGAGAGGATGCTGGGCTTGATCGGCTTTAAGAAGCTGATCGCATCCGGACTTGTCCTGGTGATGCTGTCGCTGCTGGCTTTCCCGCTGTTCCCAAGCGTTGCGCTCTGGTTTGTGCTGAGATTGCTGGTCGGAATCGGAGACAGCGCGCTGCACTATGCAGCCCAGCTGTGGGTGCTGATGATGTCGACGGCTAAGAACCGGGGAAGGAGCATTTCCTTCTACGGCATGTCTTACGGGTTAGGCTTCAGCATCGGGCCGCTTGGCATCCCCCTCCTTAAATACGGGGAGGCTGTTCCTTTCGTGGTCCTTGCGGTGCTGTTCCTGTTCATGCTGATCATCGTGCTGATCAAGCTGCCGAACATCAAGCCTGAAAAAGTCGAAGGCGGTGATCAGCAATCATCCGGAAGATATATGAGGAGCTACCGTCTGGCATGGTACGCTCTGCTGCCGGCATTTCTCTACGGGTATATGGAAGCCGGAATGAACAGCAATTTTCCCGTGTACGGTCTTAGAAGCGGATTTACGCTGGACGAAATCTCGATGCTGCTGCCGTTTGTCGGGATCGGCGGGCTGCTGCTGCAGCTCCCGCTCGGCATTTGGAGTGACAAGTTCGGGCGCAAGCGTGTGCTGGTGATCGCAGGGATCACCGGGGGGTTATGCTTCGCGCTTATTCCGCTCGCGGGAACGAACTTTTGGGCAACGCTTGTATTGCTGACCGCGGCCGGGGGCCTCGTCGGTTCCTTTTTCTCACTGGGGCTTGCTTACGCCGCCGACATCTTGCCCAAGCTGCTCCTTCCGGCAGCGAACGTCGTCGCCTCCTTTCACTTTAATGTCGGGAGCATCGCGGGCCCTAATGCAGGCGGCGCTTTAATGGAGACCGGGTGGAATGGCGGCATATTCTTCCTGCTTGGAGGACTGTACATTCTATTTGGATGTGCGGGTGCGCTTTTTAAACCTGCTGTCGATTCAAAACTGTAAACACGAACATTTGTTCTCATGGCAATTGCCCTCGCTTTCTTCTAAACTAGAGAGTAGGAATACGCACTTGACGGGAGAGACGATAACATGATTAAAGTGGATCGGCTGAAGAAAACGATAGGTCCTGACCGCACGCCGGTGCTGAAGGATATTACCTTTCAGATGGAGCGCGGGGAGATGATCGGACTCATCGGTGCGAGCGGAAGCGGAAAAAGCTTGATGATGAGCTGCCTGTCCATGCAGGAAAAATGGGACGGCGGCAAATTGACGATGGATGGCGAAGATATGATGAATCCCGCAGGTAAACGGAAAATTCGCCGGGAATGGGCGTATCTCGAGCAAAACCCTTCCTTAAACGTCAACCGCACCGCACTTAAAAACGTGCTGATCGGACAATCGAGTCAGACGCCATGGTGGCGGATGCTAACCGGAATGGTCCGTTCGGATGATTATATGGGAGCCATGGATACGATCGAGCATTTGGGTTTGCTGGACAAGGCCCACCGGAAAGCCGGGGAGCTGAGCGGGGGAGAAAGACAGCGAATCGCGATCGCCCGGGCGCTCGTGCACGGAGCGAAGGTGATTCTTGCGGACGAGCCGGTCACGGGCCTGGATCCGGGGTCGGCCGAGCATGTGCTCAAAACGTTAAAGACTCTCTGTGAAGAGGAGAAGCTTACGGTCGTTACGGTGATCCCGCTGGAGCTGGCGGAGAAATACTGCACCCGCGTGATGGGACTGGCCGGCGGGGAGCTTGTCGTTGACGTGACGGGACGGCGTTTAACTCATGGCGAGAAGTCAAGACTGTAATTATATGTAGGTTTTATAAATGAGGCTATGGATATAGAAATGAGTTGATCTGGATTGAAATATAGAGGGATACAAGCCTTGCTGTCCGGCTTGCTGGTGTTTCTGATTAGCGGCTGCACGTTTATTCAGGATCCGGTCTCGCTGATGAAGCGGCCGGAACTGCCCGCGGATAAAGCGACGCTGTACGGTGCGATCCAGAATGTGCTCCTGAAACGGAAGACGGATAACGGGGCGATCATCAGACCAAGGAGCGACGTGGACAGCAGCTCGATTCGGATTCAGGATCTGGACAATGACGGCGTGCTGGAAGCGGTCGTCTTTTATCAGACGCCGGATGAAGAAGTGAAGATTCATGGCATGATCATGCAGCAGCAGGGAGATGCCTGGGTCAAGCTGCTGGATTTTGACGGGGAAGGGACCGTGCTGGAATCGTTTGATTTCGTAGATTTCACGAACGACGGCAAGGTCGATATCGTTGCAGGCTTCTCCCGCGGCGAGGAAAATCTCCAGAACCTGCTCATCGTCTATTCGTTCGCGGGCGACTCGCTCGAGAAGGTTGCGCCGCTGCCCTATACCCACTTTAATATCGGGGATTTGAACGGCGACAAGATCAAGGATATTACCGTCGTTTATCTGCAGCAGAAGGAGCTGTCGTACGTCAGCACCTATCAATATGACAAGTTCGAAGAAGCCTTTGTTGAACTGGATAAGCTGGATCTCGGACCGAATATTGAAAGTTATTACAATGTTGTCGCAGGGAAAGTGGCCAAAAATAAAGAAGGTATTATTCTCGATGCTTCGGTCATATCCAATTCCTCCTATTCGAAGCTGATCATCATGGAGGATAATAAGTTTGTCGATATCCTGCAGGATGAGCTGCTGACCTTCAAAGAAATGCCGATCGAGAGCGAAGACGTGAACGATGACGGCATTCTGGAAATTGGATTGCTGGAAAGGCCGGCTGGCTGGGAGGACCGGCTCTTCGAGGAGATCCCTTACTTTACCACCTATTACCAGTGGGACGGTGAAATTCGCGAAGTGAATGAAAATGAAGGACTGCAATTCGTGCTTCAAAGATACTATGATATCAATAACCACTTCTATTTGGATTTCCCGGCCGACCTGTATAACCAGATTACGATCACCCCGGAATCCAACAAAGATTCCTATTTGAATTTTGTAATGATCGATTCTGGCGAGTCGGTGGCGGAGATTAAATTTTTCACGATGGCCCAGTGGGCAGAAGCTGAGCCTGATTGGGAAGTTTTAGTGAAGGAAAAAAGCCGCGTTATCGCGTACCGAAGCCACGGCGATCTGAAGCTCAGCAAAAAAGAGAACAAGCCAAGCAGCAATGTGGCTCCTATCGAAAGAAAGGGGAACTAGATCTTGAGTAAAGTACTCATATTGGAAGACGAAGAATCCATTCGCAGTTTTATCGTGATCAATCTCAAACGCAACGGGTTTGAAGTTCTCGAAACCGGGGACGGCAACGAAGCGCTGCGTCTCCTGCAGTCGACGCCGGATATCGATATTGCCTTGCTGGACGTCATGGTTCCCGGGATCGACGGGTTCGAAGTGTGCCGGAGAATTCGGGAGACGAACGAGCGAATCGGCATTATCTTCCTGACCGCCAAGGTTCAGGAGCAGGATAAGGTTTATGCGCTGTCCGTCGGCGCTGACGACCATGTCAGCAAGCCGTTCAGTCCGACGGAGCTGATTGCAAGGCTCCAGTCCCTGCTGCGCCGGGTCAACGTTCAGCGTGCCGGAGCCGCCAAGGTATCATTCCAGTCCGGTCCGTTCACGCTTGACCTGATATCCAAGCAATTCAAGAAAAACGGCCAGTCCGTCGAGCTGACGCCGACCGAATTCTCGCTGGTGCAGTTTTTCCTGGAAAAAGAAAATACGCCGCTTAGCCGTGATGTCCTGCTGGACCATGTTTGGGGCAAAGAATATATGGGCGACCCCAAAATCGTGGACGTCAATATTCGGAGACTGCGCCAAAAAATCGAGAGCAATCCTTCCGAGCCGGAATATCTCCAAACGGTATGGGGACACGGCTATAAATGGAAGGGTCAGGGCTAATGATCAAAAAAGGCATTCGGCGGCAAATCGTGCTGCACTACTTTCTGGTAGTGTTCATCGCGTTGCTGCTGGTTGAAGTCATCTTCCTTATCGCAATTCGAACGTATTATTACGATACGGTATATAACCATGTGAGCAACCATATTCGCCTCTCTAACGAATTCTATCAGCCGTTCCGGGTGACGTCGTCGGACAATGTGAATCAGCTGAGTGAAATGGTTCGGCATTTTTATCTGTACAATACCGAGCTGCAAATTTTGAACACATCGGGGCAGGTGTTGACGACATCGGCCGGCTTCGATCTGGAGCAGACGATCAAGACCAGTGACGTGACGCAGGCTCTTGCGGGCGACACCAGCCGCTGGGTCGGCAAACAGCCGGGTACCGGGCAAATTGTAATGGCCGTATCCCAGACGATTCAAAGCGGCTTCGATCAAACGTATATCCTTCGTTACGTAACGTCGCTGGATCTGATTAACGATCGGCTGCTCAAGCTGACGCTGTTCGCCGTCAGCATCGGGGCGGCGGTGCTTGCGATCGTGCTGGCATTCAGCATCGGTCTGGCCAACTCGATCGTGAAGCCGATCAATAATATTACGACGGTATCCACCCAGATGGCCAAGGGCAAATTTAATGTCCGCATCAAGGGGGATTACAAATACGAGCTTGGCGAGCTGTCGTCCACCCTGAACTACATGGCCCAGGAAATCGTGCGGAGCAACCAGGTTAAGGATGATTTTATCTCCTCGATCTCCCATGAGCTCCGGACCCCGCTCACCAGCATCAAGGGCTGGAGCGAAACGCTCGACTCGGGCGGCTATGATCCGGAGGAAACGAAGATCGGAATGCAGATTATCGCCAAGGAAACCGATCGGCTGATCGGTCTCGTGGAAGAGCTGCTGGACTTCTCCAAGCTCCAGCAGAATGAAATGAAGCTGGTGAAGGGGATCGTCAATCTGCGTGAGCTGCTGCAGGAGATAATTTTGAACCTGTGGGCGAAGGCAGAGAAGAAGGGCGTCACCATCAAGCTGGAGTCGGAAGAGAAGCCGATCATATACGGCGATGTCAACCGGTTGAAGCAGGTGTTTCTCAATATTGTGGATAATGCGGTGAAATTCTCGCATGAGAACGGCGTCATCAACCTGTACTTTACGATGGAGGAGAAGTACGTCACGGTGACGGTCAGGGATTACGGGATCGGCATTTCGGAAGAGCATCTCCGCAGAGTAAAGGATCGCTTCTTCCAGGTCAATCCGCTCAACGGCGGCACCGGTCTCGGCCTTGCGATTACCCAGCAGCTGGTTGAGCTGCACGGCGGTACGATGGAGATGGAGAGCGAGCTTGGGCACGGCACATCCGTCATCGTCAAACTGCCGCTCCCGGAAGGGAAAATTCCGGTGGCCGGCGGATTGGAGAACGCGGAGGAAGGTATGCCCGGACCGACCGTATAAGGCTTTGCCGAAGCGATTCGGCAAAGCCTTTTTTTTAGATAAACCTATACGAAACGGGGGAGAATTTGATGTCGAGTACAGCGCTAAAAATTTTTAATACGGCGAAAGGAAGCTTTCAGCTCGGACCGGCAGTACAGGAGGACGCTGAGGCAATGCTGTCCTTGCTGCGGGAGACAGCCGAATTGATGGTGAAGCAAGGCCTTGGGCAATGGACGCCGTCCCTGTTTACGATGGAGCTTATGCAGCAGTATTTGGCGGAGCGCGAGGTTTTTCTGCTGCGGCATCACGGGGAAGCGGCCGGAATGTTTACCCTTCAATACGGGGATCCCTTGTACTGGGGAGAACGGGATGACCCGTCGTTCGGTTATTTGCATCGATTGACCGTCCGGCCGAATTTCCGTGGATTATCCCTTGGAGCGGGCATGCTGTCGTTCGCGGAAGAGAAGCTGCGTGCCGAAGGCAGGGCAGGCTTTCGCCTGGACTGCGTGTCCCATCTTCCGGGACTGAATCAGTTCTACGTAAGCCAGGGATTTCAATTCGTAGCCGAGCAGGATCTGGGCGGGCGAATCGTGAATTTGTACGAAAAGGTGTTTGCCTGATCATGCTGCCAGCTTTCGTAAACAAAAGAAAAGCGCAGGAGGTTGGCTGAAAGAACGTGAGCCGCAATAGGCGATATGGGCAAAGCTTGTAAACATAAAAAAAGCGATCCGGGTCGGATCGCTTTTTTTTATATATGGCTTAATCATCGATCACCCAAGGGGACTACGATGTTAGGACGAAGAGACGTTGGCCCGAAGGCGCCCCTTTTCGTACACGTCCTGCAGCAGACGGCTCGGCTGTGTCCGGATCGTCGGCTTTGGCATCACGGTTTCGTAAGGACCGACAACGACGACGTTGCCCAGTGAGCCTTTGACGACGGCTCCGTCCCGGATTACGGCCCCTTCGCCGATGATGGCATGCTCAATATGGACGCCCTTGCCCACTTTGGCATTCGGCATAATCACGCTGTCCTTGACGATGGAATATTTGCCGATTTCCGCTCCGCAGAATACGACGGAGTTCTTCGCCTTGCCTTCGAACGAGCAGTGCTCGTGAATGAGGCAGTCGGCGTGCTCGTGATTGCGGGTACGGGCCGTGGAAGGCTTCGACATCCACGGACGGGTATACATAGGCCAATCGGTTCTTTCCAGCACGAGTTCGCTGGCGCGCAGCACATCCATATGGGCTTCCCACAAGCTTTCGACCGTGCCGACATCGCGCCAATAGCCCTGAAAGCGGAAGGCCAGTAAGGATTCATTGCCGGACAGCATTTTAGGGATGACGTCTTTCCCGAAATCATGACTGGAGTTCGGGTCGGCGGCATCCTCAAGCAGGTGCTGCTTCAGATAGTCCCAACGGAACAAATAAATCCCCATGGAAGCCAGGTTGCTTTGCGGCTCGGCCGGCTTCTCCGCAAATTCGATAATATTCAAATTGTCATCCACACTCATCACGCCGAACCGGCTGGCTTCTTCCCATGGAACCTCCATTACCGAGATCGTTGCAGGGGCTCCTTGCCGCTTGTGGGCCTCCAGCATCTCACGGTAATCCATCTGATAAATGTGGTCTCCGGACAAGATCAGCACATGCTCCGGATCCTGCTCATCAATGAATGATATGTTTTTATATATGGCATCCGCAGTTCCTAAATATTCCCGGGTTTCAGTATTGTGCGAAGGCAGGAGCGCAATGCCATTTGCGCTTGTACGGGCCATGCCCCAAGGCTCGCCTTCACCGATATGCTCGTGCAGCGATTCTGCCTCGTACTGCGTCAGAACTCCGACGGTGTCAATACCGGAATTGACGCAATTGCTGAGAGGAAAATCGATTATGCGGTAGCGGCCGCCGAACGGAACAGCGGGTTTTGCCAGCTTCGAAGTCAGAGGAGCCAATCGTTTGCCCTCACCTCCGGCTAAAAGCATAGCAATACAGTCTTTTTTCTTCATCACGTTTCCCTCCCAAAGTATTTTCGAGCGTTGTACATACATAAACGTCATTTCCGGGGTTTGAAACGATTATATTGAAATGTGAAATTGAAAATTACAAAATTATTTTTCAAGGACATTTTTTATTTTCAACATGGTTAGAATGGGGTAATAGCATTAATAATCTATGGATTTTTATGACAAAGCAGGTGAAGAATATTGAGCCAAGCAATTAGGGAAGGAAACATGACTCCGGAACAAGTGTACTTGTTCCATGAAGGAACCTGGTTCCACAGCTACCGATGCATGGGAGCGCACCCCGCCCGGGAAGACGGGGAGGAGGGCGTCCGGTTTACCGTGTGGGCTCCGCATGCGCAGCAAGTCGGACTTGCGGGCGATTGGAACGGTTGGGACGGCAGCAAAGACACGTTATATAGGATACCCGATTCGGGAATTTGGAGTCGTTTTTTCCCCGGCATGCAAGCTGGAACTTTTTACAAATACCAGCTTATGGGCCCCCATGGAGAAACATTCCTTAAGGCTGATCCTTATGCGTTTCAAGCCGAAGTCAGACCGGCAACGGCTTCGGTGGTCACGGATTTGTCAGGCTACCAATGGAATGACGGAGCGTGGCGCCGCAGGGGCAAGTCCCCGTTTAACAAGCCATTGAACATCTATGAGATGCATTTGGGCACATGGAGGCAAAAGGACGACGGCACTTTTTATACATACCGGGAAATGGCAGAGCTTTTAATCCCTTATTTGCTGGAAATGAGCTATACCCATGTGGAATTCATGCCGCTCGCGGAGCATCCGTATGACCGTTCATGGGGGTACCAAGGCACCGGTTTTTACGCGCTGACGAGCCGATATGGCGCACCCCATGATTTCATGTATCTGGTCGATAAGCTGCATCAGGCCGGAATCGGTGTGCTCCTCGATTGGGTGCCGGCCCATTTCGCCAAGGATGCTCACGGACTGCGCCAATTTGACGGGACGCCGCTATACGAATACGGTGACCCTCAGAAAGCGGAGAGGCCCGGATGGGGAACATTGTCTTTCGATTATGCCAAGCCGGAAGTCGTTTCATACTTGATTTCCAATGCATTATTCTGGATGGATATGTATCATATCGACGGGCTGCGTGTCGATGCGGTGACCAGTATGATCCGGCTTGATTTTGAGAAGCCGCCGGGCCAGTACCGCACGAATGCGCATGGGGGCTTGGAAAATCTGGAGGCGATCTCGTTTCTGCAGCTGTTGAACAAAACGGTGTTCCACTATTACCCGAATGCCCTCATGATGGCGGAAGAGTCGAGCGCATGGCCGGGCGTCACCGCCCCCGTGCACGAAGGCGGACTAGGCTTCAACTACAAGTGGAACATGGGCTGGATGAACGATACCCTCTCATATATGGAGCATGATTTTGATCAAAGGCCGTCGAAGCATAACCTGCTGACGTTTCCGATGATGTACGCCTATTCCGAAAACTTTACGCTGCCCCTTTCCCACGATGAGGTGGTGCATGGAAAAAGATCGCTGCTGAACAAAATGCCGGGCAGCTACGAGCAAAAGTTTGCCGGACTCCGGATTCTGCTCGGATATCTCATGACCCACCCGGGCAAAAAGCTGCTGTTCATGGGCGGCGAGTTCGGCCAGTTCATCGAATGGAAGGATGAGGAGCAGCTGGATTGGCTGCTGCTGGATTATGAAAGCCACCGGAAGCATATGTATTACACAGCAGCCTTAAACCGGTTATATGCGAAAGAGAAAGCACTGTGGGAAATGGATCATGACATTCACGGATTCGAGTGGCTGAGTGCGGATGATAACAATCAAAGCGTCATATCTTTTATGCGAAAAGGGAAGAAGCCGGGCGATACCCTGCTCGTGGTCATCAACTTTCAGCCCCGGTCCTACGCAGCCTACCGGATCGGTGCCCCGCGTCCGGGACAGTACATTGAAATCTTTAACTCGGACCATGCCGATTTCGGAGGAGAGGGTCTGCTGAACGTTGGGGAAATCAAGACGGAGAAGCTGGCGTGGCATCAGCAAGCGCAAAGCCTGGAGATTAAGCTGCCGCCGCTTGGCATGGTGATTTTGAAGAAGAAGCCGCCTAAGACGCGGAGGATGAAAGAGTCCGTAGAGACGAAAGGCGCTAAAACAGGTAAAACAGCTAAATCATCTAAATCAGCTAAATCAGCTAAATCAGCTAAATCAGCTATATCAGTCAACACAGCAGATCCGGCAGAAACAGCCGGCACGGCGGTAACCTCAAGCGCGGAACCGAACATAAAGCGGTCTGGACGGTTGCCGACGAGCAAGAACAGCACGAGGGAGGAACAGGAATGAAGCTAATATACGCCGCTTCGGAATGCGGACCATTCATCAAGACCGGAGGCTTGGCCGATGTTATCGCTGCCCTGCCGAAGGCATTGCGCGGCCTCGGCACCGATATTCGGGTCGTGCTGCCGAAATACAAGGACATCCCCGGAGAATACCGGGACCGCATGACTCATCTCGGAGAGACCCGGGTTCAGGTCGGCTGGAGGCAGCAGTACTGCGGAATTGAGTCTTTAGTGGAGGACGGCGTTACGATTTATTTCATCGACAATGAATATTATTTCGGACGGGACGGCATTTATGGTTATATGGACGACGGCGAACGCTTTGCATTTTTCAACCGGGCCGTGCTCGATATGCTGCCGATCATCGACTATCAGCCCGATGTGCTTCATTGTCACGATTGGCACACGGCAATGATCCCGCTTTTGCTGGAGGACATATACCGCCATGATCCATTCTATTCGGACATAAGGACCGTCTTTACGATTCATAATTTGCTGTACCAAGGCATGTTTCCTTATGAGGTGCTTGTTGATCTGCTGGGCATTCACAGCCGTTATTTCACGGCGGACGGCGTGGAGTACTACGGGAACCTGAACTTCATGAAAGCCGGGATCATCTATTCCGACCATGTAACCACGGTGAGCCCGACCTATGCATCCGAGATCCAAACGGGATATTACGGCTACGGACTTGATGGTCTTCTATCGGCGCAAGGAGCCCGGCTCAGCGGCATCGTGAACGGGATCGATACGAAAAGCTACAATCCGGCAAACGATCCCCATCTGGCCGTCAAGTACCGGAGCGATCTGCAGAAGAAAACCCAAAATAAAATCGATCTCCAGCAGGAGCTCGGCCTGCCGGTGGCTCCGCATGTACCGATGATTTCTATGGTGACCCGCCTCGTGGATTCCAAGGGGCTGGATCTGGTGATCCGGATCCTTGATGAGCTTTTATATTACGACGAGGTTCAGTTCGTCGTTCTGGGAACCGGGGATCCTTCCTATGAGCATTGGTTCCGGGAAGCGGCCAACCGCTATCCGAACAAAATGTCGGCCCAGATCCGCTTCAACGAGCCGTTATCCCGGCGGTTTTATGCCGGGAGCGATCTGTTTCTTATGCCTTCCAAATTCGAGCCTTGCGGCATCAGCCAGCTGATTGCGATGCGGTACGGCAGCGTGCCGATCGTTAGGGAGACGGGGGGCCTGAACGATACGGTCCAGTCGTATAACGAAGTTACGGGGGAAGGCAACGGTTTCTCCTTCAAGAATTATAATGCGCATGATATGATGCATACGATCCGCCGTGCGACATCCTTGTACCGTCAGCCGGAGCACTGGCGCAAGGTGACGAAGAACGCCTTAAGCGGCGATTACAGCTGGAACACTTCGGCCAAGCAGTACATGGAAATTTATGAGCGGATCATAACCGGTTAAGTCGGCTGGACGAGCAAATCAAAAGGGACTGAATGAACAGGCGGTTGATGGCAACCTGCCTGCGATTCAGTCCCTTTCTTTTTGTTAAAATGCAAGGGGTGGATCAGTTTAGTTCTTCAGCTTTCTGCGAATAATCCGGAACCCGAACGGCTCAAGCTCGATATGCATGGTGCCTTTTACCGGCTTGACCGGCTCCTCCGTCAAGGCATCCACCCAATCGGTCGTGACGATGGGATGGGAGAGGGTGCGCGGACGGTCGCTGTTGTTCATCCAGATGATGAAGTGCATTTTATCATCCGCACGCTCATAGACGATGCTAGGGTCATGGTGACGGGCCTGAAGGAATCGGAAGCGTCCTTGCCGCAGGGCCGGATGCCTTTTCCGCAGGCCGATCATGCTCCTGTAGAACTCATACAGATCCCGGTCCTGTTTGGCCGGATCCCATTCCATGCATTTGCGGCAGTCCGGATCCCCGTCTCCCGTCAGACCGATTTCATCCCCATAAAAAATGCATGGCGTTCCCATGAAGGTGAACAAAAATGCGACCGTCAGCTTCATCCGGCGTGTATCCCCGCCTACGCGGGTCAGCAGCCTTGGCGTGTCATGACTGCAGAGCAGGTTAAAGACGACTTCGTTCGTTTGCTGCGGGTACCTCATCAGCAGCGATCCGATCCGGTTCGCGAAGGTAAGCCCGTCCATTTGTCCGTTGAAGAACTCAAGCACCTTGTCGGCAAAGGGGTAATTCATGACGGAATCGAACTGATCCCCGATCAGCCACAGCAGGGAGTCGGACCATACCTCGCCTACGATGTAGGCATCCGGATTGGCCTGTTTTACCACCTGCCTGAAATCTCTCCAGAAATGATGGTCAATTTCGTTGGCCACATCCAGGCGCCAGCCGTCCAGCTTGATCTCCTTGATCCAATATTCCGCCACGTCGAGCAGATAGGCCTTGACCTCGGGGTTAGCGGTATTGAATTTCGGCATATTGCCGAAAAATCCGAAGGTATCATAAGTCGGTATGCCGTCCCGGATTTCACAAGGGAAATCATTCACATGAAACCACTCTGCATATCTGGATTTTTCGCCGTTCTTCAACACGTCCTGAAACGGCGGGAATTGGTCGCTGCAATGGTTGAACACCGCGTCAAGCATGACCCGGATCCCCTTGGCATGGCAGGTGTCGACGACCTTTTTAAGCAGCTCATTATCCCCGAAATGCGGATCGACTTGTTTGTAATCAACGGTATCGTATTTATGATTGGAAGGGGAGCGGAAGAGCGGGGTGAAGTAAATCGCATTGATTCCGAGGTGAACGAGATCATCCAGATGATCCAGCACCCCCTGCAAATCGCCGCCAAAAAAATTGTCAACCTTCGGCTGGCCTCCCCAAGGCTCCGTTCCTTCCGGGTCATTGCCGGGATCCCCGTTGGCGAAGCGTTCGGTCATAATTTGGTAAAATACCGCTTCCTTCGCCCATTCCGGTACCTTGAATACATCGATTTCATGTATGTAAGGGAACTCGAAATAACCTGCCGGGGGATGAGGATAATCCCAGCCGATGCCGCTGTCGACCATATAAACTGTTTCATCGCCGGCATGAATGCGGAAGCCGTAGGATAATCGTTTATACTTCGGTTTGACGTGACATTCGTAGTAATCAAACATATCGTCGGAGGCGGACTTCTCCATGGTGATTTCGAAGTACGTCCGGTCCCAATCGTATTTGTCTCCGGTCATGGCCACAACCGAATCGATATCGTTTTTCTTGGTTCGCACCCTTAAATGGATGGTATGCGGATCATAGGCATAAGCCCATTTATCCCTTGGAACGTGATACAGCGCTTCTAACAGCATGGCTACACCTCCTTGAATTTAGCTATTAAATAACCATTCGACCAATAGAATGAAACAAAGGATGAAAGCGCGGCGGTGAAGGTGCTGCTGTTCATCTCTGTAATGCTCTCCAAGGTGCTTCCAGGGCGCTTACGGAACCTGCGGAGCATGTCCAACGAGCCGGCCCTTGCCCTTCCAGATAGGATGAACGATTATAAGATGAAGCACGCCAGGGCAGATTATGCATCAAGATGCTCCAAGGTAAGTCCGTTTAACGAGTTGATGCAGGTCGTTACACTCACTACACCGGACATGACTCAAGAACTAGTCCTTGCTGCTAATAAGATAACGATTTTCTAAAATAAAATCATCATCCGATCTAAAATATCTGTGAATATATGGAATCTAAATGCGCTTAACTGCTTGTGCTGTTTACTCACCAAATAATTGGCGATAACAAAAATGATCGTCCGGCGGGTATATGGACCGGCCTGCATTACATATTAACCGTTGTATGATAAATTCGCCGGCTTTGAGTTGTATTAAAGCCGGACGACAAGGGCTATGGAAAAATCCATGAATTTTCATTGCATATTCATGCATCGTGTTTTATAATGTCTCAGTCGCAGGTTTAACGAAGGGAAATATGAATTGGATCAGTTAGGGGAGAAAGCATTCAAATGAAACGTAAATTTATCGCTTGGATGACCCTGTGCATGGCGGTTGTGCTTGCTTTCGGAAGCATCGTGCATGCAGAGGTCGAGAAGAAAACCATCATTCTCGGCACCAGTGCCGATTATGCGCCTTATGAATTTCACAAAACGATCGACGGCGTAGATACCATCGTCGGATTTGATATTGAAATCGCGAAGGAGATCGCCAAGGATCTTGGCGCCGAGCTCGTCATCAAAGATACGTCCTTTGATGCGCTGCTGCCGGAACTGACCAGCGGCCGGGTCGATTTCGTGATCTCGGGCATGAACCCGACGGAAGAACGGCGCAAGAGCATCGACTTTTCCGATCCGTATTACGCGGCCGAGCAGTCGGTCGTGGTGCGCAAGGGCGATGAACAGAAATACAACACCGTTGAGAGCCTGGAAGGCGCGCGTATCGGCGTTCAGAAGAGCTCGATCCAGGAAACGATCGCGAAAGAGATACCGAATGCCCAGGTCGTCTCCCTGGATAAAATACCGGATCTGATGCTCCAGCTGGACTCGGAGCGCGTTGACGTCGTGTTGGCGGAGTATCCGATCGCCCTTACGAACATGAATGTCGAAACGATGGCGATTACAGACGCCAAGCCGACGACGGAGAATGACGAGTATGCCATCGGCGTCCGCAAAGGCAACCAGGAGCTTCTGGACAGCATTAACGCAACGCTTAAACGGCTGAAGGAGAATAACCAGATCCAGAAGTTCGTCGACGAGGCTAGTGATCTTGCCGCCGGACGTACGAAGGAGAACCTCAATACCTTCGAATTTTTCTGGAAATACCGCGATTATTATGCGCAAGGCATTCAATTTACGCTGCTTATATCGGCTCTAGGCGTATTCTTCGGATTTATTCTCGGTCTCGTGATCGCGCTGATGCGTATGTCCGGGGTCGGTATCCTGAAGTTCTTAGCTACAGCCTATATTGAAATTATGCGCGGCACGCCGATGCTCGTTCAGCTGTTTATTATTCATTACAGCCTCGCCGCGTTTGACATCAAATTTACGCCGATTCAGTCCGGTATTCTGACACTGTCACTGAACAGTGCGGCGTACTTGGCCGAAATTTTCCGGGCAGGTATTCAAGGCGTCGACCGCGGACAGCTGGAAGCGGCCCGTTCACTCGGGATGACCAAGGGCAAGGCGATGCGTCATATCATTCTTCCGCAGGCGCTGAAGGGGGTACTGCCGGCCATCGGTAACGAGTTCGTGGTCATCATCAAGGAATCGTCCATCGTATCGTTCATCGGGGTTTTCGACATCATGTACCAGGCTCAGATTTTGCGCGGTTCAACCTTTGCCCCGCTGAATCCGCTTCTTGTTGCCGCATTGATTTACTTTATACTGACATTCGTTCTTTCGAAGCTTCTGGGTGTCTGGGAAAGGAAGTTGAGTGCAAGTGATAACCGTTAAGGGACTTCATAAATCGTTTGGCAAGCTGGAAATCTTGAAAGGCATCGACGTGGAAATCGCAAAAGGGGAGGTCGTCGTTGTCATTGGCCCCAGCGGCTCCGGCAAGAGCACGTTCCTTCGCTGCCTGAACCTGCTCGAGGTGCCGACCAGCGGCGAGATATCGTTCGAGGGCGAGCTGATTACGGCCAAGAACCACAATATTAACGCCACCCGCGAAAAAATGGGCATGGTATTCCAGCAGTTCAATCTGTTTCCGCACAAAACGGTGCTGCAGAACATTACGCTGGCGCCAATGCAAGTAAAGGGCGTCTCGGCCAAAGAAGCTGAAGCGACCGCCGACGAGCTGCTAAAATCTGTAGGGCTGCTGGACAAGAAAGAGGCGTATCCCGCGCAGCTGTCCGGCGGACAGAAGCAGCGGATCGCGATCGCACGGGCGCTCGCCATGCAGCCGCATGTCATGCTGTTCGATGAGCCAACCTCCGCGCTTGATCCGGAAATGGTCGGCGAGGTGCTTGAGGTCATGAAGAAGCTGGCCGAAGGCGGAATGACCATGGTCATCGTTACCCATGAAATGGGCTTTGCACGCGAGGTCGGCGATCGGATTTTGTTCATGGACGGCGGAAAAATCATCGAAGAGGGAACGCCGGAGGAATTGTTCGGCCAGCCTTCCCATCCGCGCACGAAGGAGTTTTTGAGCAAGGTTTTGTAACTTTTTTAACGACATCGAGCATTGCGCGAACAGCGTCATACCTGAACTATTGAGGTATTGACGCTGTTTTTTTGCGCCTGCTGGTAACAATTGCATGCGCTATTGGTTACAAAATTGTGATATATTCAGTTCCGTCAGATAACCGAGATTGCTTGATTCATACATAGGAGGCATCGACATATGACATCTATGAAACAACGACCATTAAAAAAAGCACAAAAGGATAAGATTGCCCGACTCGCCGGAAAAACGGCAAAGTGGTTCACGATGACCGCGCTGGCGATCGGACTGACATTCAGCGGCGGTATGCTGCAAGCCCATGCCAGCTCGGTTCATGTCGCTAAGCAAGGAGACACCTTCTACTTCCTGTCGAAGCAGTACGGCGTAAAGCTGGACAAGCTGATGAGCGCAAATCCGACCATCAAGGCGACGAATATCTATCCGGGTCTCAAAATCAAAATTCCAGGCACCGTATCGGCGAAATCGGTTGCTTCGGCTGCACCGGCAGCTGCCTTTTCGCCGACCCTGAACGTATTCCATGATAAGAACGTGGTCGAAGCTTGGGGCAAGACCTTCAACTACAGCAAGACCTTGTCCGTGAAGGCTACCGCATACTCCTCAGCAGCCAGCGAGAACGGCGGATGGGGAGCGGTCGATTACTTCGGCAACAAGCTGGAGATCGGCACGATCGCCGTTGACCCGAAGGTCATCCCGCTTGGTACGAAGGTGCTCGTTACCGGGCATGAGCATCCCGGGCTTCCGAAAAAGGCTTTTGTCGCGGAAGCGCGCGATATCGGCGGAGCCATTAAAGGAAACAAGATTGATATCTTTATTCCAGGCTCTCCGTCCTTTGTCAGCAAATTCGGCATTCAGGATATCAAATTGTACATTATTGAGTAATGGCTAATCCCGTTGAATTGGGATCTAGAATGTAAAACGAACATGATGATCAAGGGGCGGCGCTGCAGGGATATCTCTGAAGCGCCGCCTTTTATATACACACAGGGTTTGCGAACGGAATCCTCGGCATGCTGTTCTCCAGGATCCTAAGCTCTCCTGAAACGTTCTTTGCTTGCTCCTTGCGAGGAGCCCTAGCGGACCAACGGCTATGATTAAGGCTCTCCAAGGCTTCCTAATGCTTAAAGCTCTCAGGCAACCCGAGCATTTCCGGAAGAGTGACGAAGGTATATCCCTTGCCCCGGAGCTCGCGAATGATACCTGGGAGCGCCTCGATCGTTCCGGTCAGATCGGAGCCGACGCCACCCCCTGCGTGCTGCAGAACGATCGAGCCCGGTCCGACCGCGGAAAGAATATTGCTCATGACCTCATCCTTTCCTAGACCCTTCCAATCCAATGAATCGACATTCCAGTTAACGACTTTGAAGCCGTTCTTCCGGGCCCATTGAAGCTGCTCCTCATTAATCTCGCCATATGGCGGCCGAATCAGCCTTGGCTCGATCCCGGTTATGGATTTGATGACCATATTGGTCCGCTCGATCTGATCCTTGAATTTATGGAGGCTCAGCTTGTTAAGCTGGGCGTGGTTATAGGAGTGGTTCCCGATGGCATGCCCTTCCTCGTGCATGCGCTTAACGAGGCCGGGATGCTTCTTGGCCCGCTCGCCGACGGCAAAGAAAGTGGCTTTCACCTGCTGCTCCTTCAGAACATCCAGCACTTTTCCGGTAAATCGGGGATCGGGGACGTCATCGAACGTCAAGGCGATTTTTTTGACGCGGGGCCCGCTGGTCCGAAAGGTATCGGGGTATTTCTTCATTAATTGGCTCAGCGACAGAGACTCCCTTGAACGGCCGCCTGCACGTTTCGCATGGTCCTCAATGGAAGACCAAGATTCGGACATGACGGAGGAGGTTTCATCCGGCTGCGCAGTCAAGCCGTTCAAAGCCGCGGCATCGGCGGGGAGAGCCGGCATGGCGAGCAGGATACAAAGCATCCCAAGGATGCGAAACCCTGCATGAATTCGGTTGAACATCTCGATCAGCCCCTATAGCATTTTCTGTATGGTATTCCCAACCAGCACCGACTTTATCCATGAGAGCCCCCGAGGCTCATTTTTAGTTTTTGGACGAAAAAGGTGTATAATAACGGTTGAGTGTACATCACATATTTGGATTCGGAAGGGAGATATTCGATTGGCAGACTTGTTTACACCCTATAACTTTAAAAATTTGACGCTGAAGAACCGGATCGTGATGCCACCGATGTGTCAATATTCCGTGAAAGCGGAGGACGGGATCCCGAACGACTGGCATTTCGTCCATTATGTCAGCCGCGCCGTGGGCGGTACCGGCTTGATCATTGTCGAGATGACCGGGGTTCACCCTGACGGACGCATATCGAACCAGGATACAGGCATTTGGAGCGATGAACATATTCCTGCCTATCGCCGGCTGGTTGAAGCCGTGCATTCCTACGGCACGAAGATCGGGATTCAGCTCGGCCATGCCGGAAGAAAGGCACAGGATGCGGAACCGTCGGTAGCACCGTCGGCCATCGCGTTCAGCTCCCAATATAAAATACCGAAGGCGCTGTCGGCGGCCGAGATCGAAGAGCTGATCCAGGCGTTTAAGGATGGGGCCCGCCGGGCCGTTGAGGCCGGATTCGACACCGTTGAAATCCATGGGGCCCACGGATATTTGATTCACCAGTTCCACTCCCCGTTGACCAATCAGCGAAGCGATGAATATGGGCAGGATCTTCCCCTGTTCGGCGAACGGGTCGTCCGGGCCGTGAAGGAAGTCCTTCCGGAGGGCATGCCGGTCATCATGCGCGTATCGGCGAAGGAGTATGTCGATGGCGGTTATGATGTGGATTACTGCGCCGAGGTTTGCCGAAGATATAAGGACGCCGGGGTGGATATCTTTCATATCTCTTCCGGCGGCGAGGGCCCCGTCGGATCAGGCGGGGGACCGGAGGCTGCGCCGGGTTATCAAGTGGACTTGGCAGCGGAGTTCAAACGATTGCTGAAGGTGCCCGTCATTGCCGTCGGATTGCTGGATGATTATGAAGTCGCTCAAAATGTTATTTTGTCGGGGAAGGCGGATTTGGTTGCGATCGGCAGAGGCATGCTGAGAGATCCGTATTGGGCCGTGCATGCTGCGAAGGCGCTCGGCGGGGAGCAGAAGGTTCCGAAGCAATATCAAAGAGGTTTCTAAAAAATTTTGAAACGTTTTGCCGCGGACGGCGTAAATAATAAACATACAGCGATTATTAATGTAAAAGCGGGAGGAAGAATAAGATGTCCATATTTAAACGATTGCGTGATTTGACCATGTCCAATATTAACGCCATTATCGACAAGGCGGAAGACCCGATCAAAATGACGGATCAATATATTCGGGATATGACGGAAGATCTTGAGGATGCGGAGAAAGCCGTTGCCGCTCAGATTGCGATCGAGAAGCGCTTCAAGGCGCTCTACGAAGAGCAGGCGGCGCTTGTCGAGAAGCGTACGCAGCAAGCGCATACGGCCGCGCAGGCGCAGAACGTGGACCTTGCCCGCCGTGCCCTTGAAGAGAAGAAGGCTGCCGAAGCCAAGCGCGACGAATACAAGGCAAGCTACGATCAGAACAAACTCGCGGCAGACAATTTGCGTTCGAAGCTCGAGGAGATGCGCAAGCAGCTGACGGCAATGAAGAACAAGCGTGAAACGCTGGTAGCCCGTTACAATGCAGCCAAAGCGCAAACCGAAATCAACAAAGCAATGAACGGCTTCGGCTCCGACACGGCTGCCGCCGGCCTTAAGCGAATGGAAGAGAAGATGCTGGCGATGGAAGCAAGAGCGGAAGCGAGCAATGAAATGTCGCAGCGCGAAAAGTCCTTGGATGAAGAGTTTGAAAACCTCGGCAAAGACAAAGCGGTTGAAGATGAGCTGGCCGCTTTGATGAAGCAGTACGAGAATAAGCAATAACACAAATCCGGGCAACGGACATCGGAATGACTGGGCGAGGGAGGAAGAGCTAAAGCTTGAAACAGCTTGGCTCCTCCTTCGTTTTTGTTTTCGAGATGTCATAATGGATGAATGATCACTGGAGGTTTGGACGATGGATTTTGAGATGATCTTGAGTGTTCTGGTTTGGACCGCTGTTGGCGCTCTGCTGCTGTTCGTACTGATGTTCGTGGATTCCCTGTTTACGAAGTACAATGATCTGGAAGAGGTCAAGGCCGGCAACATGGCCGTAACGACCCGATTGGTCCTAAAGCTTGCGGCTCAGGGATATATATTGTCCGTGTCCATCGGAACTTCCTACCATCTGCTTGAGGCGATCATGGTATCTGTGGTTTCTTTTGTCATTCTATTCGTGCTGGAGGCCTTGACGGAAGGGCTGCTTCGCCACTTTGCCAACCTCAACCTGGATAAGGGGACCCGCGATGGAAAAACGGGATACGGCTTGTTTGCAGGTTCGCTTCATGTGGTAGGCGCGTTAATAATTACCGCTTGCTTATAGAACGCATAATGGAGATTGGAGACAGGAAAGATGAGTGTATGGAAACGAATCAGCAACTTGTTTGCGAAGCCTGAACCGCCCAAAGCAGAGAAAAGCATGCTGCAGCTGGCGCCGGGAGATATATGCGAAGTATCTTTGGTAACGTATGAAGTAACGGGCCGGGTACATAACCGCGGCCGGAATGCGGTTGTCCTGACGCTTCAGGACGGCGCCCGTATCGCGTATTTGCACATTGAAGAACGAGAAACGGTGCAATATGCGCTGTATACGCCGATTGACGGTCGCCTCGACTCTCCGGAAGAAGTACCGTCCATCATCGATCTGGACGATCATGTCTTCCATTTGGAGGAGGAATACGGCGGACATGTCTCGATCGCGGGGCGAACGCCTTTCATGCAGGGCGGGGAGCAGCATGTGTGGCAATACCAATCCGATGACTACAAGCTCTTGCGAATCGAATGGCAGAACGGCAGATTTATGCTGTATGAAGGAGAGAAAGTGATCCCGGGGGATGTACGAGTCATCCGGGCGACGTAGGGAGTGGTGACATGAGGGAACGCTCTTTATTAACGATCAAGGTGCTGCTGGTTGTCAGCCTGTTCGTATCCTTGCTCAGCGGATGCGGAGCGCCGAATGTTACGGATACGTATCCGCTCGAATCCGTGAACCGGGACGGGAACGCGACATCC